>CAYGQZ010000241.1:0-6548 GCA_964352055.1 uncultured Rhodobacterales bacterium
CGGACCTTCTTGCCATTCGCCGCGCTTGCGAAATTTCTGCTGCGCCAGCAAGGCGATCCAAAAGTCGGCCGGACACCGGACTTTCGCGGCGGGTGCAAAGTAGCCGCTCGCATTTGTTCGAAGCGGCCATTCAACACCGTGCATACTATCGCAAAGGGTTCAAGAAGGCGGCCGTCGCCACTGTCCGCAAGATAGCCGTGCTGATGCTGACGCTTTAGAGAAACGGAACCGAGTTCCGGTCGATGAGCGAGGCAGAAGCTTGATCTGAGGTTCCGAGGGCGACGCGGAGAGCAATGTGTCGACCGGACGGAGGCCGGATCGATCTAGCCTGAATTATTCATGAAGCAGCGTGAATTAGTTGGCAGGCGTAGATCAGGCTGTTGAAATAGCGTATGATTTTGGTGTTCAAACAAGATCATACATCTCCAGCAGAAAATCCAGCCCACCATGAATGACGATACACTATTCCTCCCCGGCCTGTCACCTGTCGAACGGCACGATATACATGCCCGTTTCGATGGCGGCGCTCTGTCATCTGACGGTGGCGTACTGTTGCTGCGGGAGATTGAACGGGGACTGAACTTTGCCGGTATGCTGGCGTCCTGCTTGCATGACGCGCGCGACCCGGGGCGCACCATCCACGATCACACCACGATGATCCGAGAACGTCTGTTTGCGATTTCTTGTGGTCATGAGGACTGCGACGATCTTGATGCCTTACGTCATGACCCGGCCTTCAAGATCGCTTGCGAGCGCCTTCCGGACAGTGGCCCCGCTCTTGCCTCCCAGCCGACCCTGTCGCGGCTGGAGAACACGCCGTCCTGGCGCGATCTGGCCCGAATGGGGCGCAAGCTGATCGATCTGTTCTGCGCCAGCTTCAGAGCGGCTCCGGGCTACATTGTGCTCGACATCGACGACACGTCCGACCGGGCACATGGCGACCAGCAACTGTCGCTGTTCAATAGCCACGCGCAAGTGTACTGCTTTCAGCCTATCCATATTTATGACGCTGCCACAGGCAGGCCAGTGTGTTTTCTGCTGCGCCCTGGCAAGCGGCCTTCGGGCGCAGAAGCGGCGATGGTTCTGCGTCATGTGATCCGGCGCATCCGCCGGAACTGGCCTGGCGTTGCCATCACCGTGCGCGGTGACGGGCACTATGGAACGCCTGAAGTCATGGACCTTTTGGAGCAACAGGGCTGTTTCTATATCCTCGGCCTTCAGGGCAATAGCAGGCTGAAGACGCTCTCGGCCCCTTGGAGCAAAGATGCCACAACGCGTTGGCGGCGCGGCAACAAGGAAAAACTCCGCCGCTTTTTCCAGACCCGGTACGGGGCCAGAAGCTGGGCAAAAGAGCGCCTTGTCATTGCCCGCGTCGAGGCTCCCCGACAAGGAACAGATGTGCGCTTCATCGTCACCAACCTGGGTGGGCGCAGCAAACATCTATACGAAAAGGTCTATTGCGCCCGTGGTAAAATGGAAAACCTGATTGATGAACACAAACTCTACACCAAATCCGACCGCACGTCCTGCCATCGCTGGGAGGCCAACCAGTTCCGGCTGTTTCTGCACACCGGTGCTTACTGTTTGCTGCTGAAATTACGCGGCGTAACCCCAAGGCGTTCGCGCTGGCGAACCGCAACTTTTGAAACTCTTCGAAGCACGTTCCTGAAGATTGCGGTGCGCGTCCGGCAGTTGAAATGCCGCATCAGCATCGCTTTGCCAACCGCCTGCCCGCAACGGGAAACGCTGATCCTGTTACTGGGACGCATCAACGCACAAAGCCCATGACCGACGCGGCATCAGCCGCCTGAACGCCCCCGGATATCAACTTTCAACAAACACCAAAACCTCTGATCAAAACGCCGCCGTCAACCCGGTCGATCCAGTGTGCCCGAAGGAAATAACTGAAGTTTGGTGAATAATTCGATCTAGCTGTATGGGTTGGGGGAAAACGCCGACGTGGACTTCTTGAGACGATCCGCCACCGGACGCGATCTTGAGGCGGGATTATTTTGACCTCGACGAGATCCATGACCCCGGACTGTAAGAAGCGCTCATCCGCTTGACAAAGCCGCAACCGGAGAACCGGCACAATACCACTGACCGACTACAAATGTGTGTGAAAAAGGTGTATCGTTTGGTTAACGCTGTGGTTGAACCGGGGCGATGTTTTCGACGCGACGAGGTTTTGATGAATAGATTGGCTATCGGGGTTGTCCTACTTGTTGTCGGGGTCTTGCTCGTTGTCTGGATCGGGAACGGTCCACTTTTCTCGGGAATCGAGTCCAAGGGGTTGGCTTCCGAGATTACGGAATGGGTCAAGCTCGCCGTTGCCTTCGTGACATTGCTAATCGGTATAGTGAACCTGCGGCTGGCGCTGCGGAAGAAGGACAGCTGATCGTGATATTGGCGCGGTTTCTTTTGGCACTACTGGTTCTTGTGGCCGGTGTGTCGGAAGCGGCACCGACCAAATACGTTCGAGACGAAGTACAGGGCTGGGGTCAGCGCATGGCGGCCCGGATTGGCATACCCGGCTTTGGGCGGTCCATCGCGGTCATCGTTGCGATCGGCGATTATCGCAACGGATGGGCGCCCCTGACGGCTCCGGCACATGACGCGGAACGCATGGCCACGTTCCTGCAAGATGAGGCTGGTTTCGACATCATCTATACCTTGTTGGACGAGGAGGTCACCTATCCGGCCTTGCGAACCTTGATGTTGCAAGATTTGCACGAGGAAGTCGGCGAGCAGGATCGGGTGCTGTTTTATTTCTCTGGGCACGGCACTCAGCAGACGCTCTATGGCGGGCGCATGGCGGGATATCTTCCGCTGCAGGACTCGACCCTCGAAGGTTGGGGGTCGATGATCGCTATGGATGATCTCAAGCGTTGGTGGGATGCGCTGTCCCAGGCGAGGCAGTCGCTTTTCGTGATCGATGCTTGTTTTAGCGGCCTGGGCATCGAGACCAAGAGCGACCGTCTGCGCCGTCGGACAATCGAGGAACTCGACCAGCGCGGGCATCACATCTTTACCGCGGGAACGGCTAATCAGGAAAGTTATGCGTCGCTGAGTCTCTGGGGCGGCAGCCTTTTTACAACTGCGCTGATCGACGGGATGCGGGGCCAGGCGGACTCCGCTTCGCCGGGCTACCCCCGCGACGGTATCGTGACATTGGGGGAATTAAAGGAATATGTCCGAAAGCGAATCCGTAGCGAGAACCTGCCGGGTCCGATGACGCCGCAGATCGTGCCGTTTGCATTCGATGCGGAAGGCGAATTCTTTTTCATCTCGACCGATGCTCCGCCGACTGCGCAGGACGACCAACTGCAAGCGGATCGGGGTTTCGTCCCCAGTTCTGAGAAGGGACCAGGGACAGATCTCGCCGGGCTAGCCCGTCCGGAAGAGCGGATTGCGATCTTGCAACCACGCGCGCCGGAGGTCCGGTCGGAAGTTCCCGAAGATGTCGATGGTTTCAGGGACTGCGCAATTTGCCCGGAAATGGTGCGCCTGCCCGCAGGACAGTTCGAAATGGGGTCCAATTTCGGTCCGGCTGTTGAAAAACCGCGGCATTCCGTGCGCATCGCGCGACCGTTTGCGATGGGCCGCCGCGAGATCACCTTGAGTGAGTGGCAGAGCTGTGTCGCAGCTGGCGCCTGCAGCGCGAAGAACGGCCAAGGCGCTTCATTTCCCGTGACCATGGTCACCGGCGACGATGCGAAGGCTTTTGCCGCCTGGCTTTCGGAGACGACCGGCGAAACCTACAGATTGCCCACTGAGGCCGAGTGGGAATATGCCGCGGCAGGTGGACGTCAGTACCGTTTCCCGACCGGGCACGTTCTACTGCCCGATCGTGCCGCTTTTGGCGCCGAGGCGGACGGGCCAAGCCCGGTCGCGAGCTATCCGGCGAACCCCTTTGGCCTTTACGACCTCGCCGGAAATGTGTGGGAATGGGTGTCGGATTGTGCCGGGACCTATGGTGCTGCGCCATCTCTGTCAATTTCGCCGGGACGCACGTGTGACGGCGTGCTGAGGGGCGGCAGTTGGCGATCGGACGAATTTCAGCTACGATCAGCCAACAGATTTTTTTATTCGCGAGACCGAGCGCGAGACGATTTCGGCTTCAGGGTTGTGCGCGACGTCGCACCCTAATTCGTTTTGAAAGGATACGATCAGCCTGAACAAACTGGAGACACAAGGATGTCAAGGTTCCTAGAAATTCTTTTGTGCGGCATGTTCTTCTCTCTCGCCGCCGGTGCGGCATTGGCACAGGAACGGTTCATCATGCTGATCGACGGGTCGGGCAGCATGTGGGGCCAGGTCGAAGGTGAGGCCAAGATCTCGGTCCTGCGCAGAAACCTCGACACACTTCTACAAGAGCTCGATACGACCGCGGATGTGGGCTTGATGGCATTCGGCCACCGCGAGAAAGGCAATTGCGCTGATATCGAGGAGATCGTACCGCCGTCCCCGTTTGATCCTGCGATCCTCAGTGCGGCGATCGCGGGCATTCAGCCGAAGGGCAAGACCCCGCTGTCAGATGCGGTGCGTCAGGCTGCGCTGTCACTTCGGTTTACGGAAGAAAAAGCCACGGTCGTGATCCTTGGTGACGGACGGGAAAGCTGCGGTAAGGACCCCTGTTCGGTCGCTGAAGAGCTTGAACAAACTGGCGTCGATTTCACGGTGCACGCCATCGCCTTTGACCTTGCGGACGAGGAAGGGACACGCCAGCTTCAGTGTTTTGCACGCCATACGGGCGGCCAGTTTTTCGAGGCGTCCGATTCCGTGGAGCTGGTCGCGGCGTTGGAGGAGATCCGCGAGGAGGTTGCCCCGGAGGTCCCGGAGGTCACCGCTGCGCCAGAGCCCCAGCCCGAGGCGGAGCCCGAACCGCCTGAGCCGGCACCCTCGGTTCGGCTGGTCGCGCGTGTGCAAGGTACCGGAGAGGTCGTTCCCGGCACGCTCGAATGGACGTTCATCAACGACGAGACCGAGGATCTGACCATCCTTTCGGGTGCTTCGGGAACCGAGACCGAGGACATCGCGCCGGGTGAGTACGAAATTATCGTGCAATCCGGGGATGCCTTTGGCGAGACCCGTGCAACGGTCCGGGGCGAAGGTGTGACCGAGGTTGTCGTGGAGGTGGCTCTTGCCGCGCCGCAGGGTCTGATCCTCTCGCGCGACACGCTTGCGGCCGGTGAGGTTCTGGAAGTCAAATGGGGGTTCGAAGGACGCCCGGATGATATCCTGTTCATCGCAGCGACGGAGATGGACGAAAATAGGTATCCAACCGGGAACCATCAGCGCCACGTGGTCGGACACGGTCCGGTGGCCCGCCTCGTGGCGCCCGCCTCAAGGGGACGCTACGAGGTGCGTTATTTCAGCCCGTCGGCGGGCGGAATACTCTATCGCGAAAATGTGCAGGTCACATCGCCCGAAGTGACGCTGCAGGCCGGTCGGGAGGCACTGGCAGGCGATCGGATCGAAGTTTCGTGGACAGGACCTCAGGCGCCGGGCGACTTGGTCTTCGTCGCGCCTATTAACTGGGCGAAGGATGTCTACCCGGCCAGCAGGGGTGATCGCGTGGATGCGATGCTTGGAACCTCGGCCCAGGTGCCGGTTCCGGGATCCGCAGGCAACTATGAAATCCGGTATTACAGCTTCGCGAACGGGGCGACCCTGGCTGCACTGCCACTGACGGTCGCATTGCGCGCCGCGATGGTATCCGCACCAAGCTCCGTCGCGGCGGGTTCGATCGTGTCGGTGGAATTCAACGGCCCGCGCCACAAGGAAGACTCGTTGTTCTTCATTCAGGCTGGCGCGGCCGAAAACCGCTATTTTTTCGGGAATGAATTCAATAAGCTTGCCAGTGGTGCGTCGCCCGCGCGCATGACGGTGCCGGCAACTCCGGGGAAGTACGAACTGCGCTACTTCAGCCCAGAAAACGGCGGTTTGCTGGCCCGGGTTCCCGTAGATGTCGTGAGACCCGAAGTAACGCTTGATGCCCCGCGGCTGGTGCAACGTGGAGAGACCTTCCGCATGCGGGTGCACGGTCCCAACGCGCCCGGAGATATCGTCTTCGTCGCGGAGATATCATCACCTGATAACCGTTATCCAGGGGATGCGTCGCAACGCTACAAGCCTGGTCCCGAGGGCCGCGGATTTCTCGACGATGACGGTCTGTTCGTATTTGACGTCGTAGCCCCGGCACAACCCGGTTCCTATGAAATCAGGTACATGAGCTGGCAAAATGCGGCCATTCTCGACCGCCGTGCCCTGCTAATCCGGTAACTGCAGGAGACGGTTCACCTAAGCATGCCTGGAGCCCGGACAGGGTTTTGCAAGCGGCGGCCGCTGAGCCAGCCTTCCGGCTCAGGTAATGCCGTTTTTGATGAGGTGAATGCGTGGTCGCGTTCGCTTGCGCGAAAGTATTTTACGATAAGGCCGGTCGAATGAAAGCCAACGGCTGCAAATCCGTGGTAATCTTCAGATGTAATAACTCAGGCTATGCATACAGGGTGAATTCCATGATGGCATGATACTGCGTTCGCAGC
>CAYGQZ010000242.1:0-6545 GCA_964352055.1 uncultured Rhodobacterales bacterium
ATCGCTTCTGCAGCGTGTTGTGATGAAGACAGTGATAAAGGTTTCCAAAATCGGCATCATTAGGGTATTTGTTGATTTACCATTCACTATGGGTTGATGATGGACACACTGCTAAGCTTGCGCGTTTTCGCCGAAGTCGCTGAGCACAAAAACTTTTCTGTCGTAGCAGAGCGCCTTGGCCTCTCGCCTGCGATGACCAGCAAACACGTCAAACATGTTGAGGCGCGTGTCGGTGCGCGTCTGCTCAATCGCAATAGCCGGAATGTGAGTCTGACCGAGGCAGGCGCGCAGTACCTGCTGACGATCCGCCCTTTACTTGACGGACTGTCTGAGGCCGAAGCGCAATTGACCTCCGACAGCCTTTCGCCGCGAGGCACACTCAGAATGTCGATGCCTGTCTGGATGTCCAATCCAGCCTTTGCGAAAATTCTGGCCGCCTACCATCAGCAGAACCCACATGTGACTTTTGATGTCGACCTGAGCGGCCGCAAAATCAACATGGTCGAAGAAGGCGTTGATTTGGCGCTGCGCGTTGCGTTCAAATTGGACGATGGGCTCATTGCCCGCAAATTGGGAGAGGTGACGTTCCAATTGGTTGCGGCCCCAGCCTTTTTGGACAGCTTTGGGCGCCCACAATCGCCCGGTGATCTGAATGACGCGCCGATGCTTGCCTATTCTCAAGTTGCCGGAGACGGGAGGATCAAATTCGGAGGGGCGAAAGGGTTAGATGTCAAACTCAGGCCCGTATTGGTCAGCGGCAACGAAAGCATTCTTCATCAGGCAGCAATGGCCGGAATGGGTTTTGCAATGGTGCCAAGCTGGTCTGCACAAAGTGATCTGAACGAAAATCGATTGGAAGCCGTTCTGCCCAAAGTCGATTGGCCAAAACTGCAATTGCAGGCGATCTATGCCGACCGCAGCTATCTGCCAGCCAAAACACGCAGCTTTTTGGATTTCGTGTCTGGGCCGAATGGCATCACCTCGGCCCTTCGGGATTTTTCTTCACCCTGAGGGGCGGTTGGACAGGCTGGCCGTCTTTCTTGAGGGGCGGAACATTCGTTGGCAGCTGAATGCCACAGACGTCCGCCGTTCTCAGCAAAACGACTTGGCAGTGCCAAGGCTTCCATAAATAAACTGTCAGTTGATTTCGACTATCTTGCCCGGGTTCATGATGTTCTCCGGGTCAATCGCGCGCTTGAGCGTCGCCATCAGTGCATAAGCATCGCCATGCTCTTCCAACATGTATTTCTTTTTACCGGTGCCAACACCATGTTCTCCGGTGACAGTCCCGCCGAAAGACAGGGCAACGCGGTTAACGTCCGACGCAAGCGACTTGGCGCGTACCAATTCGCTTGGATCGTTCGGATCGAACAGGATGAGCAAGTGAAAATTGCCGTCACCAACATGCCCGACGATCGGTGCAATCATCCCCGCCTGTTCAATCAAATCCTTAGAGCGCGCAATACAGTCAGCCAATGCCGAGATCGGGACACAACAGTCTGTTACGACACTGTCGCAGCCTTTCCGCAATGATTTTCCGGCGTAATAGGCATTGTGCCGAGCAGTCCACAAACGATTGCGGTCTTCGACTTTGGTCGCCCATTCAAAACCCGAAACTCCAAACTCCTCTGCGATGCTTTCAAACAGCTCGACCTGTTCCTTCACGCTGGCGTCTGACCCATGGAATTCCAAGAAAAGATGGGGTTTTTCGGGCAGATTCAGGTCGGGGTTGAAAAGGTTCATGCCCTTCATCTGCATCTCGTCCAGCAGTTCGACCCGCGCCAACGGCAGGCCCATTTGAATGGCCATGATTACACTGTTTACGGCATCATCGACCGTTTCATAGGCACAGGTTGCGGCCAGGATTGCGTCGGGCTGACCAAACAAGCGCACGGTAATTTCGGTGATTATTCCTAGCGTTCCTTCAGAGCCAACAAAAAGATGAGTCAGATCATACCCGGCCGAGGATTTCCGGGCGCGCGAGCCCGTATTGATGATCGTGCCGTTGGGCAAGACAACTTCCAGCGCCAGAACATTTTCGCGCATGGTGCCATAGCGAACGGTATTGGTGCCCGAAGCACGCGTTGCGGTCATGCCGCCAATCGTGGCGTCTGCACCCGGATCAACCGTGAACATCAATCCGGTCGCGCGAAGTTCATCGTTGAGCTGCACGCGCGAAACTCCGGGCTGAACAACAGCATCCAAATCGCTTTCGCGAATTTGGAGGACTTTGTTCATCCGGCTGGTATCCACGCTGATCCCGCCATGGATTGGGATAATGTGACCTTCTAATGAGGTGCCAATGCCAAAGGGAACGACGGGCACTTGGTTTTGCGAACAGATCTTCATGATCTGCGAAACTTCTTGCGTGCTTTCGGGAAAAGCGACCGCATCTGGCAATGCCGGTTCGGAATATGCTTCGTCACGACCATGGATTTCCCGAATGCTTTCACCTGTCGAAAGTCGGTCGCCCAACACGTCTTTCAACGCTGAAATGGCTTGATCCACGTTGCCATTTTTCATGTCACTTTCCCCCCAATCTTTTTTCCAGTTGCTCTAAATAGCCGAAACCACGGGTTAGGCTTCTCGGCACACCGAGAATTGACCTATGCTTTGAACGTGCATCACCTGAAGGTTCCGGCATACATCTCGCGCAACACGTTTTTCTGCACTTTCCCCATGGCGTTTCTGGGCAGAGATTCGACAAAGTCGATGCGTTTGGGCTGTTTGAACCGCGCCAGATCATCCTTGATCCCGGCCATGATGTCTGCGGACGAGGTTTCAGCTCCGCTCTGGGTAACAACGACTGCCACCACTGCTTCGCCGAAATCTGGGTGCGGGACGCCGATAATGGCACTTTCGTTGATGCCCTCAAGCTCATCAATCAGAAGCTCAATTTCCTTGGGATAGATGTTGTAACCGCCCGAGATGATCAGGTCCTTTTGGCGCCCGACGATGTGAACATATCCATCCTTATCGATGCGCCCGAGGTCGCCCGTGATGAAAAATCCGTTGTCGCGCAACTCCTCGGCGGTTTTCTCGGGCATATTCCAATAGCCTGCAAAAACGTTCGGGCCGCGCACCTCGAGCACGCCGGTTTCACCTTTGGGCAAGAGCGCGCCAGTTGCAGGGTCTGTGACCAACACCTCGATCCCCGGCAATGGAAAGCCCACTGTGCCCGCGCACCTGTCGCCGTCATAAGGGTTAGAGGTGTTCATATTGGTTTCGGTCATGCCATAGCGTTCCAGAATGGCGTGCCCGGTCAGGTCGCGCCATTGGTCATGTGTTTCGGCCAGCAATGGAGCCGAACCGGAGACAAAAAGGCGCATGTTGGCAGACGCTTCGGTCAATCCCTTCGAATCGAGCAGGCGCACATAGAACGTCGGCACGCCCATAAGCACCGTGGCTTGCGGCATGTAGGAGACGATGTCATCCGCATTGAAATTGGACATGAAGATACAAGACGATCCAGCCATCAGCGTGATATTTGTCGCAACAAACAGCCCATGCGTGTGAAAGATCGGCAAAGCGTGGATCAAGACGTCATCAGCGCTGAAGCGCCAAGCGTCCTTAAGGGTTTCGGCGTTTGAAGCCAGCCCCTGATGCGTCAGCATGGCCCCTTTGGATCGTCCGGTTGTTCCTGACGTGTACAAGATTGCTGCAAGATCGCCTGGCCCTCTGGAGACGGCTTTGAACCCCGACGCCGCCGCATCGCGCAGTTCAGCCAGTGATCCACTTTCATCGGCCCCGATGGTCAGCACTTTTGCAACACCGGCTTCTTTTGCTACGGGCGAAAACTCTTCTTCGCGTGCCAGATCACAGACAAAAATCCGTGGCTCGGCATCAGTCAGGAAATAGGCGATTTCGGTAGGTGTGTAAGCCGTATTGAGCGGCAAAAACACGCCTCCAGCCAAAACCGTCGCGACATATAATTCCAGCATAGCG
Source organism: uncultured Rhodobacterales bacterium (assembly GCA_964352055.1). Lineage (GTDB taxonomy): Bacteria > Pseudomonadota > Alphaproteobacteria > Rhodobacterales > Rhodobacteraceae > Tateyamaria. Next base: position 3,946 of record CAYGQZ010000242.1, read on the forward strand.
ATACTCTTTGGGGCCTGCACGGCCACGCGGTCGCCGGGGGAAACGCCGGTCTCAACCAAAACATTTGCCATACGTTCAGCGTTGGCAAAGAACGCTTGATATGTGACGCCTTCACCGGTTTGATGATTGCGCAGGAACAGGCGGCTTCCTGTGCCTACACTGGCAGCACGCAACCTCTCGGCAAGATGGTTCCCTTGATACATGCGACTTCCTCTACGTCTTGGCCAGTGCGGCCACGCCGGGCGATACAGACACATCGTAATTGCTTGAATAGGCTTGGTGATTTTGTTCGATCTTGTCGCCGTCATAGAGGTAATTGACCATCACCCCCCATGAGTTGCCGATGCCGCGAGGACTTAGATCCGCGCTTGGATGCACGCCCAAAAGGGTCGCGCCGTTGCCCAGATGGAAATGTGCCACTGGATCAGCTGCCGTTCCGGGCTCCCTTTTTGCTTGAGTTAGAAAGCGCGCAGTGAGCTTGGCGGCAAGGGCATTGTCTGGTCGTTCGGTTTCATCATGGGAGCTGAGTGCCGCCTTGTCGGAATCACTTAACAATGGATCGCCGCTCTCCAAGGACTGCGCGACCCACTTTCTAAGGCCCGGCACCGGTGAGAGCGTCACGAACGTCCTTAGGGTCGGACGCAGTTTTTGCAGTTCCGCGACAACCTGTTTGATCAGGAAGTTCCCGAACGAGACCCCACGCAGACCCGCGTGGCAATTGGAGATCGAATAGAAGGTTGCGACGGTTGCGGTCTCGGGATCGGTCTGTTCACGATCGGCCGCAAGGATCGGGCCAATTGCATTGGGTATCTCGCTAAGCAAGGCGACCTCGACAAAGATCAGAGGATCATCCGGCATGGCCGGGTGAAAGAAGGCAAAGAGCATACGGTCCGGGTTGCCGACACGCTGGCGCAAATCATCCCAATCGGCGATCTCGTGGACCGCCTCATAAGTGATGATCTTTTCCAGAATCTGTGCTGGCGTTGACCAGTCGATCTGGCGCATCTCCAGAAATCCACGGTTGAACCATGATGCAAAGAGATGCTGAAAATCCGCGTCCAGCCCGCGCAGCTGTGGGTTCTGTTTCGCATGGATCAGCAGATCGGCGCGCATCGCGACCAGTTCTGCCGTCGCACCAGGGACTCGGTTGATCGTGCGTATCAGTTCTTGCGTCCGTGGCTCCGCCGCAAAGTGCAGCGCGCGTGCGGCATCTATGTTTCCAGGTTTCCATGAACTTATAGCGTCACTCAACGCATCTTCATCCGGCCCGAATTCCTGGCTGACGGCAAGAAAGAAGGCTGCGCGCTCATCGCTCTTCGAGGCTGCGTACATATCAAGAATCTGACGGGATATCATCAGCCCCGCAGCCTCGCTACGATCGTGAATCAGCGAATGACACAACGATATCAGCCTGTCAGACACATCCGCCGGCGCTTCTGTTCGGCTGCGCCCCGCCCCTGCCACTCTGGCAAGAATCTCACTTAGAAAACTCTGCTGCGCCATCGAGACAAAAACTCCAATGAGTGAACGTTTGGATCGATTGGCCTGACGGAAATCGGCAATCGCTTTGAAAGCTTCTGCCCAATGGTGGATAATTCAATCAAGTTGAGCAGCCGCATCTTCTGGTGCATCGTCTCCGGCCCACCGGGCAACGAGGTGGATGAGAATGATGATCATGGAGAGAGGGACTGCGACAGAAATCCATACCATAGGAATGCCAAGGGTATCGGCGGTCAGGCCAGACTGGCGTGCGAGATACCCTTTTGCGAAACCGCCCTTCAGACCTATGAAGCAAAAGTAGATGACCGGCAAAATAAAGGTCAGTACCGCAGCACTTTGGACCGCTTTTGCAAAGAACGCCAAGACATGAGGTGGATCAGGGAACACACTTTGCATTAACACCGCATCCGACTGCGTTTTGAATGACAGTGTCGCGCCCAGCAGTCCGGTCCACACCATGGCGTAGCGGGCGACATCTTCGGTCCAGACAGGCGGCGAAGAGAAGACATAGCGCGCTATGATCTGCACAACGACGGTCACGAACATCAGACAGACCGCAAAAACGGCGACGCGACGCATTAGCAAATGCAAGCAGTCACTGGTGCTGATGATGAAGTGGCGCATCTTCATACTCCGGTTTCAAAAGAGGGCGGGCCGCAGGAGACGGCCCGCCCAATTGATTAGCGGTTCTCGTCAGACAGTTTCTTCCACAGCGCGGTATCCTCGGCGGTCATCAGGTCGGAATCGTAGACCGGCAGAGATGCCTCACGGAAGACTGCACGCTCTTCTGGCGTGAGACGCTGAACTGTCACGCCCTTTTCTTCAAGCGCGAGAAGTCCTTTGACCGATGCTTCTGCCAGCCATGCACGGGCCGCCGCATCTGCGGTTTCAACAGCTGCATCAACGCTTGTACGATCTGCGTCAGACAGCCCATCGTACCAATCTTTGGACGCGATGACCGCCCGCAGTGGCCAGATCACATCTGCATCGGCAAAGTTTTTGATGAAGTCTGTTTGACCAAACATCACTGGCACGAAGGGCGAATTGAGATAGCCGTCAATAACGCCCGTTTGCAGGCCAGCCGGGACTTCACCCCAAGG
>CAYGQZ010000243.1:0-6520 GCA_964352055.1 uncultured Rhodobacterales bacterium
GTTTGAATCACGCGGCAAGAACAGCCTCAAGTCAATTAATGGGTCCAGAACCTAGCTGAGCCGCAAACCTGTCCGAAGATATGGGACCACTTCAGGCCGACGTTCAAGCTCAGCCTGAAACAGGCTCCGACAGTTTGAGTTAGACCTGTGTTAATTGGATGCGGCCAAGACCTCTCCAGCATAGACGTCCATGAGCTCTGCACCGAATTCCTCTGCACATTTGCTACGCAGCTCGGAGATGTGATTGAGGGCATCGTCACGCACACGGCGACTTGGATAGACAGTCACGATGGCAAATCGGTCCAATTCGGCATCCATAAGCATTGAGTGTTTTGCTCCCAGGGCCAAAAGGCCGGGAAAGTATTTTCGCTGCATCAGTTCGGTTACATGCGTCAGTGTCTCAGTCTCACCTGTTATTCTCAACGTCGTGATTGATACAAAATCCATCTGGTCGACCTCCACTGAAACCAACGATAGCACAAATTCCTCCCCCTTTCGTGCAATATGAGAAACCACGCCCAATCGTCCTAAAATGAGGGTAAAACGCTTCCCACCAGAGAACTGTCGCGTGGGATCGTCAATATTTTGTACATGCGGTGGTGCGACCTTCAGCCTAGGAATTCTTCGATTGGCTCGTTTTCAAAATCAGCGAGGGCTGCTCCGAGAGCGTCCTTGTCTGTTTTGAACCGGCCATCCGGGATGAAGGATGTGCTCCAGAATGCTTCTGCGAAGTCTGGTCTTCAGAGTCAGAAAATTTACGCTCGACGCATTTCGGAAAATGTCGGGACCGAAGTTTCCTTCCTCTTTAATTCCCCTATCGGTTGAATTATTTTCGGACCCCCTTTTTTTCTTCACTGATGTTGCAAATTCTGTTTATATTAAATTTGAGTTGTGTTGAAACGCGTGGCTTGCGCTATAGTTAAGAAGCAAAGGAACATATCATTTATCGTCTTTCACGGCCCCAAATCTTCAGGCGCTGATGTATTGAAGGTCATCTTCCGCTGTCATGGAGATCCTACAGCAAGTCTATTCTGAAAATCAGATATAAAACTGATACAAGTAATCATTTTCTATCACATGGTGGTAAGGAGCCTGTGGGGAGAAAAGCCTTTTTGCGATATTCGACTACGAGGTGTTCGCAAGGGCTCTTTGCATAAAGGGATTTGAGGGAACGATGCCTGACAACATGTTTGATTTTAATGTCTTTACCGCGATGCAGTTATCGGCAGCAGCCTATCGCTTGAGCACGGTTTCTAGTGAAGGGCCCACGAATTTTGCTAGCGCCGGAATTAGCTCCGATGAATACAATAAGCTTTTTGACGGAAGCACTGACCTTCGATTAGTAACTGACATTTCCGTTGTTGATAGCGAAGGCTTCTATGTGCGGGACAATGCCGCCGCACTCGTATCTCGTACGGATGATACACTGATAATATCATTTAGAGGAACAAACGACAACTTTGGCACAATCGGATCAATTGCCGACGCTGCAATAGTGGGCTTGGCCAATGGTCTTACCAACCCTAGCGTTCCTGCCAATCAAATTTCTCCCGACGTCGCTGATTGGTTTGATCTGGACGCGCACTGGGCAATTTTTGCTGATCTGATGGCGGAGCTGCCCACTTACACTTTACTAAACGGTATCAACAAGGTAGTCTTCACTGGGCACAGCCTCGGCGGAGGCATGGTACAGCAAGCCATGATTGCAAACCCGCCTGCAATCGGCTCCCAGATCGAATACAGTGCATTTGCCTTTGCACCGCCCGGTATCAACTACGGCAATGACAATATCGACGATCCAAGGTTGCTCAGCATTATATTTGAGAATGATCCACTGAACTTCGCGAATCTATTTACCGAGCGAACGGGTGATTTATTGGTGATAGACAGCAATAGAACTGGATCACATGATATCTCAGATTATTTGGATGCTGCCGAAACACTCTTGGCCTCCGGATTGCCAAACGGAAACCTGATTCAGAACCCAGAAGCTCCTGATGCGAGCCTTGGGCCTATCTTAAAACAATTGGATATGAATCTTGACGAAGTAGGTGTAAACTTCATTGGCAACTTCCTCGATGGCGAGGGCGGAGCGATTGGCACTATCGGTGATGATTCCTTTCAGTTTCGAGAGACTTTTGTGAATGGAAGCTTATTTCGAAACGAGGGGCTGATTATAGTTGGACGCGAGGGTGATGATAATATTGACCTAAGCAGTGGCGAAGATTTTCTTGTTTATAGACGAGGCGATGATTCAGATTCCGTTGAAGATTTCAACTTAAACGAAGACACGCTCGTTTTGTATGGCTTTGGCTCCCCTTTGGATGTACAAATTTCGTCCTTTAATGTGTTTCCCTTTAGCTTCGAAACGACTGTTAGCTTTGGAGACGGTGACTCTATTACGTTTCGAGGCCTGGACCTTGTTGAGGTCGACATCCTGCTTAAGAACAACGTAATATTCGGTGATCCGGGCGGATCGGAAGTTGAAATTGTCGGCTTGGATACCGATGGCCCCTTGCAATCTAATAGTGCCCCATATCTCGACGGTAGTGATAATGTTGCTGGAACTGTAGCGCTATCTGCCCCGACGTTTATGGGAGACGGAGATGCTGAATACACCGTGTCGCTTTCGGGCATTGGCCAAGGGCTTCAATATAACATTGCCTACATCATTGACGTGTCTGGCAGCATGGGTGGACAGCGTATTGTCGATGCCCGCAACGCCTACATCGAACTGACAAACCAGCTTGAAGCGCTCGGCATTGCCGATGTCGCTAACTTCGCCGTTATCCCCTTCAACTCTGGTTCAACACTCTTTAGTGATCTCACAGCCGATGAAGCCATCGCTCGGATCTCAACTCTTAATGCGGGTGGTGGCACGAGCTTTGGTCCTGCTCTCTCCGACGCGCAGACATTCTTTTCATCCGCGAACACAGGCCAGACAAACATAGCGTATTTCCTATCTGACGGGGAAGGCAGCGGTGCGTCCGACTTTCTGACAAACATCGCCAATGTGCAGGCATTCGGAATAGGCTTCGGCGCGAATCTGAGCTCGCTGAACATCATAGACTCTGACAACGCAATCTCTCTCACGTCTTCCAGCCAGCTGGTTGATGTTTTGACGGGTTCCGGGGCTTCCTTAGACGAAATCGATGTCATTGCGATCTCAGTCGATGGAAATGTTGTTGATTTCATCACTCCGGATCAGCTTGTTGATGGGCCATTGGGGCTCCAATACACGGGATCAATCTCGGGCTTGGATATTACCCCGGATGCAACGAACGAAGTCACCGCAACCGTTTTCCTGAAAGGTGTTGACGGGGCCAAGGGGAACACGACACTTTCGATTGCGTCTGCGTTTGGCGACACAACCGTCACACAGAGCGGGAACGAAGCACAAGTCGTACTCAGCGCCTTCTCTACCAGCTATAACGCGGATGAGGGTGGCACGCCAAACGTGAACCTTCTTGCCAATAATCTGAACAACGAAGTTGTCGCCACCAACACCGGCGGAACGTTCAGCTTGTACGATGGCGATGACTACTTCCTGAGTAGCCAGGCGGCGGGTAGCACCATTGACCGGGTGATTGACGGCGGCGACGGCTATGATGTTGTCGAATATCTTGAAGAATTTGTGTCCGGATTCGTTGAAAAGCTGAGCGGATTCATCAGGGTCGGCTTCAACTCCGACACGTTGTCAAATGTTGAAGAAATTCACTTTGCAAACGGAATTATGGAAGTAAGCAGCTTCACTTTTGGCGAAGATGTATTCGGGGCCGTCGGTGCAAATGACCTTGAGGCAACTTCTGCGAAAGAGAGGCTTTTCCTTGCAGAAGGTTCGGGTTCCGTATCGGGAACGCTCACGGAACTGACTGGCGATGTGGTGACTGGCTTCACTGACCAGACCAAATTGATTGTCGAACAGGTCAATTTGCAAAAAGAATGGATATCCATCACTTTCGGCTCGGCGATCTTGAACATTGATGAGGACGGCGACGGCGATGTTGATGGCACAATCACGCTTGAAGGCGAATTTGAAGGTGCGGAGTTCAAAGTTGAAGCCGTTGGTGAGAATACCGAAATAACCGTCGACTTCGCCTCCGAGACTGACCTGCCAATCTACACAATCAGCGCAGACACCGCTTCGGTCACAGAAGGAGACAGTGGATCGCAGGAGGTCACTTTCACGGTGTCGCGCGACGTTGCCGATGGGGTAGCTACTGCGACTCTAAACCTCGGCGGTAGTGCAGACAGCTCGGACTTCGCTGGCGCTCCTGCATCAGTTGAATTTTTAGCAGGAGAAATTTCGAGTTCATTCGTCGTCAACATCAACGGCGATGGTGACGTCGAAAATGATGAAACGATTTCACTGTCAATTTCGGATGTGAGCGAACCTGCTACAATTGAGGGCGGTGCAGCCGTCGTTACAATCCTGAACGATGATGAAGGCAGTGTTACGTTCCCGTCCGACGTTTTGGCGACAAGCGGCCCAGACAATCTGGTCGGCACGAAAAATGCGGACATCATTAAAGCTCTTGGGGGCAATGATACGGTCTCCGGTGGCGGAAATGATGATCTTTTGCGCGGCGGTGCAGGCGATGACCTGCTCAAGGGCCAAGCAGGAAATGACGTGCTTAAAGGCAATGTTGGTAACGATACGCTCAAGGGCGGTAAAGGCGATGACAAGCTGATCGGGCACGCTGGTGATGATCGCCTGTTTGGCGGCATCGGTAATGATCGGTTGGTTGGGTCGGATGGGAACGATGTGCTCAATGGTGGTTCCGGTGACAATAGATTAATCGGCGGATCCGGCGTTGATAAGTTCGTCTTCGCGGAGAACGCGACCGGGAAAAACATAATCAATGACTTTGATCTCGCTTCGGATATCCTTAAATTCAATGGAATATCTGCCGTTGCCGTCAGAGAAACCGGTGACAAAAATTCGATTATCGATCTTGATACTGGCGGTCAAATTAAGCTGCTTGGAGTTAGCGCAGAAGAGGTTGAGCTTCTGCTGTGAACGTCCAATGAAAGTGCACTGGTGTAGGCGACTTGCCTTGGCCGCGCTGGCAATGCCGGAATGATCAGCATGTAGCGTCCTCCCAGATGTCACCGAAAACCGACCTGGCCATGAAAAATGCCGAGCGGCGAGGATCTATGTGATCGTCCGGGATGGAACACTTAGTGTCTGCGAACGGCGACTCCTTTGTCGGTAGGTCATCAAAGTATCAGATCGAGGCGACGAAGACTTCTGAGGAAACGACTGTCGGGTCATGGCCGGGCTATGCTCCATGCGATAGCATTTCTGTAACGAGGAGGCTTTGATGCTTCGCAACAGAAAACGTAATGAACCCTACACGAGAATAGGTCAGGATTTTTGACCTATAAGACTTCTTGCTGAAATAATGAATTTTACGCACGAAGATCAAAAAAATCACATGCGGCCTTTAGGCTTCCAAGGGAAAGTCTGAAAAACCTCGCGCACTGAGCGGCTTGGGGTAGAGTTGCGGGGACGATAGAGGAACCTGCTGATGCCCAAGCAACCCGCCTTTCCCGGCTTCCGCCAATCTATGAAGAAGAAACAGACGCGGCGTGAGAAGTTCCTCGGCGAGATGGATGCGGTCGTGCCGTGGCCACGGCTGGTGGCTCTGATCGGGCCGCATTACCCGAAGGCCGGACCCAAGGGTGGACGGCCACCGATGCCGCTGGAGAGGATGCTGCGCATCTATTTCCTCCAGAACTGGTATGCGCTCAGCGATCCGATGGCCGAGGAGATGCTCTACGACAGTGACGCCATGCGCCAGTTCGCGGGCATCGAACTTGGAGACGACCGCATCCCGGACGAAACAACGATCTTGAACTTTCGCCACCTGCTGGAGACGCATCAGCTGACCGAAAAGCTGTTTGGCGAGGTGAACACTCACCTTGCCGATCAGGGCATCACGCTGCGCTCGGGCACACTGGTGGATGCGACGATCATCGATGCGCCGTCCTCGACCAAGAACGAAGCAAAGGTGTGCGATCCTGAGATGTCGTCGACAAAGAAGGGCAACGACTGGTTTTTCGGGATGAAGGCGCATGTTGGAGTGGATGCAGCCAGCGGCATCGTGCACAGTCTCGATACCACCACGGCCAAAGTCCATGACAGTCAGGTCTGGGATGACCTTCTACACGGCAAGGAGACATCGGTCTGGGCCGACAAGGGTTATGTCAGCGCCGCGCGAGAGACGGCATTCTCCGGGGGCGGCAAGTTCTGGGGTGTGATGCGCAAGGCGCCCAAAGGCAGTGGACTGCACCCCATCGATGAAGACATCAACCGGATCATCGCCAAGGTGCGGGCCCGGGTTGAACATCCCTTCCGGGTGATCAAGCGCCAGTTCGGATACATCAAGACCCGTTACCGTGGTCTCGCCAAGAACCGCGCGCAGCTCTTCACGCTATTCGCCCTTGGCAATTTGTTTCTTGTTCGACGGAAACTGATGGCATGAGCCGGACTCTGCCCAAAATCAGGAGCTCGGGG
>CAYGQZ010000244.1:0-6477 GCA_964352055.1 uncultured Rhodobacterales bacterium
CGATGGCATGGCTTTTGTCAGCCCGGCTGGTGCCGCTAACGGTCATTTCGGGTTGATGGAGCTTCTGGGCGATGCGCATGCGATGGGGCAGGGTGCGGCCGAAGCTGCAGGCTTCGAACCCAAGCGCGCCAGTGCACCAGAAGGATCATGTGTGGAACAGGCCCCGATGGCCCCGGTCTGGCTGATGCCGCAAGGCGCGGGGGTCGATCTGCGCTCAAAATCCTGGTTGGATTATCAGAACGACGTGAAAGTCAGCGACGTGCAACTGGCTGCGCAGGAAGGCTTCGAAAGTGTCGAACACGCGAAACGCTATACCACGCTTGGTATGGCCACGGATCAGGGGAAGCTGAGCAATATCAACGGTCTTGCGATCCTTTCTGACGCGTTGAACCAACCAATCCCGCAAACGGGCACAACAACATTCCGCCCGCCCTATACTCCGATTTCCATGGGTGCGATTGGCGGCGAAGCCCGTGGTGACGTGTTCCAGCCAATCCGGCGGACGCCGATGCATGACTGGCATGACGCCAACGGTGCCGATTGGGAACCCGTCGGCCAATGGCGCCGCCCCTACGCGTATCTGCGGGCGGGTGAAAGCGTCCATGACGCCGTCATGCGCGAGACCAGGAATGTACGCGAAAATCTGGGCCTTCTCGATGCGTCCACCTTGGGCAAGATCATCGTCAAAGGGCCGGATGCGGGCAAGTTTCTGGACATGCTCTATACCAACATGATGAGCACGCTGAAGCCGGGCAAGTGTCGCTATGGTCTGATGTGCAGCGAAAACGGCTTCCTGATCGATGACGGCGTCGTTGCACGCATCGATGAAGATACGTTTTTGTGCCACACCACGACCGGCGGCGCCGAACGCATCCATGGTCACATGGAAGAGTGGCTTCAGACCGAGTGGTGGGACTGGAACGTCTATGTCGCCAACGTCACCGAACAATATGCGCAAATCGCGGTGGTTGGCCCCAATGCGCGCAAGGCCCTTGAAAAGCTGGGCGGCATGGATGTCTCCAAGGAGGCACTTGGCTTCATGGATTGGGCAGATGGCACTTTGGGTGGTTTTGACGCGCGGGTCTACCGGATCTCCTTCTCGGGTGAGTTGAGCTATGAGATCGCCGTGCGCGCCTCGCAGGGACAGGCGTTCTGGAACGCGCTGATGAAAGCCGGAGAAGATCTGGGCGTCATGCCATACGGGACCGAGGCCTTGCACATTCTGCGGGCCGAAAAAGGCTTTATCATGATCGGGGATGAGACGGACGGCACAATCATACCGCAGGATCTGGGTCTGCACTGGGCGCTGTCGAAAAAGAAAGAGGATTACCTTGGCAAACGGGCGCACACCCGTTCCCACATGGCTGATCCCGAGCGCTGGCAACTTGTCGGACTGGAAACGGTGGACGGATCGGTGCTGCCCGACGGAGCCTATGCCGTCGCCGCGGGCGCCAATGCCAATGGGCAGAAGAACGTGCAAGGGCGCGTCACGTCCTCCTACCAGTCGCCCAATCTGAACAAAGGCATCGCGATGGGGCTTGTCCTGCATGGGCCCGACCGCATGGGAGAGGTCATCGATTTCCCAGGGACCGACGGAAAGACCTATCAGGCCAAGATCGTCAGTGCCGTCTTTTATGACCCGGAAGGGGAGAAGCAGAATGTCTGATGCCGTATCCGCATTGAACGGGGCCGCATGGTCTGACGGGATTGCTGTGGTTGCCGAGGCGCCCTTGCAAGGGATGATCACACTGCGCGCTGATCTGAGTGAGAAGGCTGTCAAGAAAGCGCTTGCGGCGGTCGCAAAGGTCGATGTGCCAGGCCTGGGGCAGGCCAATGGAGTGGGCGACCGGGGATTGTGCTGGATGTCACCGGACGAGATGCTGGTGCTTTGCCCCTATGACGCGGTCGCGACCGAGCTTGCCGGGATCCAGAAGGCACTGGCCAAGACGCACGCGCTTGCGGTCGATGTGTCGGATGCGCGCGCGCTTTTTCGCGTGTCGGGTCCTGCCGCGCGCGAGGTGATCGCCAAACTGGCCCCTGTTGATCTGAGCCCGGGCGCATTTGAACCGGGGATGTTCCGGCGCACCAGACTGGCGCAGGTCGCGGCCGCGTTCTGGATGCCCAACGCAGACACCTTTCAAATCGTATGTTTCCGCAGCCAGGCGCAATACATGTTTGATCTGCTGAAAACGGCCGCGCAAAAGGGCAGCGCAGTGCATTATTTCTAAGGGACGTGCGAAATCGCAAGACGGGTGTTTTTGAGAAGAACGCCCGTTTGTGCAGTCAGTCCCGAAAAGCGGCAAGACCGAAGGCCGTCGGGTGCGCGGCGGCACAAGCAACACTCGCCGTGCCCGGATTTCCGGAATTCGACGCATATAGGCAGGAAAACATGCGATCCACTGGCACATGTGGGCCAGACAAACGCATCGGCGCGGTGTAATGGAAGGAGGTCTTTTGCTTGGCGGGTTTCGGAATCTTGCGGACTTGACCTTGATCTTGCAGTAACGCGCCCAATCTGTCAGTCACAACCTGCAATGTTTTTAAGGGGGCCCAGCAATGGCTTTTGAACTTCCCGACCTTCCTTATGCCCATGATGCGCTTGCATCCAAAGGCATGTCCGCCGAAACCATGGAATTCCACCATGACCTGCACCACAACGCCTATGTGACCAACGGCAACAAGGCGATTGAAGGCACAGAATGGGCCGGAAAATCCCTCGAAGAGATCATCAAGGGCACATATAATGCATCTGCCGTCGCGCAGAACGGGATCTTCAATAACATCAGCCAGCTCTGGAACCACAACCAGTTCTGGGAAATGATGGGCCCGGGCGACAGTGCCATGCCGGGCGAGCTTGAAAAAGCAATCGTCGAGAGCTTTGGCTCGGTTGACCAGTTCAAGGCGGATTTCTCTGCCGCGGGTGCCGGACAATTCGGGTCTGGCTGGGCGTGGCTGGTCAAAGATGCCGATGGCAGCCTGAAAGTGACCAAAACCGAGAACGGCGTGAACCCCTTGTGCTTTGGCCAGACGGCATTGCTCGGCTGTGATGTATGGGAGCATTCCTACTACATCGACTTCCGCAACAAGCGTCCGGCCTACCTGACCAACTTCCTCGACAATCTGGTGAACTGGGAAAACGTAGCCTCGCGCATGTGATCCGTCACCAAAACGGTATGTGGATGACCGTTTGAGCGGCATCTGAAAACCAGTAAGCCCCCGCGATGCATGCATCATGCGGGGGCTTTTTTCTTTTGATCATCTGCACTCAGGACTGTGACAGCAACGCGATCACCTGATCCGGGTCGTCAGCGAGAGTCAGATAATCCAACACGGACGCGTCGGCAAAACCCTGATCGACCACATGGTGCAACAAGGCCATCAGCGGGTTCCAGTACCCGTTGGTGTTCATCACCACGACGGGCTTCTGGTGCAGGCCCAACTGGCGCCAGGTCAGCACTTCGAAAAGCTCGTCCAGCGATCCGGCCCCACCGGGCAGTACGACAACCGCGTCACAGTTCATGAACATGACCTTTTTGCGCTCGTGCATGGTTTCGGTCACGATATAGCGGGTCAGGTCGGCTTTGCCGACTTCCCACGCGACCAGATGTTTCGGGATCACACCGAACGTGTCGCCACCGGCCGATTGCGCGGCGCGCGCAACAGCCCCCATCAACCCGACATCGCCCGCACCATAGACCAGACGCCAGTCCTTGGCAGCCAGGGCGCGCCCCAACGTCTCGGCGCCTGCCATGTAAGCCGGGTCGATTCCGGGACGCGAACCGCAATATACGCAAACAGATTTTTGGGGCATTGTGTGATCCTCAAGGCTGGCGGTGGACATTCAACGTGAAAAGCCGTGTTTTGACCCCTCTATCCGTGCCTGTTAAGAAAGTGTTACACGCCTCGCAAGCAAAAGGGGCACTGGAAGGACAAAGATGTCGAGATGGGCTGCACTGGGGGGCTCCAACACCGTGGTCGTTTTGTCCGCGGCGGCGCTTGCCGTGGGGATAATCGGCGCGGGCTTTTATATCAACAACCGGACGGCAGCCACGCCCACAGCCGTCGTTCAGGCATCGCTTCCTGCGCCTGAGCCCGAAACGGCATCAAAACCGGACGTAAATGTCGAAGCTGAGGCAGAGGCCGATGGCGCTGATGTGGCCCCGTTGATCGACGAAGTGCGCGTCGAGGCCGATGGATTGACCATCGTCGCCGGTCGCGCCTCTCCGGGCAGCAAGATATTGGTTCTTTTGGACGGTGTTGAAAACACCAGTGTCACGGCAGATGCGGGTGGCGGTTTTGCTGCGATTACCACGATTGAACCAAAATCCACCGCGCAGGTGCTGACCATTGTGCAGCGTTTGGGAGACAAGGCGGTATCGTCGCTGGACGAAATCATTCTGGCCCCGTCGCGTGCGGTCCAGACAGTGGCCGAGGCCTTGCCCGAGCACGGGGCGGAAACCCTTGAGCGTCCAGAAGCGTCGGAGGCTGTGAACGCTCCGCAGGAACCCCAGGTTGTCGTCGGCATCGCACCTGTGGTTGAGCTTGCGGCGGAACCTGATCGTGTTGAACCCTCTCCAGCGGCCCGGCAGAGCGATGACACGGAAGCGGACCTCGCAGTTGCATCAAACGCGCAGCATGCAGCAAAAGGTCAATCCGTTGCCGCCGTGAGGGACGCGCCAGAGGCGTCGAGCGGACGTGGCGAGGCCGGTCAAACGGAAGAAGTCTTGCCCGATTCTGCTGCAGTGGCGCTGGTGACGGGTGATGGTGCAGATACGCCGCGCGTCGCCGCGGCAGCTTTGCCAGACACCGAAGATCAGGGCACGGACGCGACCGCACCCGGTGCATCACAAGTGCAAGAGACGCAGCAACTGACTGTTTTGAAATCCACAGCCGATGGGGTCGAGGTGCTGGCACCGCGCCTTGGTGCATCCGACACGGTCGCTATCGACGCCATCAGCTATTCGGATACGGGTGATGTGCAATTGTCCGGGCGCGCGAAATCCGATGCGAAAGTCGTTCGGATCTACGTGAATAACCGGTCGGTCACAGAACTGGACGTTGATGCGCAAGGTCGCTGGCGGGGTGATCTGCCGGAAGTCGACATTGGCGTGTACACGTTGCGTGTGGATGAAGTGAATGCGGACGGGGCGGTCATGAGCCGGGTGGAAACGCCATTCAAACGCGAAGATCCGCAATTTCTGATCGGGACGGACACGGACACAAGAACAACCAGGCAGGTCACGGTTCAGACAGGTGCCACGCTTTGGGCGATTGCGCGGGACCGGTATGGAGAAGGCGTACTATACGTTGAGGTCTACGATGCCAATCGCGACAAGATCGTGGACCCGGATCTGATTTATCCCGGTCAGGTCTTTGCCTTGCCGGATTAAGGCAACCTGTGCGCTGCGTGCACTGGCAACCCGGCGCACTCTGTCCTATGTAGTGAGGCCCGAAGAACCAGGACACCTCCCATATGCCCGCTGATACGACTGCCGGGGCGGCCCCGGCCGATCCGGCCAATCCCAAGCCTGACCCGGCAAACGACATCACCACTGCCGAGCGCAATTCCGGAATGCGCACGATCCGCAAGGTTGCGCCGTATCTGTGGCCCGATGACATGCCGTGGGTCAAAAAGCGCGTTGTCTGGGCCATGATCGCGCTTATTCTGTCCAAGTTGGTGTCGGTCGGCACTCCGATCCTCTACCGTGATGCGGTGGACGTGCTTGCGGGTGACGGCGTGCCGACGCTGGCCCTTGGGGCCATCGGGCTCACGATTGCCTATGGCATTGCCCGTCTGATGAATGTGGGCTTTCAACAGTTGCGCGACGCGATTTTCGCCCGTGTCGGTCAGCGCGCCCTGCGGATGCTGGCGCTTGAGACCTTCGAGCATATTCACCGCCTGTCCATGCGCTACCACATCACCCGAAAAACCGGCGGGCTGAGCCGGATCATCGAACGGGGCGTGAAGGGCGTCGAGTTCCTGCTGCGGTTCCTGCTGTTTTCCATCGGGCCGCTGGTGCTGGAACTGGCCCTGATCGGAATTGTTCTGACGATCATGTTCGATGTCAGCTATTTGTTCGTCGTGACGGGCACAATCGCCCTTTATGTCTGGTTTACCTTCGCCGTGACCGAATGGCGCGTAAAGTTGCGCCGCCAGATGAACGATCAGGACACCGATGCCAATCAAAAGGCAGTCGACAGTCTGCTGAACTTTGAAACCGTCAAGTATTTCGGGGCCGAAAAGCGTGAAGCGGCCCGCTATGACAGCGCCATGGAAGGGTACGAGGCGGCCGCGCTCAAAACCAGTTATTCGCTGGCCTTCCTGAATTTCGGCCAGTCGGTGATCATTACCGCTGGCCTTGTCGGTGTGATGGTCATGGCTGCAATCGGTGTGCAAAACGGCACGCTGACCGTCGGGGATTTCGTGATGGTCAACGCCTACATGATCCAGATCACCATGCCGTTGAATTTTCTGGG
>CAYGQZ010000245.1:0-6466 GCA_964352055.1 uncultured Rhodobacterales bacterium
GATCATTCCCAAGCTCGACGCCCGCCGGATCAACGCGCTGATGCTGACCTGCGGGCACTATGACGGCTCGGGCGAGTTCGCCTTCCGGGTGGGCCTGCCCGGCAAAAGCGGCGTCGGGGGTGGCATTCTCGCCATCGTGCCGGGCAAGGCCTCCATCGCCGTATGGTCACCCGGACTGAACGACGTGGGCAATTCCCAACTTGGCACACTGGCGCTGGAACGGCTGGCCGCCGAGATGGATTGGTCCATCTTTGCAATGCGAAAATAACGCGAGCCGGCCCGGTTTTCGCAGGGTTGGCGTTCCGCCGATCAACGCAGCACGTTGTGATTTGTTTTTGGCGTGTGCCGAGGCAAGCAGAAGTACCCATGATATTGAGTTGCAACACCGATCTGCAGACGGCAATGAAGCACCCATGCGAAACCAGTGAGGTCCGATGACTGAAATTCTATTTGTTGTGTCGGTCGCACTGGCACATGCTATGACCAATCTCGATAATCTCGTTGTCATGCTGATGCTTGCTCCGGCCATCGGAGCGCTGCGCTGCGCCAGTGCCTACCTGATTGCGCAGGTCGTAGGCATCGCAGTCGCGGCAATCGCAGGATCAGCAGCCTTGGGGTTGCTCGGGCCGTGGGTTGGCTATGTGGGTTTCATCCCGATCGGACTTGGAGTGTTCACGCTCTGGCAGCAGGCCCGAGGCGAGACAGAGGGACGCGCAACGCTTCCCGCCTCCTTGGGTGCAGCCATCGTCATGTTTCTCAGCCTCACGTTGGATACGGTTGTCGTCATGGCCGCACTTTTGGGCGACAGTTCCGAGTTCTGGGACGGCTTGGCCTATCTTGGCGCCGCGCTGTCAATTTGCGTGTTGGTTGCCGTTTTTGTGCTGATGTCCCGCGCGCAAATGCCACAAGGGTTTGTCGAAAAACTTGGGCGGTTTGCGCCCTTTGTGATGATCCTGGTCGGCATATATATTCTCAGCAACAGCGTCTCTGATGTCGTCTGAGGGCAACGGATGCCAACATGATAAAGGCGACCATGGATGTTGACGCATCGGGGTTGCCAAAGGTAGCCCGGTTTCCGAACCTATATACACTTGCCCGAGGATGACCATGAAACAGCTTGCCTTGATCGTCATATCTCTCTGCCTGATGACATCAGGCGTCCATGCGCAAAGCAGGTCCGCCGTTGAAGCACAGTTTCAAAAATGGCTGGTGCAAACGATTTGGCCCCAGGCCAGGGCCAAGGGCGTCTCGCGCAGCACCTTTGATGGCGCCTTTGACGGGGTGGCCCTGAACTGGAAACTGCCGGATCTGATCCCGCCCGGAACCAAACCGTCGGTGCCAAAAACCCAAAGCCAGGCCGAATTCGGCGCGCCCGGCAAGTATTTCAATCGCGGCTCTGTCGACGGTGCAACATCGGTCGGGCGCAGCATGGCCAAAAGATACGCAAACACCCTGAACGCGGTCGAGCGCAAGACAGGCGTACCGGGCCGGATCATTCTGGCCATATGGGGCCGCGAGAGCGGATATGGGCGCGTCGCCATTCCTCATGACGTGTTCGAAGTGCTGGGCACCAAGGCATTCATGAGCACGCGCAAAGCCTATTTCGAGGATGAACTGATCGCCGCACTTGAGATTGCACAGGCAGGCCACGCCCCGCGTGGCACAATGAAAAGCAGCTGGGCGGGCGCGCTGGGGCAACCGCAATTCATGCCCACCAACTTTCTCAAATACGCGGCGGATGGCAATGGCGATGGCCGGGCCGATATCTGGACGTCCGAGGCCGATACGATCGCCTCCATCGGTGCCTATCTGGACCAGCACGGATGGGTCACGGGCCGGGACTGGGGGTTCGAGGTGACCGTGCCTGCGACGGTGTCCTGTGCGCTGGAAGGGCCGGATCAGGGGCGACGCATATCCGAGTGGGAGGCAATGGGCATTGCCCGCGTTTCAGGCCGCCCTTTCCCCGATCACGAGCGGCGCGGAGAAGGGTTCTTGATGATGCCCGCCGGGCGCAACGGCCCTGCCTTTATCGTCACGCCGAATTTCTATGTGCTCAAGGATTACAACACCAGCGACCTCTACGCGCTCTTTGTCGGACATGTGGGGGATCGCATCCAATATGGCGTGGGCGATTTCTCGGGTCGATGGGGCGCGGTTGACAAGCTTTACCGCTCGGAGGTTGCGGCGATGCAGCGTTCCCTTGAGCGCAAGGGCCATGACGTCGGCGGGGCGGACGGGCTTGTGGGGTTCAAGACGCGGCGCTCCATCGGACGCTGGCAGGAAAGCACCGGCCAAACGCCGACATGTTTCCCCGCGCGCGGCATGCGGATCGACTAGCGCGGTCTGCCAAAAGGCACGCCTCTGGGGCCCCAAAACCTAAAGCAGGTCTGCCCGCAGCAGGAACAACTCGACACTGTCCGGGTTCGCGGCAATCGCGCGATCAGCGGTCGCCAACGCCGCCTCGGTATTCCCCAATGCGGCGTTGATGCGGATCATCATGACCCAGGCTTGCACCAATTGCGGATCCAGCACCGTCGCCTCGCCAAAGGCCCGCAGCGCCATGTCCATCCGCCGTGTCGTCAGGCCAATGCCCCCCATGACAATATGGTTCTCGGGGAAATCCATCTTTGCAC
This sequence comes from uncultured Rhodobacterales bacterium, assembly GCA_964352055.1. Classification (GTDB taxonomy): domain Bacteria; phylum Pseudomonadota; class Alphaproteobacteria; order Rhodobacterales; family Rhodobacteraceae; genus Tateyamaria. The sequence continues at coordinate 2,634 of CAYGQZ010000245.1, forward strand.
TCAGGGCGCCCTGCCAGTCGCTCATGGCGTTGCTCAGATCCTCGGTGACCCGCGTCGGCATCCGCGCGATCTGCAAGCTCAGGAACTCCCGCGCCGCTGCTATCCGAACCGCCTTGGCGGGATCGGCCAGCACTCCGGCCAGACGGGCCGCCCGTTCACCTTCGGGCGCACCACGCTGAACGCCAACAGCCGCCGCACGCACCAAGGGATCAGGGTCGCGCAACAAAGGGTCCAACCGCGTGGCAAGGTCAGGCGTCGCGACGTTGGTCAGCATTTCCAGTGCTGTCGCCCGCACGATACCGGGCATCTCGGCATATTCGGCCAGCCCGGCCAAAGCCTCAGTATTGGCCCCAAGGTTGGACCGGGCGGCAGAAATAACCTCGCCGTAATGAGGCCCCCGGTGCTGACTGTCCGGAAACCACCCTTCGACAGCCGTGGCGGCCCATGTGGCCGTCTGATCGGCGTGACAATCGGTACAGGCGTTTGGACTGCGCGTCTCGATGCTCAGATCAGGGCGCGGAATGCGGAAAGAGTGATCGCGCCGTCCGTCCACAACCATGTAATTGCGTTCGATCATATGACAGCTTTTGCACTGCGCACCCTCTGTGCCAACCTCGTGAAAGTGATGCGACGGGTCATCATAGGTCTTCAGTGCCAATGTCGGGAAATCCGGGTTGCCCGCTTCGGAATGGCACTGGGTACATAGGCCGTTGCCCTCCACACGCCGCTGTGCCGAATGCGGTTCGTGACAGTTGTTGCAGGTCACGCCCTTGGCGTACATTTTCGATTGCAGGAATGATCCGTAAACATACACTTCGTCCAGGATTTGCCCGTCGGCGTGATAGCTTCCGTCCCGCAGCGGGCTGAGCCGGTAGGCGTCGTGATAAGGTGTGCCGGGCAGCGGATTGCCGTCCTCGAACGGTTCGCGCCGGGAATGGCAGGTTGCACATTGCTGCAAATAGACCTCGCCCCCCGCAGACATATCTATCGTCAGCCCGGTTTCGGTCAGGCCCGTCCATGGCGATTGCGTTGTCTCCAGATCCTTGGCCCATGCCACATGCGCCTCGCCCGGGCCATGACACGCCTCGCACCCCACCCCGATCTCGGCCTGCAGACTGGCATAGCTTCGGGTGACCGGAGAGTAGTTCTTGTCAAAGTCCGTCGCGTGGCATTCCGCACAGCGCGCATTCCAGTTCTTGTATGGCCCGGTCCAGTGCAAACCGTCGCCGGCAAAAAGCTCCTGATCGGGATACAGGTGATACCAGCGCTTTTCTTCCGTATCCCAGACGACATCAAAGGACTGCAACTTGCCCGGCTCGGTCTCCAGCAGGTATTGTTGCAGCGGCTCAATCCCCACCACACTGTGCACCGGATAGCTCGTGATAGCGCCATCGGGGCCATCCGTTTCGATCATGTAGGTGCCGTTTTCACGGTAAAACCGCGAGGTGATACCGTTCTGCGTAAACGTGGTGTCGTTGAAATCGCCCAGCACATTTTCCGGCACGGTCGGTGTCCAGGCCTTGGCGTGATGTGACCCTTGCCAGGCGTCCATCGCGTCGGTGTGGCAATCGGCGCAGGCTGCCGTGCCCACATAGTTCGGCACGGGGTTTTCCTGTGCGACAGACGCGAGGGTCGTGACCAGCATAAGGCCAAATGCCCAGAGGATAACGTTGATATTGCGTACCATCGCGACGGGCGACCTCTCATGTCTTTGACCAGAACACCGTATCGTTCACAGAGCCAGTGACAACCCACAAACACGGTTGTTCAAAGCCGGAGATGCTTATGAGCGGTCGTTGAAATAGACGGGGTGCGTGCCCGCTTGCGTGAACGGGTTGAGCGCGGGCAATGCATCGCTGTCGCCCGACGGGTGTCGCGCGAAAACATGCGGTGCCTCGGCACGCAATGCGCTCTCGATCCCGTGCCAGTCTTGTGTGACGTCGACCTTGCCTGCACTGTCGCTGTAGACCTTTTGTGTCACCGCCGTGATGGCGGCGACAAGCCCGGCACCCTGTGGGAAGCCCCGGCGCGTTCGTTCATCCAGCGCGACCAACAGGCCGTTCAAGTCCCGCGTTTTTGCGCATTTGACCGCATCGCGATGCGCCGCATGGGCCGTTGCCGCATACCGGGTTTGAACCGCATGGAATTTCGCCAGCACAGGCGGCCACAGGAATTTGCGGGCCACCCAGATCAGTCCCGCCAGAACCACGGCATAGATCGCCCATCGCAGAAGGGTCGCACTATCTGGCGGGGTACGCTCGACCGGCGGCATTGCGACGTCAAAGCTGCGCCCCTCAAGAACGATCTCTTCGATCTGATCTGAACCGATGTTGTACCACCGCAAAGTGATCTCGGGAAAAACCACACTGCCCCCGGTCTGCGCGATATAGCTGACCTGTTCATGCCGCGTGCCGGACATGACGCCCCGTTCGATTTTTTCGGTGACCTTACTGTCTTCGGGATAGGGCAGGAATGGGGCAATATCTGCGCCCTCCTGATCCGGTTGCGGGTTGTCGGACCTCGGCAGCGCCGTTTCCAGCAACGGGGGCACAAAGAGGGCTGACGACCCGTCCACCGAGATATCCAGCGCCCTGACCACCGCATCGCCAACCGCCAGCGTGCCCTCCTCGGCCTGCCAGCTTTGTTCGATCGTAACTTCTTGGGCGATGATCAACGGATCAAGCGCCCGCGCGCCCTGCGGTACGGTGGCTGTGATCGTCACGGCAGGCACTTCAACGGTCAGGGGGACATCCTCATTCGTGTCGGTATCCTTGTAGACGATTGTGACCTGCTGCGCCGATATCTCGGTGTCGCCGGCGCGCGTGGGATAGATGCGATATGTCCGGCGCACACCGGACCATGTGTCGCCTTCAATCCGCTGACTGATCGGGGACGTTGACCGCTCTGGCAGGCGGACGATCAGGCCGGGTGTTTCAAAAGTGGGAAAAACGGGCGGGTTTGGCATAAAGGTCGGCACCAGCACTTCGATCCGCAACAGATAGGGTTGGCCGACAACCACGTCTTCCTGTTCGGCGGTCACCGTGATCCTCGGGTCCTGTGCCCAAAGGGTGCTGCCAAGGCAGGACCCGAAAATGAGCAGAATTGCCGCCAAAATGCGCATTATTCGGCCCCCTGCGCATCTTCCAGACGGAACCGGGATTGCAGGAAATCGCCCACTTGTGTGTCCACGGCGCGCATCCAGTCTTCGGTGGATAAGCCCGCAGGCAAATCCTCGGCCGTGTCCCGTTCGATCTGGGTCTCTTCGCCCTGTCCGCTTTCGTTGTCAAAGACGGTGTCATCGGCCCCGATCCCCGCTTCTTCGCCTGTATCCGACGCGGCTTGCACGGTTTCAACATAGGCAACGATGGCCTTGGCCGTCGCAAGGTTTTCCTGTGCGCGGACGTTGTCCGGATCACGCTCCAGCGCCTTTTCAAAGGCCCGTATCCCGTCATGATATTTACGGTTGCGCAGCAAGGCGATCCCCTCGCCATTGGCGGCCTCCGAGGTCTCGATAAATCTGTAGGCCTCTGCGGCCTCTTCATAGCGGCCCGCAACCAGCAAGGCATAGGCGCGCCAGTTCGCGTCCTGAAACTGGTCCGCCGCATCGCTGAATTTCTTGTTGTTGAAGCTGATCTGCCCTTGCTGGTCCGGTGTCAGAAACCAATCGCGCCAGCCGTCGGCCTGCGCGGGCTTGCCGAATGATCCAACCAGCAGGAACGCCAGCACCCAGCGCATCGTCCAGCCGCGCCGGAACCACGGCAAAAACAGCAACAGCGCGGGCCATGCCAGCAGCCACCCCTTGTCTTCCCAATCCTGACGCGGATCGTCCAGCA
>CAYGQZ010000246.1:0-3901 GCA_964352055.1 uncultured Rhodobacterales bacterium
TAAAGCAACACAAAGAAAACCGCAGCCGCGATGCCCCAATACTTCAACTGTTCGTTTACCGGCAGCGCCATGGATGCTCCTGTTGCGACTGGTCAGACATCGCGCTTCTGGCGGCATTATTCAAGGGCGAGAACGCAAAAGGCTCCGCAACACTGCGGAGCCTTTCAAACGATGTGGAATGGATGCGCTTAGTGGCAGGCAGGCCGCGTTCCGGGCAGCAGCACTTTGTCGACGACGTGGATCACACCATTGTCGGCCTTGATGTTGGCGATGATCACGTTGGCCGTTTCACCCGTTCCGTCAGCAATCGACACGCCCGAGGCATCCTTGGTGATGCACAACCGCTCGGTGGCGAGAACCGGTTTGAAATAGTTTGAACCTGCGGGAATCTGCTCGGCGGTCAGGTTGCGGTCATCGACATGATACAGCAACACGTTGGTCAGCTGGTCTTTGTTCTCTGGCTTGAGCAATGTTTCAACGGTGCCTTCGGGCAGTGCTGCGAATGCGTCATTTACAGGGGCGTAGACCGTGAACGGGCCCGGGCCTTGCAGCGTTTCAACAAGCCCGGCAGCGCTGACTGCGGCAACCAGTGTCGAGAAACGCTCATCTGCGGATGCAATCTCTACGATTGTGGCGGCTTGGGCAGCGGCGCCCACGGAAAGTGCGGTTGCTGCGACGGCTGCAATCTTGCGAAGGTTCTTCATACTACTTATCTCCCAGGTATTAAGTGCATGTCATTGGACATGTGACAGAGTTACGCAGCCGCCTGAGCATCGGGTCAGTGTCCTCTCGCTTTCGTGAGGGTGCGTGAGGCGCGCGTGACATCTCCAATCACCAAAAGGCATTTGCAACGCCCCGACTTGCAGAGCCGACCTATTTGGACACCGGACGTCCGCACGCAGTGCCGCGTCAGCCTTTGGCCTTGTCAGCGATCAGATCCGAACCGCTTGGTGATTGCGGGGCGCATGGCTTTGGCCTAATCAGGGCGAAACGTTATCCAAGGAGCCGCGTCATGCGTCTGAGCCGCTATTTTCTGCCCGTTCTCAAGGAAAACCCCAGCGAGGCGCAGATCGTCAGCCATCGCCTGATGTTGCGGGCGGGCATGATCAAACAAGCCAGCGCCGGGATCTATTCGTGGCTGCCGCTGGGCTTCAAGGTTTTGCGCAAGATCGAGAATATCGTGCATGAAGAGCAGCAGCGCGCAGGCCACATGCCGATGCTGATGCCCACAATCCAGTCGGCAGACCTATGGCGCGAAAGCGGGCGGTATGATGCTTACGGCGATGAAATGCTGCGCATCAAGGACCGCCACGACCGCGATATGCTCTTTACCCCCACGGCCGAAGAGCTGATCACCGACATCTTTCGCGCACATGTGGGCAGCTACAAGGATCTGCCGCTGACCATGTACCAGATCCAGTGGAAATTCCGCGATGAAATCCGTCCGCGCTTTGGCGTGATGCGCGGCCGCGAGTTCCTGATGAAGGACGGTTATAATTTTGATCTGACCAAAGAGGATGCGATGCATTCCTACAATCGCCATCTGGTCAGCTACCTGCGCACCTACGAGCGGATGGGCTTGCAGGCCATTCCGATGCGTGCCGACAGTGGCCCCATCGGCGGCGACGACACGCACGAGTTCCTTGTGCTGGCCGACACGGGCGAAAGCGAAGTGTTCTATGACAGCGCTGTCACCGACCTGACCTTTGGCGACCGCGACATTGATTATGATGATGTTGCACAATGCGCGGGCGTCATGGACGAATTTACCAACCTCTATGCGCGCACGGATGAGACTCACGATGAGGCGCTCTTTAACGCCATTCCCGAAGAACGCCGCCGCGTGGCGCGCGGGATCGAGGTGGGGCAGATCTTCTACTTCGGGACCAAGTATTCCGAGCCGCTCAAAGGCACCGTGCAGGGCCCTGACGGCAAGGCAACGCCGGTCCACATGGGCAGCCACGGCATCGGGGTGAGCCGCCTTCTGGGCGCGATCATCGAGGCCAGCCATGACGACAAGGGCATCATCTGGCCCGAAGGGGTCACGCCATTCCATTGCGGTATCGTCAACCTCAAGCAAGGTGACGCAGAGGCCGACGCGGCCTGCGAGGCGCTCTACAAGAGCCTGACGGCACTGGGTCTTGAGCCGCTCTATGACGACCGGAACGAGCGGGCCGGGGGCAAGTTCGCCACGATGGACCTCATCGGTCTGCCCTGGCGGATCACGGTCGGGCCGCGCGGGTTGAAAAACGGTGTGGTCGAACTGACCTCACGCCGGACGGGCGAGAGCGAGGAACTGCCGCCCGAGGCGGCCGTGCAAAAGGTGGCAGAGATTTACGCCGCCCTGTGATACGCTGTTTTTCATGCAGGCTCTTACTCGAACAGCCCTGATGCTGATGCTGTCGTCGGTTCCGGCGGCAGCACGGGCGTTCGACAGGCTGCGGACCTTTTGAATGATCGCGCGCGTTTTGCTGCTTTCGGGGGGTATCCTTGGTGGGGCGTCGGCCTCGCAATTTCCCGAATTCTCGCAGCAATACACCCAAAGGCTGGGCGGGGCCGTGGATGCGCTGGCCGAAGTGGTTGCCGATTTCGATGCCTCTGCCGCCGCATCCGGCCTCGACCGTGAAGCGGCACTCGATCAGATGCGGGGCACAGCGTTTCTGGATCGCCGCCGCGTGGATATGGAGCGGACCTTCGTGCGGTTTGGCCAGCTCAGCGATGATCTGGCGGTGATGCAGGATGCAGGGCCCTTCATGCGGGCCTATCATGTTGGCCGGATGCGGGACCGAGACGTGGCCCAGGCCGTGATGGCCACATACCAACCGGCTCTTCCGCTTACCTTTGCGGGCATGGCCTTTGCAGGTGCCGGTTTCATGGCGGGCCTGATCGCCTTTTGGGCGGCGATCAAGCTTGTGATGTGGCCGTTCCGGCGCCGCGATGGCCGCGCCGGAACAAAGCGTGCCTAGGCTGCAAAGCCCAGTTTCGCCACGTGGATCTCGAACGTGGGGTGCATATCTGCGCCCACAATGCCCGGGCGGAAATGGCGATAGATCGAGCGCCAGTAAGGCTGGATCACAACCCCTTCATCCTGCATCAGCTTTTGCAGTTTGGCCATGACCTCACGGCGCTGGTCAGCGTCGGCAATCGACACGGCCTCGGTCAGCAGGGTATCGAATTCCTCATTGGCAAAGGCGCTTTCGTTCCACGGCTCACCCGACCGATAGGCCAGCGCCAGAACCTGCACGCCAAGAGGGCGCTGCGCCCAGTCCGTTGTGGAAAACGGGTACTTGGCCCAGTCATTCCAGAACGTCGAGCCGGGCAGGATCGTCCGTTTGATCGGGATGCCCGCATCCCGCAATTGTCCCGCAACGGCATCTGACGTGTCCTTGCGCCAGGTGTCATCAATCGAGATCAGATCATGCTCGAAATCGGCCATGCCCGCTTCGGCCATCAGGGCGGCGGCGCCTTCGGGATCGTATACCGGTGGCGGCAGCTCTGCATATTCGGGGTGGATCGGCGAGACGTGGTGGTTTTCACCGACGCGTCCGTTGCCGTTGAACCCAAGCTCAAGCACCACGTTGTTGTCGACGGCCATGGCCAGCGCCCGGCGCACGCGCACGTCGGCATAGGGCGTCTTGCCATCCACGACGGCGGCCTGATTGGGGCGTGTGACTACCGTGTTTGCGGTCACCGCTTCGGATCGTTCCCAATCCAACGTGTCAAAGATGTCGATGAACTCACCCACGGATTCGTAGATCATGTCGACATCGTCCGCCTCGACAGCGGTAAAGATCGACGCCTGATCGGTGCCCAGGTCGATATAGACGATCCGGTCCAGATAGGCGCCTTCGCCCCACCATGTGTGATCCGGGTTCTTGAGCAATTCGGCGCTGACACCGAC
>CAYGQZ010000246.1:4001-6460 GCA_964352055.1 uncultured Rhodobacterales bacterium
GCAGCAGAGACACCAAGCGACGTTGCCCGTGTCAGGAATTCGCGTCGGCTCATCGTACCGACCGTGACTTCTGCAGCATAATTGCGCGCCGCAGGGTGAAGAGATTTGAATTCTGTCATGATAAAAAGCCTGTCGTTGGGCCAAAGTTGCAAAAGCGCATTGCTTTCGGGCGGCACGCGCACCGTGCCACGACTACGGTAACACTAGCGCGTGATGCGTCGATTCCAAGGCCGAAAGCACTTCACTCAGTTTCAAGGGTGTGTTGGGGCTGAATTCATGACGGGTTATCAGATATGCGCGATGTTGACCGACAAAACTGAGGCCATTGGCGTCCTGACGCTTTGAACAAAAGGCGGCTCCACCTGTACATGTTTCGATAAAGGCAAAACGGCACGTGTGTTTTGGGTGGCAAGAGAGAGGGTGGTGGCTGAAGAGCCGGGCAAATCGTTTCCATTTCGCCCGATGTTTGGACCGATCTTCAATCGGCACCGTTACAGCGTCGTGCAATCATTGACCCGCCTGCGCGTGAGGCGGTGGTGAACAACAGAAAGGGCCTCGACCAGAACGCCCGCGTCAAGCCGTACCGCAGATCTCTGCCCGTAGGTCTCGCGCCCGTGCATGCAGACAACACATGTCTTCGTCCCGAATGCCAAGGTCTTCCAAGTGACGCACAAGGGAGTCCAGGTAGTCGAAATTCGGGCCAAGCCCCCCTTCGGCCATTGCGATCATGCGCGCCGCCGTTTCTGTTTCCACATCCGGCATATACCGGCGGTCAGATCGATTCATGGTGAAGGTCAACGCCTCAACTGGCCCTTGCGGGGTCGTGACCTTGAAAAACTGAGGCTCATAGGAGCCCGCAAACATCTCGCGGTGCCACATGAATCGGGTTTCCTGATTGACCAGATCGGCGCTTATGCGAAAAGCCACGCCGCCGCATCGCCCACCTTGGTCAAGTGCAGCCATAAGCCCGGGACAATCATGGGTGCCACGTCCACCCTCCAGCCGCATGCAGAAACTGCGCCGCCATCCCGCAAGAGAACCATAGCGGTATTCCTCAAGTTGAACGGCAGGATCCCAGATCAGGGATCCGTAGGCAAACACCCAAAGGTCTTGTGCCATTCTTCCATCGAGCACCTTTATCCGGTTGGCTTCCCGTTCCTCATGGTCCATCCGCCATCCATCCGGCCACCCTTCTTCGGCGGCCTGTACATCAAGCTCGGCAAACCGCTCCAGTCCGAACCGCATCTCTGATGTGTCGGGCGGCTTGATCAAACCCTTAAGGGCGGGCGTGTGACGAAATACATGATCTGGAAAAGGCATGGCGTGATAAAAGGCAAAAGGTTGGGGATATGGTCAGAACCCAATGCCAGAACGCGGTGATTTTGCAAGGGTTTTGATCCAAACCCGTCAGGCGCGGGCGCTTGGGCCTTGGGTATTCGCGTTTGACGACGGGCGCTGGCCTTGCCGAACAGTCGGATGCCGGAGCCGCATCTGCAGACCCCAACAGGCGGGTTTCCCCGTTGATGCCTTGACCTTCCAAGGCGATACGCCCAAGTCTGACCCCAAAGCTGAGCAGGAGCCCGCAACGTGGCCACACCCCCCTTTGCCGCCTTCGAGTGGATGATCGCATGGCGATACCTGCGCGCCCGCCGGGCCGAAGGCGGTGTCAGCACCATGACCTGGATCAGCCTGATGGGGATTACCCTTGCTGTCTTTGCCCTGATTGCGACGCTTGCCGTCCGGTCAGGCTTTCGGGCCGAATTTGTCGATACGATCCTTGGCGCAAACGCCCATGTCACGGTTTACGAGCTGGGCACAGTCTCGGAAAGCGGGCAGTTTGACCGCACGATCAGCGACTATGATGCGGCAGCAGAGGCGTTGCGTGCCGTGCCCGGAGTGACCCGCGCGGCCCCTCTGGTGCGCGGGCAGGTCATGATCAACCTGCGCGACCGGAATGCCGGTGTGCAAGTCTATGGCATGACGGCGGAAAACCTGGCCAGCCTGCCGCGGATCGCGGACCCGGCCACGTCCCTGGGCGATATCTCACGCTACGGTGAAGGTGTGGCCATCGGCTCTGGCGTGGCGCGGGAACTGGGCGCGCAGGTCGGCGACCGGATCAAGTTGATCTCGCCCAATGGGGTCAAGACCGCCTTTGGCACCAGCCCCCGGATCAACGCCTATGAGGTCACCTATATCTTCAGCGCGGGTCGGTATGACATCGATCGCACACGGGTCTATATGCCCTTGGCCGAGGCGCAGTCCTTCTTTAACCGCGAGGGTGTCGTGGACGAGATCGAAGTGATGGTCGAGACCCCCGAAGAGGTCGACCGATATGCCAGCGCATTGCTGCAAACCGCAGGCGACAGCGCCCAGATCTGGACGTGGCGCGACGCGTCTGGCGGTTTCCTGCGCGCGCTTGAGGTCGAGGACAACGTGATGTTCATCATCCTGTCGATCCT
>CAYGQZ010000247.1:0-6436 GCA_964352055.1 uncultured Rhodobacterales bacterium
GGGTCGGTCTTGGCCTTTCGGATCTTCTTGGCAATTGTATCGGCATCATCGGTCATATTGATCCGTGAGGCATCCGATGGGTCCGACTTGGACATTTTCTTGGACCCGTCGCGCAGCGACATGACCCGTGTCGCCGCCCCTTCGATCACGGGTTCGGTCATCGGAAAAAAGTCCACGCCGTAGTCGTGATTGAATTTGGCCGCAATGTCGCGGGTCAGCTCAAGATGCTGTTTCTGATCTTCGCCCACAGGCACGTGGGTTGCGTGATAGACAAGGATGTCCGCTGCCATCAGCGTCGGATAAGCCAGCAGACCAAGCGACGCGTTCTGCGCATTCTTGCCTGCCTTGTCCTTGAACTGAGTCATCCGCTGCATCCAGCCCATCCGGGCGACGCAGTTGAAAATCCAGCCCAGTTGCACGTGCTCGGGCACCTGGCTTTGATTGATCAGGATCGACTTTTCGGGACGGATGCCTGAGGCGATAAAACCAGCCGCCAGTTCGCGGGTGTTATGGCGTAGCGTTTTGGGATCCTGCCACACTGTGATGGCGTGCAGATCGACCATGCAATAGATCGTCTCGAAGTCTTCGTCCTGCATGGACACGAACCGCTTGATGGCCCCCAGATAGTTGCCAAGGGTCAATCCGCCCGACGGCTGAATGCCGGAAAAGACACGGGGGGTGAATGTCGTGCCGGTGGCGCGCGCATCATTTGGTGTTTCGGACATTGGAACCTCTGGGCATTCTTGCGTCGCTGGCTTACCCATGGGGGCCAGTAGCGTCAAGAAGGCCCGCCCATGTCCCATTCAGATGATCCAAGCCCGTTCAACTCATTGCCTGCACCCGTCTGGGTTCTGTTCCTCATGATTGCGGGGATCGAAGGCATGTTCAGCCTGGGCGAGGCGGGTTTGATCGGCGGCCCCGGTGCCGTTGGCTGGCGCTTGTCCGCGATCAATGACTATGGTTTTTCCGGGCAGGCCTTTGATTTCATGGTGCAGAACGGGCGCTTGCTGCCTGACCAGTTGCTGCGCTTTGTAACCTATCCGTTTGTACATGGCAGTTTTACTTCGATGCTGTTTGCAGGCGTTCTGTTGCTCGCCATGGGCAAGATGACCGGCGAGATCATGGGCGGTTGGGCCGTTGTTCTGATCTTTGTCCTGTGCGGGATCTTTGGCGCGTTGATTTTTGGTCTGTTCACAAGCCAGGCGTGGATGTTTGGTGCCTATCCCAGCGTTTATGGCCTGATCGGGGCCTACACGTTCCTGACGTGGCAACGACTGGCCTCGGTCGGCGGGCCGCAGGCGCAGGCTTTCACCCTGATCGGGTTTCTGATGGGCATCCAGTTGGTCTTCGGAATTTTCTTTGAGGTCGGTTACACATGGGTTGCCGAACTGGCCGGTTTCGCTGCGGGCTTTGCCCTTTCGGCGATCGTCATGCCGGGTGGACTTGACAGGGTTGTGGCGGCCTTGCGCCGTCGCTAGCGCCGGATGGCCTGACGGATGTCTGACAAGCGCAACGCGCCGGTCACATGCGCCGCGCCAAAATAGGTGACGGCCCCCAGAACAATCAGAAAGAGCAGGGCAAAATAGCGCAGGAATGGCGCGCCAAGGGCGGTGGCCAACACAACGGACGCCGCCCACATCACCAGACCCATGAGGGCTGCTGACAAAAGGATTCGCGGCATGCGCTGGCGGTATCTTGTGTCGACCTTTGTGGCGTCTCCCATGCCGCGCACTCCCCAATAGAGTTGCGCCAGCATCGCCCACCCTGCGACTGTGGTTGCAATCGCCGGGGCGACCCACCCCACGACGGGGGCGAGCCCGACGGCGATGCCTGCGTTGATCACCATCGAAACCAGCGCATAATTGAAAGGCCGCCTTGTATCGCCGCGCGCAAAATATTGCGGTTGCAGAACCTTTTGCAAAACAAAGGCCGGAAGCCCGAGCCCGTAGATCGACACCGCCACCGCGATGGCGGCAATGTCATCGGCGCCGGTCTGACCACGCTCAAACAGCACCGAGACCAGCGGCAGCGGAACAATCATCAGGGCCACAGCCGACGGGATGGTCAGGGCCATGGAAAACTCGGTCGCCCGCGAATAAGCGTTGCGCGCGCCGTCGTAGTCCTTGGCGGTGAGGCGGCGCGAGAGATCTGGCAAAAGCACGATCCCCACGGCAATGCCCACCACGCCCAGCGGCAATTGATAGAGCCTGTCGGCGGCAAAAAGCCAGCTGACCGCGCTGTCATACTGGCTGGCGACCAGCTGCCCGACCACCAGATTGATTTGCATCACCCCCGTCGCCATGGCCGCAGGAACGGCCGTACGCAGCATCTTGGCCATATCCGGCGTCCACTGGGGCAGGCCAAAGCCCAGGGCGAAACCGGCATTGGCCGCCGCACGCCAGGTCAGAGCCAGTTGCGCAATCCCGGCCAATGGAATCGTCCAGATCAGCCATGTGATGACGGTGCCCCCTGTGGCCCAGGCCAGTGTCATCGCGCCAATGACGAAAATATTGAGCAAGACGGGGGCTGCTGCCGCCGCCGCAAAGCGGCCCGTCGCGTTCAGAACGCCGGAAAACAGGGCCGAGAGGGACATGAAGAAGATGTAGGGAAAGACGATCCGCCCGAAGGCGACCGTCATGTCAAACCGCTCGGCGTCAAATCCGCCCGCCGTGGCCCAGACCAGCGTTGGCATGAACACCAGGGCAAGTCCGGTCAGGGTCAGCGTCGCCAGCGCCAGCAGAGTCAATGCATCGCGCCCGAACTTGGCGGCGTCCGTATCTGCCTCGAGCTTGGACGAGAACATGGGCACAAAGGCCGCGTTGAATGCGCCTTCGGCAAAGAAACGTCGGAACATGTTGGGCAGCCGGAAGGCTGCCACGAAGGCATCCATCACCGGGCCCGGGCCAATCAGCGACAGCAACATGATTTCGCGGACAAAGCCCAATATGCGCGAGGCGAGGGTCCAGAACCCGACGGTCAGAAAACCGGACATGAGGCGGATTGGTTTCATGGGAGTGGCGTAGCGGCTGGCATCGGGGCGCGCAAGAAGGCTTTGGTGATCCGTCTTGGCCAAAGAATTCTGCGTGTCGACGTGGGATAATTCCGCCCGCACATGCCGGTTCCGGAAAACAGTACCTCAGATTTATGTTATAGCTTGCGAAAGTGGTCCGAATTGACCGATGGTTTACTGGTCGCCCACGACTGCTCACTTGCCACAAAGGATACCTCCGATGCGCTATGAACGACCCGAAACGATAATGGATGCCACGGCATTGCTGGCGCAGTCGGATGACAATGCTTTTGTTCTGGCCGGGGGCACCGATTTGCTGGTGCGCATGCAGAACGACAGTTTCGAGGCTGACCTTGTTGTTGATATCAAGTCGATTGCCGGGATCGGGGAGGTCACCGAGACAGATGACAGCTTTGTCATTGGTGCGGCCGCGCCCTGTATCGCTCTGGGTGAACATGAAGCCCTGCGTGCCGCTTGGCCCGGCGTGGTCGAGGCGGCCAACCTGATCGGCTCCACGCAGATTCAGGGGCGCTGTACCATTGTGGGAAATCTGTGCAACGCTTCCCCCGCCGCTGACAGCGTGCCCGCCCTGGTCGCCGCCAATGCGCGGGCCCGGATCGCCGGGCCGCAGGGTGTACGGACCGTTGCAGTCGAGGATATACCGACCGGACCGGGCAAAACCTCGCTCGCCAAAGGGGAAATCATCGACGCGGTGATCCTGCCCAAACCTGTAACCGCAACAGGCGACGCCTATCTGCGGTTTATCCCGCGCACGGAAATGGACATTGCGGTTGTTGGCGTCGGGGTCTGCCTGACATTGGATGATGACGGCGCTGTTGCCTCGGCGCGGGTTGCATTGGGGGCCGTTGGACCCAAGGTCATGTTGTGCGCCGAGGCGGGCGATGCGCTGGTCGGCACCAAATTGGACGACACCGCTCTTGAGGCGCTGGCCGCGGCCTGTTCGGCAGCGAGCACGCCCATCAATGACAAGCGCGGCACCGTGGATTTCAGAAAACAGGTTGCAGGCGTTCTGGCGCGCCGCGCCGCAGGCATCGCCTTTGAGCGGGCAGGAGGAAAGCAATGAGTTCGATCGCAGTATCCACAACGATCAACGGCGACGATGTCGAATACCTCTGTCAGGCGGATGAAACCCTGCTGGATGTGTTGCGCAACCGTTTGGGCCTCATGGGATCCAAGGAAGGCTGCGGGACAGGCGATTGCGGCGCGTGCAGCACGATTATGGACGGCCGCGTTGTCTGTTCGTGCCTGGTGCTGGGTGCCGAAGCGCAAGGCCGCACCATCGAAACCATCGAAGGCCTGGCGAATGGCGGCGAATTGCATCCGCTCCAGTCGAAATTCATCGAACACGCGGCCCTTCAGTGTGGTATCTGTACGCCCGGATTCCTGATGGCGGCCAAGGCGCTTCTGGATGTGAACCCGGAGCCCACCGAAGAAGAAATCAGGTTCTGGCTGGCGGGCAATCTGTGCCGCTGCACGGGCTATGACAAGATTGTGCGCGCGGTTCAGGCCGCCGCCGCAGAGATGAGAGGAGAACCGGCATGAGTTTCGATGCAGCCTATCACAGCCAAAAACTGAAATCCGTCGGCACCCGGCCCTTGCGCCCCGATGGGGTGGACAAGGTCACGGGCCGTGCCCGCTATGGCGCAGATTTCAACATGCCCGGGCAGTTGGTCGCGCGTGTACTGCGCAGCCCGCATGCCCATGCCCGCATTGTGCGGATGGATACAGGTGCTGCCGAAGCCTTGAAGGGCGTCAAGGCGGTTGTGACCGCGGCAGACCTTCCGGATCTGACCAACGGGGATGCGGAACTCTTTGCAATCCTTGACAACTGCATGGCCAGAACCAAGGCGCTTTATGACGGTCACGCGGTCGCGGCCGTTGCGGCGATTGACGAAAAGACAGCGAAACAGGCGCTCAAGCTGATCGAGGTCGAATATGAAGTTCTGCCGCACGTGGTTGATGTTGATGCCGCGATGCAAACGGATGCGCCGATCCTGAACGACGAATTGTTTACCGGCGGGGTGGAGCCAACGCCTGAAACGCCATCCAACGTCGCGAACCGGGCCGAGTTTGGGCATGGCGACGTGGATGCGGGCTTTGCCGAGGCCGATATCATCGTCGAGCGGAGCTACAAGACCGAGCAGACCCACCAAGGCTATATCGAGCCGCATGCTTGCGTGGCCAGTTGCAACCCCGATGGCACAGCCGAATTGTGGGTGTGCACCCAGGGGCATTTCGTCTTTCGCCAGAATTGCGCGGACCTGCTGGGGCTGAACGTATCGAAACTGAAGGTTACCTCGTCTGAAATCGGCGGCGGCTTTGGGGGCAAGACCCATGTCTGGGCCGAACCCGTGGCGCTGGCGCTGTCCCGCAAGGCCGGGCGGCCGGTCAAGCTGGTCATGTCGCGCGACGAGGTCTTTCGCGCCTCTGGCCCCACAAGCGCCACATCAATTGACGTCAAGATTGGCGCGAAGGCAGACGGCAAGATCACAGCGGCAACGGCAACGCTGCGCTATAGCTGCGGGCCCTATCCGGGCATGTGGGCCGAACTGGGCGCGATGACGTCCTTTGCCTGCTATGATCTGAAAAACGTCAAAACGGTTGGCTTCGAGGTCATCGTGAACCGGCCCAAGGTGGCGGCCTATCGCGCGCCCTCCGCGCCCATGGCGGCCTTTGCCGTGGAAAGCGCTATTGACGAGTTGGCGGGGAAACTGGGCATCGACGCGCTGGAGCTTCGGATCAAGAACGCGGCCAGCGAAGGGTCCAAATCGTCCTATGGCCCGGTCTATGGCCCCATCGGCATCGGTCCCACGCTGGAGGCCGCCAAGGCGCACCCACATATGAGCGCCCCTTTGGGCAAAAATCAGGGTCGGGGCATGGCCTGCGGGTTCTGGTTCAACTTTGGCGGTCAGACCTGTTCCGACCTGAACGTGAACGCCGACGGAACCGTGGCGCTGGCCGTCGGGACGGTCGATGTGGGCGGGTCGCGGGCATCGCTGTCGCTGATCGCCGCCGAAGAGCTGGGCATCGATTACAAGGACGTCAAAGCGGTTGTCGCCGACACTGCAACGCTGGGCTACAACGACATGACCGATGGCAGCCGGGGCACGTTCTCGTCCTCGATGGCGACAATCTCGGCGGCGCGGAATGCCATCACCATCATGCGCGAGCGGGCGGCTCTGACCTGGGATATCCCGGTTGAGGACGTCTATTGGGAGGACGGCCACGCCAAGGCGGCTGGCACGAAATACGGCAACCTGTCGCCGCTGTCGGTCAAGGACATTGCGGCCGAGTCCGGCAACACCGGCGGACCCATCGCGGGCCACAGCGAGCTGGTGGCTGACGGGGCGGGCGTGTCCTTTGCCACCCATATCTGTGACGTCGAGGTGGACCCCGAGACCGGGG
>CAYGQZ010000248.1:0-6430 GCA_964352055.1 uncultured Rhodobacterales bacterium
GTCCGGACAACAGCAAGGTGGATGCGGTCGATGATCACTGGGATCAGTTCACGTCCTTCCGGGCCTATGACGAATTTACCACTGCATGGCTGAAAGCGGCCCGCCGCCTGCTCAAGCCCAACGGGGCCATCTGGGTCATTGGCAGCTATCACAACATTTTCCGCGTTGGCGCGTCTTTGCAGAACGAAGGCTTCTGGATTCTGAACGACGTGGTGTGGCGCAAATCCAATCCGATGCCCAACTTTCGCGGCAAGCGTTTTACCAATGCCCATGAGACGATGATCTGGGCGGGCAAGGACGAGGCCAGCAAATACACCTTCAACTACGAAGCCCTGAAGGCCCTGAACGAAGGCATCCAGATGCGATCGGACTGGGTTTTGCCACTCTGTACCGGGCATGAGCGGCTGAAAGACGACAAGGGCGACAAGGCCCATCCCACGCAGAAACCTGAAAGCCTGCTGCACCGGGTTCTGGTTGGCTCGACCAATCCGGGGGATGTGATCCTTGATCCGTTCTTTGGCACGGGCACCACGGGCGCTGTGGCCAAGATGCTGGGTCGCGAGTTCATCGGGATCGAGCGTGAGGCCGCCTATCGCGCGGTTGCCGAAAAGCGCATTGCCGCGGTGCGCAAGTTTGACCGGGAAGCGCTTATCGTGTCGGCGTCCAAACGGGCCGAACCCCGTGTGCCCTTTGGCCAACTGGTCGAGCGGGGTATGCTGCGCCCGGGCGAAGAACTGTATTCCATGAACAAGCGCCACAAGGCCAAGGTGCGGGCCGATGGCACGTTGATCGGCGACGATATCAAAGGGTCGATACATCAGGTCGGCGCCCATCTGGAAGGCGCGCCAAGCTGCAATGGCTGGACCTACTGGTGCTTCAAGCGTGAGGGCAAGGTTGTGCCCATCGACGTGCTGCGCCAGCAAATCCGCGCCGAGATGCACGACTAGACATTCTCCGACACCGCCGGTGCCTGCGGCCTCACCCATGGCCATTCAGAAGGCACTACACCTGTGCCCCGCCTCTTTTGGCGGGGCTTTTTTTGTTGGGTGTCCTACACTGGACCCAGAACCTTGGGGAGATCGCAGATGGCCGATGCATCTGGCAACCTGTCACAGTCAAACCGTCGTACCTTGGACGCGGACGCGGTGCCGTCGCATCGCCATGCGCAGGAAGCCCTGGCGCGCAACAAGCAGGAAGGTATGGATCTGGCGGTCAGGGCGCGCACGGCGGCGCTGACGATCACGGCGATTCTACTGGTGTTCCTCAATCCGAACTGGGACGTCATCTGGTATCAGGGTCTGCTCTTTCTGCTGGTCCTCGTGGGCGTGCTGCAGCGGCGCGTCGGGCGCGTGGGCCAGTCGCGGGCAGAGCTGTTGTTGCTGCTTTGCGATCTGTTGCTGATGACGGTTGCGCTGCTGGTGCCCAATCCATTGTCCCGCGAAGACGTGCCGACCGCGCTGATCTATCAGTTCGATGTGTTCCAGTATTTCTATATCATTCTGGCCACCGGTGTTCTGTCCTATTCCTGGCGCACCATTGTTTCGATCGGCACCTGGACACTGGGCCTGTGGATGCTGGGGGCGCTGTGTGTCTGGTATTTTGGCCGGACGGTGCCGGGCCTGAGCGAGACGGCCCTTGAGCTGTTTCCAGGCAACACCGATCTGGGGCGTCAACTGGACCCGAACCGTGTGCATTGGGATTTGCGCATTCAGGAGGTCATTGTCTTTGTCATCGTGGCGGGCATCCTGGCCATCACGGTGCGCCGCTATCAGAACCTGGTGCTGGACAGTGCCGAGATGTCGCGCGAACGCACGAACCTGGCGCGCTATTTCTCGCCGACCATGGTCGAGGAGCTGTCACAGAAGGACGAGCCGCTGGGTCAGATCCGCAGCCATGATGCGGCGGTGTTGTTCGTGGATATCGTCGGGTTTACCGCCTTTTCGGATGGCCGCCCGCCGCAGGAGGTGATCGAGACCTTGCGCGCCTTTCATGCAAGGATGGAGAGCGAGGTTTTTGCCCATGGCGGCACGCTGGACAAGTATCTGGGCGACGGGTTGATGGCCACGTTCGGCACGCCGCTGCCTTTGCCGGATGATGCGGCGCGGGCTGTGGCATGCGTGCGGGCGATGGTGGACCGGATGGCGGCGCTGAATGCCGCGCGCAAGGCGGGCGGGGTGCCGGTGATCGAGGCCCGGTTTGGCCTGCATTTCGGCCCGGTTGTTCTGGGCGATATCGGGGCCAACCGGCTGGAGTTCGCGGTGCTGGGCGATACCGTCAACGTGGCCAGCAGGCTGGAGGCGATGACCCGTGCGTTGCAGGTTCAGGCGATTGTCAGCGATGCGGTGATCAAGGCCGCGGGAACCGATGAAGGGTTCACGCCCATCCCGGATCAGGACGTGCGTGGCGTGGCCGAGCCGCTGGCGGTTTGGGTTATTCCCTGATCAGCGCGGTTGCGGATTTGCGGCCTTGTTGTACGGCTGCCAATCGGTGATTTCGGGGTAATACATGTCCCGCCATTGCTGCACGCGGGGGTTCATCACCCGCCGCCAGACGCGCGGGATCATCGCGGCGATGGTCATCACCGGATAGCCATAGGGCAGTTGTGGCGCGTCGGCCTGCGTGTAGGTCTGTAGCATTGGAAAGCGGCGATCTGGCTTGTAGTGGTGATCCGAATGGCGCTGAAGGTTGATCAGCAGCCAGTTTGACGCCCTTTGGGCCGCGTTCCAGGAATGGCGGGGCTGGACATGCTCATACTTCCCGTCGCCCAGATGTTTGCGCGTCAGTCCGTAATGTTCGATGTAATTGACCAGTTCAAGCTGCCAAATCGCGGTGCCCGCCTGCATCGCAAAAAGGCCGATGCCTGCCCATCCGCCCACAACGAAGGCCAGCAGCACAAAGCCGCCTTGCAGGATCGCATATGTCCAGAACGGGTTTGAGCGATCCGTCACCGGCAGGCCCTTGCGCGCCAGCATCGCCTTTTCCGCGCCCCAGGCGGAGATCAGGCTTTGTCGCAGGACACGGGGGTAGAACCGATAGAAGCTTTCGCCCATGCGCGCGGTCACCGGATCGCGCGGGGTGGCCACATAGCGATGATGCACCAGCAGATGCTCCGACCGGAAATGCGAGTAGAGCACCATGGCAAGAAGGATGTCGGCCAGCCTGCGCTCAAGCTTGTTTTTCTGGTGCATCAACTCGTGGCTGTAATTGATCCCCACGGTGCCGTTGATGACGCCGACGCCAAAGAATATGGCCAGCTTTTCCGCTGTATTCAGGTGGTCGGCAGGGGCCACGTACCAGATCAGGCAGAACAGCGTCATGAACTGCACCGGCACCCAGACTGTCGTGAGCGCCCGGTACCAGCGCAGGTCTTTCGCGGTCGTGTTCAGATCGGCGTTGTCGGTGTTTTCCCCGACCGCCAGATCGAGTATTGCGAACATGTACCACGTCACCAGAGGCAGCAGGATCACCGTCCAGCCCCCGTGAATCGCGGTGACCCAGGCCAACGGCACCAGCAAGAACGAGATCCAGAACGGCAGCGCGCTTTGGAATCTTGCAACGGTTTCGGGTGGCAGGGTCATGAGGGCGGTCCTTTGCGGCTTTGTGCGTAAATCATAGGTGTTAACGGGTCGTGTGCAACGCATGGCCGGGTCGCAGGGGGCTTAACTTTGCGTCAGGTCAAAGGCCTTGCGCATCACTGTGGGCAGGTCGGAGGGCCGGAACGCGGCGCGGGGCAGGAAGGTGCCGGTATCGGCCTGCACATCCCGCCCGACATCAGCCACCATCACGTCAAGCATCAGGTGGAAGTGCGTGAAGGTGTGGCGCACTTCGCCCGGTATTTTCTGCCAGTCCGCCGCCAGCGGTGGGTTTTGCGGGCGCGCGTCGGTGACGTCGATCCAGTCGGAGCCGGGCCAGCCCAGCATGCCCCCCAACAGCCCCTTGTCCGGCCGCGTTTCCAAGAGCATCGCCCCATCCGCACGGCGTGCGATATACACGGTGCCATGGCGGACTGGCTTGGCCGCCTTGGGCGTTTTGCGGGGCAATTGGGCGGCTGTGCCTTCGACACGCGCAGCACACGGGTCACGCCACGGGCAGATCCCGCAGGCAGGGGACTTGGGCGTGCAGATCGTGGCCCCCAGATCCATGACCGCCTGTGCGTAATCGCCGGGGCGGGCCTTTGGCGTCAGGGTCGCGGCATAGGCCGTCAGGATGGGCTTGGCGCTGGGCAGCGGTGTGTGTTCGTTGTGCAGGCGGGCCATGACCCGCTCGACATTGCCGTCCACGACTGTGTGGCGCAGATCAAAGGCGATGGAGGCGATGGCCGCTGCCGTGTAGGGGCCGATGCCCGGCAGTTTGAGCAAGGCGGCGTGATCGGCCGGAAAGGTGCCGCCATGATCGGCGACCACGGCGCGGGCGCATTTCAGCAGGTTGCGGGCGCGGGCGTAATAGCCAAGGCCGGCCCAGGCGCCCATGACATCTGCATCCTCGGCGGCGGCAAGGTCGCTGACCGTGGGCCAACGGGTGATGAACTTGTGAAAATAGGCGGTGACGGCGGCCACGGTGGTCTGTTGCAGCATGATCTCGCTCATCCAGACGGCGTAAGGATCGGGGCGCTGGCCTGCCGCCTTGTCGCCGGGCGAGACGCGCCACGGCATCTTGCGCGCATGACCGTCATACCAGTCGAGCAGATCGGCACTGAGGTCACGCAAGATTTATGTTCCTTTCGGGCTTCTGATCTGGGTTCCGGGCGCAGCATCCGTTATGCTGGCTGCAAACTGAGGGAGAACATAGCCATGGCCACGCGCCGCGCCAGCACAAAAGGCTTCAAGCGGACGTCTTCGCTGTTGACCGGGCGCATTCGTCAGGCCAGCGAAAGCCGGGGGTTTGCCCAAAGCCGGTTGCTGACGGACTGGGCCGAAGTCGTGGGGCCGGACGTGGCGGCCATCGCGCGGCCCGTCGAGGTCAGCTATGGCCGGGGCGGGATGGGCGCGACGCTGACCTTGCTGACGACGGGTGCGCAGGCCCCGATGCTGGAGATGCAAAAGGAACAGCTGCGCACCAAGGTCAACGCGGTCTATGGCTATAACGCGATTGCCCGCATCCGGGTCACGCAGACGGCCGCGACCGGATTTGCCGAAGGGCGCGTGGCCTTTGATCACAAACCGAAGGACACAGGGCCCCAAGCGCCTGATGCGGCAACACATCAAGCCGCCTCTGCCGTGGTGGCCCCGGTGCAAGACGACAGTTTGCGCGCAGCCCTTGAGCGGCTGGGCGCCAATATTCTGACCAAAGAAAAACAAGGAAACCCTACATGAACCGCATTCTTGCCGTGGTGGCCGTGGCCATCGGCGTGGCCGGATACTTCTGGTATTCGTCCACCGCTTCGACATCGCAGACCAACGCACAGGCGTCTTACCTGCTGGGTGCTGCCCATGCGCAGGAGGCGGGTGCCGAGATTGATACGTCCACCGTTGTGGATATGGCTGTCGGCAACCCGGACGCGCCGGTCACTGTCATTGAATATGCCAGCTATACCTGCCCGCATTGTGCCAATTTCCACACCAGCACCTACAAGCAGTTGAAGGCGGATTACATCGATACGGGCAAGATCAACTTTATCTACCGCGAGGTTTATTTCGACCGGTTCGGGCTTTGGGCCTCTGCCGTTGCGCGTTGTGCGGGGCCGGAGAAGTTCTTTGGCATCACCGATCTGCTCTATGCCAGCCAGTCCGAGTGGACGCGCGCCGGTGGCGGTGATCCAAGTGCGATTGTCGATGAGTTGCGCAAGATTGGCCGTTTGGCCGGTCTGGACAATGACATGCTGGAGGCGTGTTTGCAGGACGGCGACAAGCTGCGGACGCTGGTGGCCTGGTATCAGGAAAATGCAGAGCGCGATGGCATCCAGTCGACGCCAAGCTTTGTCATTGATGGCAAGACCTATAACAACATGAGCTATGACGAGATGAAGCGTCTGATCGACGAAGCGTCCAGCTGATGACCGCAGCACCCAAGGGTCCGCTGGCCGGGTTGCGCGTGGTTGAACTGGCCCGCGTTCTGGCGGGCCCCTGGGCCGGCCAGACCTTGGCCGAGCTGGGTGCCGAGGTGATCAAGGTCGAAGCCCCGCGCGGCGATGACACCCGCCAGTGGGGCCCACCTTTTGTCACCCGGGATGATGACGTTTCGGCGGCGTATTTTCATTCAACGAACCGGGGCAAATCCTCGGTCG
The DNA here is from genome assembly GCA_964352055.1 of uncultured Rhodobacterales bacterium. Lineage (GTDB taxonomy): Bacteria > Pseudomonadota > Alphaproteobacteria > Rhodobacterales > Rhodobacteraceae > Tateyamaria. Next base: position 6,224 of record CAYGQZ010000248.1, read on the forward strand.
TGATTGATTTCAAGACGCAAGCGGGGCAAGCCGAGTTGCATGCGTTGATTGGCACCGCCGACATTCTGATCGAGAATTTCAAGGTCGGCGGGTTGGCCAAATACGGGTTGGACTATGCCAGTCTGAAGGATGATTTCCCGCGCCTGATCTATTGTTCGATCACCGGGTTCGGGCAAACCGGGCCTTATGCCAGCCGTGCGGGCTATG
>CAYGQZ010000249.1:0-6347 GCA_964352055.1 uncultured Rhodobacterales bacterium
GGCACGCCCGCTGCCCTTTATGATCGTTGCCCGCATCGCTGGGCTCCACTTTCCGAGGGCCACGTGCGCGATGACAAAATCATCTGTCCCTACCACGGGATGGAGTTCAACACGGCTGGCCGCTGCACCAAAGCCCCCACCCAACATATGAAACCCAAGACCGCCGAGATCCCGTCCTTTGCAGTGCGCGAGGCCGGAGCCTACATCTGGATATGGATGGGCGATCAGGCGGCAATCGACTGTGATCCGCCCGAGGTTGGGTACCAGATTGATCCTGACTGGACGCCTGTGCATGGGTATTACGAAGTCGCCGCCAACTGGGTTTTGATCCGCGAAAATGTCCTGGACCTCACGCATATCGCATTCCTGCACAAGAACACCTTCAAGCAGGATGACTGGATCACCGCACCCGACACCTACATGGACGGCGAAACGATCTGCTACGAACAAGAGTTCGACCTCGCGCCGCTCTCGCCGCTGTTTTGCGCAGGCATGGGATTGCCCGAGGACAAGCCGATCAAGCGGGTTCAAAAAGGGCGGATGCCATCGCTGGCGATTTCGTTCTCGGATTGGAATGTGCACGACCCCAATCCCGATGCAGGGAAACGATCTGATTTCATTGTGCGTGGATGCCATATCGTGACGCCAGCGCAACGCGGCAAAACGCATTACTTCTGGATGGCGGCCTTTGATGTGCCCAGCCTGACCGACGAAGTGGCAGAAAAGACGCGCGCGAGCGTCACCGCCGCGTTTGACGAAGACAAACACCTGCTGGAAAAACTGCAAGCCAGCGTTGCTTCCGATCCACGCGCCCTCGACTTTCTGGAGGTCACGCTGGGTGCCGATGGCGCAGGCATGAAGGTGCGGCACATTCTTAACAAAAAGCTCAAGGCAGAAGGCCGCTCGCTCTCGCGCTGAAAGACTGCCGCATTCAGCAATCTCCTTGAATGCGCAGTTGCTGCCTGAACAAAACGGATTCTGGCGAAGGTTGGTTCGAAGGCTGCTTTTTTCTGCACCTTGCCCCTTTCGCACTTCGTTCCCGATGCAAAGGACGGATATCGGGTTACGACGACGTCGCTTTTTGTACCTGTCGGTTAATCGTGTCGACGACGGCGCTGACTTTGGCCAAATCTGCGGCGTCGGGATGGGGTGCAGCAAACCGTCTACTGTCGTTGTCGAAATAGCGACCTGAGCCGCTCGAAAACTCGTCTGACAGGGCTGCGCGTTCCAAGATATCGACCCCGATACTCAGATCGTTGCCGGGCATCCCAAACCCTTCTTTCACCATTTTCGTGGCCAACAACGATCCAGGGTTCACGGCAACAGAGACCGGACCATCGGGATGACGCGCAGCAAAGTCCTGGCTCCACATCGTCAGGGCAAGCTTGCTTTGGGCATAGGCCTCCATGTCGTCCAATTGTCGTTTGCCTTCCATCGCCGCGATGTCCACCGGGGCCTGCGCGGCGGAGGACAGATGTACAAGCCGCCCGTCTATTGAGAGAATCGGCAACAGAAGTTCCGACAACAGGACCGGCGCAAAGGTGTTGACGATGAAGCGAACGTCCAAGCCATTTGCCAAGCGCGGCGCGGCCAACTTGAGCACACCTGCGTTATTGATCACCACGTCGATTTGGCCATAAGAGGCTTTGATTTCCTCGGCCATTGCATTGACTTGCGACAGATCAGACAGGTCGGCCTGAACGGTTGATACGTTTGCGCCGATTTCTTGCGCCAAGGCATTTAGTTTCTCTGCGCTGCGTCCATGGACGATCAGGCGGTGACCTTGTTGGGCCAGCTTCAACGCGGTCGCGCGGCCAATGCCGTCGGTCGCGCCGGTGATTAGGATCGTCTTTGTCATGTTATTTCCCTTCGTGGAACGCGGGCAGGACGAGCTCTGCCAGTTTGCTAAGCGTAGTTTCAATGGGGCCGGTGCTGAACCGCAGATTCAAGGCAACATGGTTAACGCCCAGGTCTTCAAGGCCTTTCAAATACCGCAATAGCGGCCGATAGCCGGATCGAAAGCCAAGATGGATCGGGCTGGGTGGCTCATCCGGATCATCGGCGAGGTCCACATAAAGCGGTTGCAGCACGGGCTTGGGGGGCTGACCCAGCCGTGCAAGGTTCTGACGCCAGTCCTGCAACACGCGCGCTTGCGAGAGACCGGGGCGCGGATAGGTCATCCATCCGTCACCGTTTTCGGCAATCCAGTCAGGGGTTTGGCGGCTAGATCCCGTGATCAGTAGCGGCAGTTTTGTCTGGGCAGATTTGGGCAGCATATCAATCGCACCCTCGACAGTGCCGAAACTGTTGGCGATCTGTGGCGTCTCCTCACCCATTGCGCGGATATAATCAAAACTTTCGCGGAACGCCTGGGAACGCCCGTCGAAGTCGGCATTCACAGCCGGATATTCTTCTGGCCGGTCACCGGAAGCGACGCCAAGGATCAAGCGGCCGTCTGATAGAACATCCGCCGTCGCCGCCGCTTTGGCGACATGGGCCGGATGACGCAAAGGCAGAATAATGCTGGAGACGCCCAAAGCGATCGTCGACGTCCGTGCGGCAAGAAATCCAAGGTATGTGAACGGATCAAACAGCTGCCCCGCATCCCCGAAACTTGGCACATTGAACGGCACGTCGCGCAACCAGACTGCCTTGAACCCAAGCGTCTCAGCAAGAATGACGCGCTCCTGATGGTCAGACATATCGGGCACCGGGCTTTGCCCATATTGCGCGATAGGCACCACGAGTCCGAGGCTCAGCCGACCACTTTGGAACGTCGTATCAAAGCCACGGTTGATCTTCGCGAATGCGGATGGTTCGCCGTCAAGCATCTGGTTTCTCCTGTATCGGCGCGGCACCAGAATCCAAGTGCCGCGCCGGGTGTGTTATGATCAGGCCATCAGTCCGGGAAGGACCTGTTTGCCAATCACGCGCCCGCTTTCCTGAAGCTTGTGCGCCTCGCTCAGCGTTTCCACCGTCAGTGCACTTGCCCGTTCGGTCACGGTGGACTGCAGCGTCCCTGCGTCGATCATCTCTGACACACGGTTCAGCAGGTCGCGCTGCGCGGTGATGTCAGCGGTTTGGAACATCGAACGGGTGAACATTAACTCCCACGAAATCGTCAGGGCCTTGGGTTTGGCCGGTGCTATATCCAGGTCCTTCGGGTCGTCGATCAGCGCGATGTGTCCACGCGGGGCAACCAACTCGACGATTGCAGGCCAGTGTTGGTCTGTTGCCGTCAGCGCCGCGACATAGGTCGGCGTCAGGTCTAAATCGCTTAATCGTGCGACCATATCACCACGGTTATCGATGACATGATCGGCGCCCATCCTGCGAACCCAGCTTTCCGTTTCGGGGCGCGATGCGGTTGCGATCACGGTCAACTTGGTCAGCGTCTTGGCCAGCTGAATCAGGATCGATCCGACACCACCAGCACCACCGATCACAAGCAAGCTTTGGCCCTCGCCACCGTTTTCCGACAGGCGGAAGCTGTCGAACAACATTTCCCACGCGGTGATTGATGTCAGCGGCAATCCTGCACTTTCAGTAAAGTCCAGTTTCGCCGGTTTCTTGCCGACGATGCGTTCGTCGACGGCGTGAAACTCGGAATTGGTACCGGCGCGGGTCACATCCCCCGCGTAGAAAACATCGTCACCGACAGCGTAGGCCGACACTTTGGCCCCGACCTGAACGATTGTTCCAGCCGCGTCAAACCCCAGCACGCCAGAGACATCCTCCGGTGAACGGGCTTCGCGAAGCTTAACATCTACCGGGTTCACGGATATCCCTTTGACCGCAATCAGCAGGTCGTGCGGACCAACCTTGGGGGACGGTACATCCATCATCTGCAATGCACCGCTTCCATCTACGGGGCCAGTTTCTGTGTAACCAATCGCTTTCATTACTCTCTCCTGAGTCTATTCCACTAAAGGACCTACTTTTCTCTGCTGATGATATAAATTACGCAATTGCGGTTTCAGAATTCCGTTTTTCGATATAATCAAAACTATGGATATCGATGCACTCCGTCTTTTCGTCGCCGCTGCAGAGCGGCTGAACATCAGCGCTGCAGGGCGCGACCTTGGACTTGCGCCGGCAATGTCGGGCAATCGTCTTGCAAAACTGGAAAATGAGCTGGGCGTTGAACTGCTTCACCGCACCACCCGCAAGGTATCGCTTAGTCAGGACGGGGCGGCCTTCCTGCCTTATGCCAGAGATATCATCGCGCAAGCAGAGGCAGGCCGCGCAGCCCTAGGGCAGGACACGCTTACCCCAAGTGGCATTTTGCGATTTGCGGCGCCCAGCAGTTTTGCCCAGCTTCACATCATACCGTTGTTGCCCGAATTTCAACGCCTCTACCCGGACATAACACTGGACCTTCGGCTTTCCGACATGCGGTTCGATATCATCGACGGAAGCTTTGATCTTGCCCTACGCAGCGCGCCGCTGGAAGACAGCAGCCTGCGGGGCCGAAAACTGGCAGATGATACGCGTGTGCTCTGCGCGGCCCCCGCCTATCTCGACAGGTTCGGGATGCCGAATGCGCCCGAAGATCTATCAGGCCATCGGTTTCTCGCATGGTCCGACATGCGCCCCCGAGAAATCGAGCATCGGGACGGCCGTACCGCACAACTGAACCCCGACGACATGACAACGCGCACCGTGTTGGATGATGGAACGTCCCAACGGCTTGCAACGCTGAACGGAGTTGGCATCTCAATTAACTCCCTTTGGAGCATCGCGCAGGACCTCGCCGCTGGCACGCTGGTTCACGTTATGCCCGAATGGCAATTGAACGATCAATCAGTCCTCTGGCTCATCTATCCCAGATCGAACGTGCTTACGCCGAAAGTCAGGTGCTTTATGGATTTTCTGGTTGATCGGCTGCCGGAACGGCGACTGATCGGGAAATCAGTCAGGGGCGTCATTTGAAGTCTGGGGAGGAACCAATGCAATTGCTGCAAAAGCTGAACCGCGAATTGCGTTCCGTCAAAGGGACTTAGCGGCCAAGCTCGCCGGCAAGAAACCGGACAAACAGCAACGTCAGGTTTTCCCGCCGTGAGGAATCCGGCCAAACCGCATGCAGTTCAATACCTCCCAACTGCCACTTCGGCAGAAGCCGGACAAGCGCGCCGGATGCCATGCCTTGCTCGGCCAAGTATGCCGGCAGGACCGACGCGCCCACGTTTTGCATTGCGAAGTGATAAAGTGCATCCGCACTGTCGACCTCAATCTGCGAACGCCCCGTAACTGTGACCGTCTTGCCCGTATCTGACGTCATTTCTATCGTATCGGACCGTTGCTGGTATCTGATCCAGTCCCAATCCTCCAAATCGGCAGGATGTTTAGGCACCGGGCGCGCCCTGGCGTATTGTGCGCCCGCAATCAGTGCCCTCGGGATTGCGCCCAGCTTGCGGGACATCATTGAACTGTCCGAAAGAACACCAGCGCGGATGGCAAGATCGAAGCCGTTCTCGATAATCTCGACTTTACGATCGCTGTAAAACAGCGACAGCGCCACATTCGGATACTGCTTGATGAAAGAGGCAATGGCCGTCGAGAGATCGGATGTCGACAGAAAGGCCGGAAGCGAGACGCGCAGCGCGCCGACGGGGTCCTGCGTGGTGGCGTTGATTTCGTTTAACCCGGCTTCGGCGCAACGCAGCATTTCGGTGACACGCGCATAAAGCGTTCTGCCCTCTCCGGTCAGCGCAAGCTTTCGGGTCGTGCGGTAAAGCAGCGTCGTGCCGAGGTGGTTTTCCAGATCTGTGACCGTTTGACTGACGCGTGATGGAGCCACGCCAATGTCCTGCGCCGCGGCACGAAATGATCCCTTGTCGACGACTCGGGCAAAGACGGCCATGTGTTTCAGGTGGTCGATCATTGGTCTGTTTTTCAGAATTATTAAATCACAATTCATTAGATATACGAAATGGTCACGTACCGCTAGAAATCGTTTCAACACTTACGGAGCGATCAGATGAACACGCAGTCCACTTTCAAAACCAGCAAGGCAAGCACCTATCTTGGCACGATGTGCAAGCACTTTGGCCACAAGGTTCCGGTCCAAATGGACGGCACTCATGGCCGGATCGAACTTCCGTTTGGCCAATGCGAACTTGCTGCGACCAACGACGCGCTGGAAATGAAAGTTTCCGCCGAAACGAAAACCGACCTTGAAAAGGTGGCGCAGGTCATCGCCAGCCACCTTGAACGCTTCGCCTTCCGCGAGAACCCGCGAATTGAATGGCACTGAGCTACGGGGTTCGCCCCCAAAGACCAGTGCAACCATCTAGACCCAATTATGGAGATTACCATGACATATAAAACAATCGCCGTATCCCTCG
>CAYGQZ010000250.1:0-6284 GCA_964352055.1 uncultured Rhodobacterales bacterium
CCGGAATAGGATCGTCCAAGCTGGGCGGCATAGCGATCACTGGCAGCAACCAGCCTGTCCCGCGCAAGCGTCTTGAGAAACCCCATCACCCGGCGCTGCACAGCGGCATCCTGCCCAGGCACAAGCAGGCTGTCACCCTCCAGGCGGACAGTGCGGCCCTTGCCCGGCACAATCAGGCGCATGTGACCGGCAACCGGGATCTGCTGCCCGACGCCAACGACAATATCCTCAATCCGGCGCGCGAGATGCTTGCGAATCCACGGGGCCTTGTCCTGAGCGAACTCGACGCCAGCAGCTTCGGAGACACCGCGTGGCAGGGTCAGGGTCACCCGCCCATCCAGTTGCGATATACGCAGGGTGATGCGCCGCGCGCGGGACGAACGGCGCACCGTCAGCGAAATATCCGGATGCCCTTGAAGAGCACGATTGGCCATCCCATTTCCCTCATCACGCCATAAGGCTTTGACTCCGTCCCGACCTTATGGCACTTGCCCAGAATCGCCGCAATATCGACCGCCTTCAAATGCTTGAAATCGACAAGCCGAAGCGCGGACGGCACAGAGAAAAAGGATTTCCGATGCCAAAGGAAGAATGGGGCACCAAACGGCTCTGCCCGACGACGGGCAAACGGTTTTATGACATGAACCGGTCTCCGATTGTCAGCCCGTATACGGGTGATGTTGTACAATTGGACAGCACCAAGACGCGCATGATTTCCGCCGACGCCGAAGATGCCGTAACAGCCAAAGCCAAGGCTGCGACCGCCGCGACGGACGAAGATCAGGTGCTTGACGATGATGATGTCGATGTGGATCTGGACGACGACCTGCTGGATGACGACGAAGACGACGATACAGTTCCGTTCGACGACATAGCGGACGTCGCCTCGGACGACGACGACACATAAAACCATCTGCCGGGGCGGGTTTTTCACTTGATCCCGCCCGGCAAAGCGCCTAATCAGCGGCGCACGGCTGGTTCCAGCCACCCAAGAATGGGGCATTAGCTCAGTTGGTAGAGCGCTTGCATGGCATGCAAGAGGTCAGCGGTTCGACCCCGCTATGCTCCACCATTCTTGGACCTGCTGATGGGCCGATCATCCGCACACATTTATCCGACCAATTGCGTGTGGCCTGACACTGCGGCTGGCGCGCGTTTGCGCGACGGTTACGGTGGAAAAAGACCTGGGCAAAGTGACGGTGATCGAAGGCGCGGCAACGCGTGTTGGCCCCAGGACATCATACCCGTTTCCAGACCCTGTGCGCATGCTCTGTAAGCGCGACAGTGGCCCCTCACAACACAGTTGAGCGCATGCAGTTCACGATTGGCGGCACATCTCTCCATGTCTGTTTTCCGGCTCACAGGGTCCATGAGCGGTGAGCCGGACGCGCAAAGCAAAGTGCACGAGACGTCAACCCATCATCCAAGCCCAGAAACAACCTCGGAATCATTTACGGCCTGTGAGCCTGTTCACAGTCAGGCCACCCGAACGTGAACGCAATCACTGCGCCTTTCGACGGGTTCTTCAACTCTGGTTTACAGACTGTATGGAGAAGCCTGATGACACTGCAAATCTGGATCGCGCTGGCGACCGCCAACTTTCTTGCTTGCCTCGCACCCGGACAGAATGCGGCCCTGATGGGGGCTGCGGCGGCACGATCCGGTCTGATGGGGGGCGTGTTTGCCATGTTCGGTATCCTGCTGGCCGAACTGGCCTGGGCGGTGATTGCCATTTACCTGACATTTGGCGCGCAAGAACTGGTCGGAGAAACCTTTGTCCTGCTACAGATCGCGAGTGCAGGCGTATTGATCTGGTTCGGCATCCGGGCCATGCGCGAAGGCGTTTGCAGCAATCCGGTCAAGGCGCACAAAAGCGCCATGGGCCTTGTTGGCGATGGGGTCATCATTGGGCTCGCCAACCCGTTGGCCCTTGTTTTCTTTATTTCGGTTTTTCCCGCCTTTGTACCACCGGGCACGTCTGGCGCTGGAGCGGCATTGTTTTTTATCTCTGCGATTCTCGTGTCCTCGGTCGCAGGATCGGTGCCTTACCTTGCCGCCGGTGGTATCCTCCAGCGCGTTGGTCGCACAGCCGCGCTTCATCTGATCTCTGGCGGTACATTGGCCGGGATCGGGGGGATAATGTTGCTGAGAGCTGCGGCATGATCCAAACCAAGTCAGCCTCAGGCACTTGTGTCGGCGCGTTGGCGCAATTCCTCAAGATCCGTCACGACGATGTATCCATCATTCAAGCGGACCAACCCGTCCAGAACCATTGACATCAGCCGCTTGTTGATCGCCTCCCGCGTCACGCCCAGCATCTGCCCCAGATCCGTTTGCGAGAATTTCCGCGTCAAACGGGTCTCGGTTGCATTAGATACCCCATGTGTTGTGGCCAGATCACAGAGCACACGCGCAAGACGGGCATCCAAGCCCTTGAAGGCAAAGCCCCCCAGAACGTCTGTGTTGCGGCGCAGGATTTCACAAAGCAGCAGAATAATGTGACGTCCGAACGCCGTGTCCGCTTCCAGCATGTCGTCGACAAAACTCTTTGGCAGAAAAAGGCACTCGCCCCCTTCGATCTCGGTCGCGTTTGCAGTCCGTGGCAATCCATCAAACAACGCGATCTCGCCAAATGGATCTCCCGGCTCAAGCAAGGACAGTGTCAGTTCCTTTCCGTCCTCGTTGGCAATCCAGACGCGCACCAATCCAGACAGAACAATCCGCAAGCCGTCGGCAGGATCACCTGTCGCAAACAGCATCTGGCCACCTTTGTATTTTATGACCTGGCTTGCTTGGGCAATCCGCGACACGCTTTGTGGATCAGAGCCGCTGAACAGAAAGCACTTCCGGATCACCTCGGCCTTGGCATCCTGTTTCATATCGACAGCCCTCCTTTTTCCGCAATGCTGCCGTAGGTCGGCAGATGGGTCAAATTATCAGTTTTTGCGAACAGTAACATGGCGCTCAGTTCCAGAGCGATGCGCCCGCGCGTGTTGTGCCTGGAATTTAGCCCCGCGCATTTCACCGGCAAAGGCACTTGATCCACGGGCAAACACGGATCGAGCCACGTGAAAACGGCGCTCGAAAGCGCCGCTTGATGCTCTTTGGTCAGGCTTTGATCAGCCTTTTCCCTTCCATGGGACGAGGATGCGTTCGGCCCATCGCATCAGCATGTCGATGCCAAAACCGATGACGCCGATCAGGATGATCCCCATGATCACAATGTCCGTGTTCTGGAACTTGGATGCGACCATGATCATCATGCCAGCACCTTTTTCGGCGGCCACAAGTTCCGCCGCCACAACCGTGCCCCAACAGACCCCCATCGCCACGCGCGCGCCTGTGAAGATCTCGGGCAGCGAGTTGGGCACAATGACATAACGCATCACCTGCGCCTTGCTTGCCCCCAGAGAATAGGCCGCATGCACCTTGGAAATTTTCACACCGGACACCCCGGACCGTGCCGCAATCGCCATGATCCAAAGCGCTGCCAGGAAGAGCAGGATGATCTTGCCCGTCTCCCCGATCCCGGCCCATATGATGACCAGCGGGATCAGCGCCAAGGGCGGCACCGGGCGCATGAATTCAACGATCGGATCGAACCAGCCACGGAACCAGTTACTCAGACCCATCGCATAGCCCAGCGGGATGCCAATCAACGCCCCAAAGAAAAAGCCGACGATGACGCGGAACAGCGAATAGCCAAGGTGTTCCGTCAGGGTCGAACCGCGAAAGCCTTCGCTGGCAATCTCACCGATGCGCGCGACCACGGCCTCGGGGGCGGGCAGCCAGATCGGTTCCATCTGCCAGCCTTTGGCAGGTTCGATGTTCGGGGTTCCCTTGTCCGAGATCGTGACGGTGCCCCAGCCTACATCGACAGAGTCGCCCGGTTGTACCCTGGTGCCGTTGATCGCGATCACTTCGGCTCCGTCGTCGCGACCCAATTCATCGTTGCGGTCGACCCGCAGCAATCCCGACCGCCACATGCCGATGGCAATGGAGTCGTTCTTGACAAAGCCGTCACCGGGATCGACCTCGGGAGCCTCTGTTGGTACATCGATAGGATGGACGACCACTGTGACCGTGCCCGTGTCGCGCTCGTTTCCGGCCTGCACGGTGTATTCAAAGGTGCCCGTGCCCTCAAACGGCCCCGGCGCATGCAAAAAGCGGGGCAACAGGGCAGATCCGGTGAACATGCCCCAGAGCAAAAAGATCGTGAGGATCGAGATCACGCTGGCGGGACGACTCGGGTTCACCGCGCTTTCGTCGCCAAACGTCACGGTTTTCAGCGACCCGTAGTCACTGATCGCTGTTTTTGAAGCGATGGCTTTTACAGCAAAAAAGGCGACAACAAAGATCGCGACATAAATCAGAAACGGGATCATGATGCGGCCTCCGTACGGCCCATGATCTCTTCTTCCATATCCCAGATCATGCCCAGAATCTCCTCGCGGCGTTCCCCGAATTCGGGGTGCTTCTTGACGACTCGCAAATCCTGTCCGACGCCCATTTCGGCGAAAGGCAGGCGGTATTCCTTGTGAATGCGGCCGGGGCGCGGTGCCATGACCAGCAAACGCTCGCCCAACAGCAGGGCTTCTTCGACCGAGTGGGTGATCAGGATGATGGTCTTGCCGGTCTCTTTCCAGAGCTTCAGGACCAGTGACTGCATCTTTTCGCGGGTCAGCGCATCCAGCGCGCCCAGCGGTTCGTCCATCAGAATGACGTCCGGGTCATTGGCCAGACAGCGGGCCAGCGCCACACGCTGCTGCATCCCGCCAGAGAGTTCATAGACTGCCTTTTCCTTGAAGTCCTGCAAACCGACCACATCAAGAAGGTGATTCACAATGTCAGCCTTGTCGTTCTTGGGCATGCCCTTCATCAACGGGCCAAAACCCACATTCTCGCGGACACTCATCCATTCGAACAGCGCACCCTGCTGGAACACCATGCCGCGTTCGGCGTCTGGCCCGTGGATCTCGTGACCGTTCAGGATCATCTTGCCAGAGGTCGGCGCCAGAAAACCGGCCACGATATTGAGCAAGGTCGTCTTGCCACATCCCGAAGGGCCAAGCACACTCAGCAGCTCGCCCGCCTTGAGATCCAGCGAAACATCCTGCAACGCCTGAACTGCACCACCACCGGGCAGATCAAATCGCATCGAAATGCTTTGTATCGATAATCCAGACATAGGTCCCACCTGACATTCTGGCTGCACATGAAAAACACAAACAACCTAAAGAGCAGGGCGATCCCCCGCCTCTTGCTTGAAAGGGCCCGCGCGGATGAGCCCGCGCGGGCCTGTCGTTCTTATTGCGTGGCGGCCAGTGGGCCGGTGTTCACTGTACCGGCATAGCTGTCGAGCGCACCATCAATGGATCCGGACGCCACAAACACATCCGCAACACCTTTCATGAAGGTCTGCGCCGTGCCGCCAAGCCATGCTTCGCTCAGCTGCTCTTCCACGCTGGGGAAGACAAAGCCGGCCAGCGTTTCTGCAGTGGCAGCTTCGTCCATACCGGCGTCTTTCGCGATGACAGGCAACATTTCCGCTGTGTGCTCGCCACTGTTCCACATTGCGTTGGCTTCTGCCGTGACCGCAAGGAACTGCGACAGCAACGCGCCATCTTCAGCGATGAAGCTGGCCGGAGCAGTGGTAGCGTCAAACACCAGAATGCCCAGTGCCTGCTTTTCCGCGCCGGTAAGCAGAATGTTGCCGCTTTCTTTCATGCGACGCAGCGCACCACCCCAGCCACAGGCCATATCAACGGCACCTTGTGCCAGTGCAGCCGCACCTTCCGCAGGGGCCATGTCAACAATGTCAAGGCTGGCAAGATCGACACCAAAGTGGTTCATCTGGCTCAGGAAGCCATAGTGCGCAGCAGTGCCCAGCGGAACAGCGACTTTCTTTCCTGCCAGTTCAGCCGCGGAATCCTTGTCGATCTCCAAAGCCGACGACACGACACAGTTGTCGTTCTCGGAGTAGGACACAGCCACATCAACGATTTGGATATCTTGCCCCGCCGACGTGGCGACGACGAAGGGTGGCACACCCTGGCTGACAGAGATCTGCACGTCACCCGACGCCATCGCGGCACTCATCGCTGTTCCGGTGTCAAAGCTGACCCAGTTGATCTTGGTACCGTCCATGCCCGCTTCGTACATGCCGGTCTCTTTGGCGAACTGGAATGGCATCGGCCATTCTAGGAAATAGCCAACCGTGATCTCTTGTGCCATCGCGCCTTGCGCACCTGCCAGCATGGCGGTGGCTGCGACTGCGCCCATCA
>CAYGQZ010000251.1:0-6266 GCA_964352055.1 uncultured Rhodobacterales bacterium
TGGTTCAAGGGAAGCGCCTCGGCGCCCTTCACATGTTTCGTCATCTATCTGCCTCTGTCCCCGGTGCATTTTGCACTCGTTGGTTGGCTTCAAGATGGAGCGTACCTGATTCGCGGTCAATTTCTTTTTTGAATCAGTAGCTTAAGAAAATAGCTTGTCACAACATGTTGTGGACCGGTTTGAACGAACGTCTATGGTGTGGGGTCACACCAAGATTTTGAAGCGCCGCGATGTGGCTTTTTGATCCATACCCCATGTTGGTGTGCCAGCCATAGCCGGGATGCTGTTGCGCCAAATCCACCATGATCCGGTCCCGACATATTTTGGCCACAATTGAAGCCGCTGCAATCGACAGGGACCGCCCGTCGCCCTTGATCACCGCAGTCGCAGGCAGCAGCAGACCACGCGGTATCATATTGCCGTCGATCAGCAGATGATCGGGCACCACACGCAAACCGGAAACCGCACGTTCCATCGCCAGATGCGCGGCGCGCAAGATGTTCAGGTCATCAACTTCGGCCACGCTCGCATGGGCAACGGACACATCGGCGCGGGCACAGATCTGCGCGCACAGGCGATCACGGACCCGGGCCGACAGCTTTTTGGAATCGTCCAGACCCTCGGGGATGCAAGCCGCATCCAGAACAACCGCCGCCGCCGTGACGGGTCCCGCCAGCGGGCCACGGCCCACCTCATCGACCCCAGCCACGCGACCACCAATCTGCGTCTCAAACGAAAAGTCAGGCACGCCGGTCCCTTTCTCTGTTCCCAAAAATCCTCGCCGAAGGCTAAACGCACTTTCCGCAGGAAAGTGCAAACATCGTGTGCTGCCGCACGACAGCGCAATGACAAAAGGCGGCGCCCAGGCACCGCCCTTCAAGGATCAGGGCCTTTGCGCCGCGTCAGTGGCGCGCCAGCACATAGCCTGCGTGACGCAGACAGCGGGCCTCATAACCGACACGCTTTTCCCCGTTGCCCCGAAACCTGAGCTTGCACCGGTCGGGCAGACTGTCGACGTAGTTGTAATTCTGCTTCAGACAGCGCCGTCCAAACACATGTTGACGCCCATCGCGCGCATCGACACTGCGCAAGCAGTGCTGCGGCAGGATCTTACGGTCCACACGCCGGGGCGCGGGCCGCGAAATCGGGGGATCATAAGGATCATAGCGGCGATCAATCACCCGGCGACGCTCTTTCTTGTCGTCATCCCGCACATGGTGGATCACGACCCCCAGCACCGCAAGGCCCGCAAGGGCCGCAAGGGCCTTGTTCAGATCATCCTGACCTGCACGGGCAGGTGCTGCGGAAAACCCGGTGATGGCAACGGCACTGATCGCGACAGTTGCAATGAAATGGCGATAGGAAAAGTGTTTCATGGGGGGGGTCCTTTACGACGTTTTTTGAAACCAGGCCAAAGGTCCGGCATGGTTTCGAATGTGCGATCACCCCCGGCAGACAGGCAATAACGGCCCCCTGTTATCGAATATCACACCCCTCAAGGCCCCTGTGATATTGAATATCGCGGGCTTTGCGACCACTCTCAGGCCCATGAAACACATCGCTCTTTCCCTTGCGCTCACGCTTGCCCTGACGGGTGGTGCGGCCGCACAATGCTTTGCCGACTACAAGGCCAAGCAAGACAAGCCCCTGCGACTGCACTACGGTGTCGCCGAACTCTCCGGCGCCTGCCAAAAGGGCGCCGCACAGGACGAACTCAGCAAACGGCTGGCGGCACAAGGCTGGACCTTGCTGCAGGTCATGTCGGTTTTTGGCCCCGAAGGGCTCGATCAAAGGAAAGACAGTGCAGGGCAATACCACCTCCGCTTCTGACATGCGGCGCACCGGGGCGCGGCTGGTTGTGATGGGCATCGCGGGCATTCTGCTGCTGCTTCTGGGGGCGGCGCTGGTGCTGTTGCTGACCTTGCCCGATTCCGGAGCCTTCGACGCCCGGGTCGAACGAATGTTCGTCGAAAACGCGAACCTCGACAGCCAGGCAGAAATCAAACTGCTCGAAATCCTGGCGCAGTCAGGCAACGCCTTTTCCGACACGCTGGCCAGTTACCGCATGGTGATCTATGTGCTGCTGGTCTTCGCCACAGGAATGATGAGCGCGGCGCTGGCCTTCCTTGTGCTTCTGGTCGGGTTCAACCGGCGCATGGCCCAGATCGAGCGGGCAGGCATCCAGGTCAACTCCCTGCTGATCAGCCGCGAGGAAAACACAGTCTACCTCAACAACCTGGGATTCAAGCTGACCGATGCGGCCATGGAAACCCTGTCTGTGCTGGCCGAGGCGCGGATGGACGATGACGTGCTCTCGGGCTCCGAAATCGAAGGGGTGATTTCGGGGCGCGCCGCCGCCGACTGCGACGAGGCCGCAGGGGCCACACGGATCAAACGGCTGCGCGACACGCTCGGCAATCAGATCGTCAGCGAATTGCTGGTCAAGAACATCGCCAGACGGGGCTATATGCTCAGCGTCGAAAAAGACGTGATCAAGGTCCTCTAAAGCCCACCGCGTCCCCTTCTCTGTTCCAGAAAAATCCCCGCCGGAGGCAAAAAACGCGCCCGCCGGAGGCGGGTGCAAAGATCGCGTGGCGCGCCAGCGCCGCTTTGCAACAGGACCAATCGGGGGCTGGTCATCGATCGGCGGGCAAGGCTAGGGTCGGCCAACCAAAGGAGACAGACCATGCCCGCCCCTCACAATCCGTTCAAGGCCGCGTTGAAAAACGGCGAAACCGTCATCGGCTGCTGGCTGTCGCTGGGCGATCCTCTGCCCACCGAGGTTGCGGGCACCGCCGGGTTCGACTGGTTGCTGATTGACAGTGAACATACACCTTATGACATCACCCGCATCCGGATGCAGCTCATGGCGCTCGAGGCCTCAAGCAGCCATGCCGCGGTGCGCGTCCCCAGCGGCGAGACCTGGATCCTGAAACAGGTGCTCGATGCCGGGGCGCAAACCGTTCTGGTGCCCATGGTCGAAAGCGCCGAACAGGCCCGGCAACTGGTGCATGACGTGCGCTATCCGCCCACCGGCGGACGCGGCGTGGGCTATTCCGGCGCACGCTGCAGCCGCTTTGGGGCGATCACCGATTACGGGACCACGGCGGATGACCAAATCTGTCTGCTGATCCAGGTTGAAACCCGCGCGGGCATTGCCGCACTGGATGAGATCCTTGCGGTCGACGGCATCGACGGCGTCTTTATCGGCCCGGCGGATCTGTCGGCCGATATGGGGTTCATGGGGCAGATCATGCACCCCGAGGTTCAGGCAACCATCAAGGGGGCATTCCAGCGGATCGAAGCGGCGGGCAAGGCCCCCGGTGTCCTGTCAACCATGCCCGACATGACCCAGGACATGCTCGACGCAGGCGCGCGCTTTGTCGCCGTGGGTCTTGACCTGATCGTCCTGGCCCGCGCCCTGCGCGGACTGGCGGCCGAGTGGAAAGGCAAGGTGGCGGGTTAAGAACCCGCCTTACGGGCCCTTGATCCCGAGGGCCGCCTGCGTATAGCCACCTGCCGCACCATCGATGAAATGCACATGACTGTCGTCCATGATCGAGGGCACGATACAGGTCATCATCGCCTCGTCCTGTTGGTGCATCCCATAGCGGATGACCCCCGCCGCCTGTGCCCGGGCCAGAACCGCCCGAAGGGCCGCAACCGTTTCCGGATCACAATCGATGGTCATCTTCAGCCCATCATCGAACTTCCGGAAATCGGCATTGCCCCCCACCGTGCGCTGATAATGCGCCGGATCAAAGCCGCCGATCCTGATCCTGGTCTTGAGCAGAACCCAGGCGATCAACGTTTCCACCAGGATCTGCCGCCGCCGCCGCGCAAGGCTCATCGCACCGCGGCTGGCATGCGCCTCCAAAATGGCGCCGGGCGGCGGCCATCCCGTTCCCGGCCCCTCGGGCGGCGCAGGATGACCCCCCCGCTCCAGGGTCCGCACAATCTCCAGCACGTCCTCGGCCACTTTCGCAAAGGCCCCCGCCTCGACCCCCTCCGCAGGCTGGATCAGCAGCGACAGGATCGTCCCTTTGGTGGCTTTCATATGGCTCCACCGGCAACTGAGCCCCGTCAGATCCGGCTGCGTGCCCGCAGGTGCCACAGGCACCGTGCCCGCTCCGGCCTTCATCTGAGCCTCGGCCCAGCTCAGGCCACCGCCCGCAAACATCGCATAATCCACGCCGTCGGACACCTTGTGCCGGGCCACGGTCACATCGCGGCCCGCCGCCCGGATCCGGGCCATGTCGAACAGACCGACGCGGAGCTCCATGCCGAACGCGTCGCGCGCCCAGACCTGCACCGCCGCCAAGGCCGCCCCCGCCTGATCCCCGAATTCAGCCGGATGGGCAAAGGCCGCGCCGTCCCCGCCAAAGACATAAGGAAAGGCCCGACCGCCCGCCGCATTGATCTGGGCCGAGATCACGGCCGCCGCGATCATGTTCACGGTCTTGTAGTGCCCCGCCGCAATCGCCCTGGTCGAACCCACGATATCGGACGTGCCGACAACCCAGTCCTGCGGCAGGGGCGTATAATGCACAGGATCCGAAAGGGCCGAAAACGCATCAAACCGTTGCAGACTGTCGTAAAACATGGCGCGCCTCCCGCATCTGCGCAGCCTAGCACAGGTCCGCGATCGCACAATCACACTTGCGTGCCTGTCGCGCCCGTGTCACCCCACCCGCAGTCAATCCCGGAGCCCCCATGAACCCTGGCATCGTCCTGCTCGCCCTGAGTTACGTGCTCAGCCAGTTCTTTCGGGCATTCCTTGCGGTTCTTGTGGCCCCTCTGGAAACCGACCTGGGCCTGGGGCCGGAGATCCTCGCAACCGCCTCGGGGCTGTGGTTTCTGACCTTTGCGGCGATGCAGATCCCGGTGGGCTGGGCGCTGGACACGATCGGGCCACGGCGCACGGCGGCAAGCCTCTTCCTGATCGGTGCGGCGGGCGGCTCTGCCCTCTTTGCCGTCGCCACGTCGGCCTTTCACATCAACGCGGCCATGATGCTGATCGGGGTGGGCTGTGCGCCGGTGCTGATGGCGTCCTACTATATCTTTGCACGCGAATACCCGCCCCGGCAGTTTGCCACGCTGGCGGCGGTGATGATCGGGGTGGGCACGCTGGGCAATGTCTCGGCCTCCGTGCCGCTGAACTGGGCGGTGGATGGGATCGGATGGCGGGCCGCCCTTTGGCTGCTGGCCGCCATCTGCTGCGCCATCGCACTGGGGCTGTTGCTGACCGTCCGGGACCCGGCCAAGCTGGAGGGCGGTCAAAAAGGGTCGGTGCTTGATCTTTTGCGCCTGCCCGCCCTCTGGCTGATCATTCCGGTGATGATTGTCAGCTACGCGCCCGCCGCCGCGATCCGCGGGCTCTGGATCAGCCCCTTCCTGCGCGATGTCTATGGGCTCGACCCGGACCAGATCGGGCAGGCCGCCCTTGCCATGAGCTGCGCCATGATCCTCGGGGTGGTGCTGTATGGCCCGCTTGACCGGATCTTTGGCAGCCGGAAATGGGTGGTGTTCTGGGGCAACGTGCTGGGGCTGATGGCCATTGGCGCACTCTTTCTCTTTCCGGCGCTCAACGTGGCGATGGCCATCGCGCTGATCTGCGCCGTCGGGCTTTTTGGCGCGTCGTTTCCGGTGGTCATTGCCCATGCGCGCGGGCTGTTCCCGCCGCATCTGACGGGCCGCGGGGTGACCCTGATGAACCTGTTCGGAATTGGCGGCGTGGCACTGATGCAATTTGTCTCGGGCCGGTTGCACACGGCCGCTTCCGGCGGTGCGCCCAGCGCGCCCTATACGGCCATCTTCGGCTTTCTCGCCGTGTCCATTCTGCTTGGGCTGGCCGTCTATGCCTTCAGTCAGGACACCAGGGACGCGCCGCCTCTTTCCCCCGGCGGACAATCCGTATAAAGGCGCAACACCTACCCAAAAAGGAGAAGATGATGGGTTATCGTGTCGTCGTCGCAGGCGCCACCGGCAACGTGGGCCGCGAAATGCTGAACATCCTGGCCGAGCGCCAGTTTCCCGTGGATGAGCTGACCGTTCTGGCCAGCCGCCGTTCACTGGGCACAGAGGTGTCATTCGGCGACAAGACGCTCAAGACGAAGGACCTTGATACATTCGACTTCACGGGCTGGGATATCGCGCTGTTTGCCATCGGCTCGGACGCGACCAGGAAATATGCCCCCATCGCGGCCAAGGCCGGCTGCGTGGTGATCGATAACTCGTCGCTTTATCGCTATGACCCCGATGTGCCG
>CAYGQZ010000252.1:0-4679 GCA_964352055.1 uncultured Rhodobacterales bacterium
ATCGCCGCCAGAACCACTGACCCGGCGGTCGGCGCCTGCACGTGCGCATCCGGCAACCATGTGTGCACCGGCCACATCGGCATCTTGACCGCGAAACTGGCAAAGAACGCGATGAACAGCAGCGTCTGCATGCCCCCGACGATCTGGAAACCCATAAGGCTGAACGTCTCGGACGCAAAATTATGGGTCAGCAGTTTTTCAATATCGGTGGTGCCCGCATCTGCAAACATCCCCACCATGGCCACCAGCATCAGAACCGAGCCGAGGAAGGTGTAGAGGAAGAACTTGAAGCTCGCATAGATGCGGTTGGCGCCGCCCCAGATCCCGATGATCAGGAACATCGGAATCAGACCCGCCTCGAAGAAGAGGTAGAAGAGCACCAGATCCAGCGCCATGAACACGCCAAGCATCAGCGTCTCCAGCAGCAGGAACGCGATCATGTATTCCTTGACGCGGGTGTTCACATGCCACGAGGCCGCAATCACCAGCGGCATCATGAACGTTGTCAACATGACGAACAGAACCGAAATTCCGTCAACGCCCATCTTGTATTGCAGACCCAGCAGCCACTCGGTCTCTTCCACGAACTGAAAGCCGGTGTTGTTTGGATCGAACTCGAACAGGATGAACAGGGACACAAGGAACGTGGCCGAGGTGGCGAACATCGCTACCCACTTGGCATTCTTCTGTGCGGCCTCGTCTTCGCCCCGCAGAAACACCGCCAGGATCAAAGCCGCCAGCGCCGGGATAAAGGTGACGATGGAAAGGAGATTGTCCATCAGTTTGCCCCTCCGCTGAGCGTCATCCAAGTGACGAGAACAGCAATCCCGATCACCATGGCGAAGGCATAGGTAAAGATATAGCCGGACTGTGCCCGCCCCGCGAGCCGCGTGATGAAGGGCACGATGCCCATGGCCACAACGTTGAGCGATCCGTCGATGACGCTGCCGTCACCCTTCTTCCACAGCTGTCTGCCGATCCACATCGCGGGTTTGACAAAGACCACATCGTAGAGCTCGTCAAAATACCACTTGTTCTTGAGGAACAGGTACAGCGGACGTTGGTTTTCGGCCAGACGCGCCGGCAAGGACGGGTTCCAGATATAGAACCAGAGCGCGAGGATCAGACCCGACAGCATCGCAATGAACGGCGAGAGCTTGACCCAGGCCGGCACCGCGTGCGCGTCATCCAGAACGGTGTTGTCCGGCGCGATATAAAGCGCACCCTCGCCCGGCTTGCCGGTAAAGACATAGTGGTGCTCACCACCATGCGCCTTGTCTTCGCCATGGTCATCAGCCTTGGTTTCCGCGTGATCATCGCCGTGATCTTCGGCATGCGCGTCGCCATGCTCCGCCCCGGCCTCGGAATAGGGAATGCCGTAGAACTTGCCGACCTGATCGGTGTGCCCAAAGAAACTGTTGAACCAGATCATGCCGGAAAACACTGCACCAAGCGACAGCACGCCCAACGGGATCAGCATGACCATCGGGCTTTCATGCGCATGTTCATGGGTGTGCTTGTTGCCGCGCTCTTCACCGTAGAACGTCAGGAAAATCAGACGCCAGGAATAGAAGCTCGTCATTGCCGCTGCAATCACCAGCAGCCAGAAGCCATAGCCCGACCCGCCCGCATAAGCGCTTTCGATGATCGCGTCCTTGGACAGGAAACCGGCGAAACCGATATGGGTCAGTGGAATGCCCACACCGGTGATCGCCAGCGTGCCGATCATCATGGCACCAAAGGTGTAGGGGATCTTTTTACGCAGGTTGCCATAGTTGGTCATGTCCTGCTCATGATGCATCGCGTGAATGACGGAGCCTGCGCCAAGGAACAACAGCGCCTTGAAGAAAGCGTGTGTCAGCAGGTGGAACATCGCAGCCGAGTACATGCCCACGCCCGCCGCCACGAACATGTAGCCCAGCTGCGAGCAGGTCGAATAGGCGATCACGCGTTTGATGTCTGTCTGAACCAGACCAACCGTGGCCGCAAAGAACGCGGTCGTCGCGCCCATGACCGTGATGAACATCGTCGCTTGGGGGGCAACCTCCATCAGCGGCGACATGCGGCACACGAGGAAGACACCGGCCGTGACCATGGTCGCCGCGTGGATCAGGGCCGACACAGGCGTCGGACCTTCCATCGCGTCAGGCAACCAGGTGTGCAAGAGCAGTTGCGCGGATTTGCCCATCGCCCCGATAAAGAGCAGGATGGCGATCAGGTTGGCCGCATTCCATTCCCCCCAGAGAAAGGTCAGCTGGGTTTCGGCAATGGTCGGCACCGCTTCGAAGATGTCGTCAAAGCGGATGCTGTCAGTCAGGAAAAACAGGCCAAAGATACCAAGCGCAAAACCGAAATCACCCACACGGTTGACGACAAAGGCCTTGATCGCGGCCGCATTTGCCGATGGCTTGCGGTAATAGAACCCGATCAGCAGGTATGACGCGACGCCCACCCCTTCCCAGCCAAAGAACATCTGAACCAAGTTGTCGGCTGTGACCAGCATCAACATCGCGAAGGTAAAGAAGGACAGATAAGCGAAAAAGCGCGGTTTATAGGTTTCGTCGTCCTTCCACTGCGGGTCCTTGTCCATGTAGCCAAAGGAATAGAGATGCACGAGGGACGACACTGTGGTGATGACAATCAGCATGATGGCCGTCAGGCGATCCATGCGAATGGCCCAGTCGGTGCTCAGGCTGCCGCTTTCGATCCAGCGCAGGATCTGAATCTGTTCGGTCACACCGTCAAAGCTGAAGAATACGATCCAGGACAGGAAAGCCGACAGAAACAACAGGCCCGTGGCGATCCACATCGCCGCGGTTTCGCCAAAGAAACGCCAGCCAAAGCCACAAAGCAGTGCGCCGATGAGCGGGGCAAAGAGGATGATGGTTTCCATAGTTCTTTAGCCCTTCATCACATTGACGTCTTCGACGGCGATCGTGCCACGGTTGCGGAAGAAACACACCAGAATGGCCAACCCGATGGCGGCCTCGGCGGCGGCAACGGTCAGCACGAACAGGGTAAAGACCTGCCCCACCAGATCTCCGAGGAAACTGGAAAACGCCACGAGATTGATATTCACCGCCAGCAGCATCAATTCGATGCTCATCAGCAGGATGATGATATTCTTGCGGTTCAGGAACAGCCCGAAGATGCCAATCACAAACAGCGTCGCCGCCACTGTGAGGTAGTGTTCAAGTCCGATCATAAATCACCATTCAAACCCCAGGATAGGGGCCCCGTGCTGCTTGCATGCGTGCGCCGCCAAGGGCGCGACTTCTGAAGTCCTGTCGAATGGCTTCATGGAAGATGTCTGTGACTCCAGCGGGAAGTCGGTAGGCGCGAATTCCTCGTTGAAGACCTCGTTGTACATCTTTGTTGTACAATTGAAGTTGTAGACCTTGTTGCGATTTCCGGACTCACCGGTTTGAACCGCATGAAACTGGACTTCGTCCTCACCAAAAAGCGTGCTGGCCACGGCAAAGTGCTTGTTGATCGGATCATTCGGATTGTTGATCTCGGTCTCGGACGACGCGGCACCAGCGATCACCGCAAAGGCAAAGGCAGCAAGGATTGCCCGGCCGCATTTATTGAATTGGGTCGTCATCCGCTTACAGTCCCTGCCCCGGTTTGACGTCCTTGAGCTCCATCGCCGTCGCAGGATCGCGCATCATCTGGGCCACCACGTTCTGACGTTTCACATCCGGGCGATGGCGCAGTGTCAGCACGATGGCACCGATCATCGCAACCAGCAGGATAAGGCCCGCCAATTGGAACAGCAGGAAATACTGGTCGTAAAGGACCATACCCAGGGCTTCGGTATTGTGCCGGTCCACGGGGATGACTTGCGTGCGCAATGCTTCGGCGGCGGGATTGGCCTCCCATGCGCCAAAGGCCAGGACAAACTGCATCAGAATGACCAGCGCAATGAGCAAGGCCAGGGGCAAGTACTTGGCCATCTCGGCCTTGAGCTCGGCAAAATCGACATCCAGCATCATCACGACAAACAGGAACAGCACCGCGACCGCGCCCACATAGACAATGATCAAAAGCATGGCGACGAACTCGGCACCCAGCAAAACGAACAGGCCCGCCGCACTGAGGAAAGACAGGATCAACCACAGCACAGAGTGCACAGGGTTGCGGCTGACAACGGTGAACAGGCCACCGGTGATCAGACTGATCGCAAACAGGTAAAAGGCGGCTACAATCATGTCTCGTCCTCATCTCCGTCCATGACTTCACGGGCCAGATCCATGGCACGGGTCATGGCGGGCACGCCGGCAAAAACCGACATCATGCCCAAAGTCTCGCTGATCTGTTGGTCTGTGGCCCCTGCCTCGCGCGCATGGCGCACGGTCTGTCGAATGGCCGTATCGGCCTGTGCGCCCTGCATTGTCAGGCCGGCCAGGGTCAACAACAAGCGGGTCTGCGCATCCAAACCGTTTTCGTTAAACGTGTTGCCAAACCAGGTTTCCATCAGATCCTTCGGCATCACAGGCCACATGGCCTCCATACCTTTGGTGCTGAAGGCTTCCATCTGGGGAAACGCCTTGGTCATTTCCTGCACTTGCGCCATCATGGCGGCGAATGGGTTTGGCGGTGTCTCGGTCATCTGTAGGGCGCATCCAGTTCGAGGTTGCGCGCAATCTCTGCTTCCCAACGCTCACCATTGGCCAGCA
>CAYGQZ010000252.1:4779-6231 GCA_964352055.1 uncultured Rhodobacterales bacterium
TTCATGCCGACATAGAAGTCCTGCAAAAGAAAATACTTGGCGGCGCGTCCATAATCGATCTGGCTCATCTCATTCCCCCTGCGTACCGTCATTCAGTTTCATATAGGCCCATGCCTGAATCGCCTTGATCACATCGGCATCGTTGATGTTGATCATGTTGCCATCCGTGTCCTGCGTCACCATCTCGCATTCGGCGACCACAAAGGCCGTGAGATCGGCAAGGTCGTGATGGCTGCATCTTGTGATCGCGTCGGCAATGCTCATGTCATCCCCCTACGGCCCAACGGGCATAGATGCCCCAGAACCAGTCGAATTTGGCGGCGAAGGCAACAAAGACGACCCAGACCAGCGAGAACGGCAGGAACACTTTCCAGCCCAGACGCATCAACTGGTCATAGCGGTAGCGCGGCGTGATCGCCTTCACCATGGCAAAGAGGAAGAAGAAGAACGCCATCTTGGCCACCATCCACAGCACGCCATCCGGAAGGCCGGGAATGGGCGACAGCCATCCACCAAAGAACAGCAGACTCATCAAGGCGCACATCAGGAAGATGGCGATGTATTCGCCCGCCATGAACAACAGGAACGGCGTCGATGAGTATTCGACCTGATAGCCCGCGACCAGTTCCGATTCCGCTTCGGGCAAGTCGAAGGGCGGGCGGTTTGTCTCTGCCAAGGCGCTGATGAAGAACAGGAAAACCATGGGAAAATGCGGCAACCAGTACCAGCCAAAGAACCCGAATGCCGTGTCCTGTGCGTTCACGATCGCGCCGAAGTTCATGGAACCGGTCGACAGGATCACACCGATGATGATCAAACCAATCGATACTTCGTAGGAAATCATCTGCGCCGCAGAGCGCAGAGAGCCGAGGAAGGCATATTTCGAGTTTGAGGCCCAGCCCCCCATGATTACGCCGTAAACCTCAAGCGAGGAGACGGCAAAGACATAAAGGATGGCCACGTTGATGTCCGACAGGACCCAGCCGTCATTGAACGGGATCACCGCCCATGCAATCAGCGCCAGAACAAAACTGGTGATCGGGGCCAGCACAAAGACGGTCTTGTCCGCGCCCGCCGGAACGACAACTTCCTTGACGATGTATTTGAGTGCGTCAGCGACGGTCTGCAGCAGACCAAATGTGCCCACAACGTTCGGGCCACGCCGCATCTGGACCGCGGCCCAGATCTTCCGGTCCCCGTACACAAGGAACAGAAGCGAAATCATGACAAAGGCCACAACCGCCAGAACCTGCGCAAGGACAAGGACGGCAATGCCGCCAGGAGTGGTAAAGAAATCAGCCATTTGTCCTCACACCGTCGGAATTCCCTATCTCCGCACAGGATACAGCAACGACATTCGCGTCGATGATGTGCACTCCATGCAGCAGCGCTGGCGTGTCCGTGTAAACAGCATCCGCCCGCCACACGCCAGCCTCTTCTTTCACATTTGTC
>CAYGQZ010000253.1:0-6210 GCA_964352055.1 uncultured Rhodobacterales bacterium
AGCTTGACGGACCCGCCATGGGCCTCGACTATGGATTTCACCACGGGAAGGCCAAGGCCATTGCCCTCGGCCCCTTGCCCCGAAGCATTTGATCCACGAAAGAACCTGTCGAATGCCTGGGATTTCTCGGCAGCACTCAGACCGGGGCCATCATCTTCCACGGCAATCCTGAAAGCTGTGAGCTGGTTTTCCAGCGCGACAGAGATCGTTGGGCCCCCGTAGCGGCGCGCGTTTTGCAACAATGCCAACACGGATTGACGCAGACGTACCTCATCGACCGACGCGGAAAGAGGTGTTGCCGGGGCCTCAATTGCAACAGTGCCGGGGAACATCGCAACCGCGTCGTGGATGACCTTGCGCAGGTCGACCTCCTTGCGGTCCAGACGCAGCTGGCCCGCTTCGTACCGCGCCACGGTCAGCATGTCGTCCACGATCTGATTGGTGTGCTTGGCCGACTCGCGGATGCGCGCCAATGCATCCGACACGTCGTCGCCGAGGTTCGCTGCGGTCCGCAAAGTCACGTCTGCCTCGCCAAGAATGATCGCCAGCGGCGTGCGCAATTCATGACTGATATCGGCCATCAGGCGCTTGCGGTTTTCCTCGCCGGTTTCCAGCTTGTCGATCAGCTTTTGAAGCTCGAAGGTGCGGGCGGCCACGGTGTCTTCAAGGTGCTGTTTCTGTTCGGCCCGGCTGGCTTCGCGCGCGGCCAGACCTTCGCCCATGCTGGTCAGAACGGTGCCAAGATCACGGAATTCGCGGCTGCCGCCCAGATCAACAGGTGCTGAGTAGTCTGCCGCCCGCAAGCGGTCGATCCCCTTTTGCAAACGGATGATGGGCTGCCTGATCTGACCGTTGAACGACAAAAGGCCAACGATCAGAGCCGCAAGACCCGCAAGCGAAATTCCGTAGACCAGACGCTGATTCCAGGCACGGAACGCCGCGGCTTCTTCCAGGACTTCCTGCACTTCTTCCTGCTCTTCTTCCAGCGCGGCTTCGATCTTGCGATCCAGTTCAACGTCGATATCGCCATCCAGCAAGGCCGCGAGGCGCTCAATCTGGACGAAAGTGTCAAGGGGGTCGCCTGAGGCATTCAAAGTGGAAATGGCCGCGTTGACGGCCCGGATATCCGTTTCGATGTCATCCAGCAGTTCCAGTTCTTCGATCTCTTCCTCGCCGACCATCTGGATTTCCCGGGCGATCACGTTGCGGATGTCATCGAGGTTCATGTCAATGGCGGCTTTCAGTGCGGCCTCTTTCTCGCCGCCGTCGCGCGCTCCGACCAGCAGAGCGTCGGCATTCTGCTTGAACAGGCGATA
Organism: uncultured Rhodobacterales bacterium; assembly: GCA_964352055.1. Lineage (GTDB taxonomy): Bacteria > Pseudomonadota > Alphaproteobacteria > Rhodobacterales > Rhodobacteraceae > Tateyamaria. Next base: position 1,317 of record CAYGQZ010000253.1, read on the forward strand.
GAGGTTGGCCTCAAGTCGCATGTGCAAGCCATAGGATTCTTGTGCCAATTGTATGCGGGCATCCCACCAGCGCGATTTTTCGAGGCTGTAGAGCTTCAGCCCGGCCAAACCGCCAAACAGGCTGATGATCACGGCGGTATAAATACCGAACAGGGTGGTGGAGCGCATGTCAAAGAGCCTTTGTGGTTTGAACGCAGGTAGATGTGTTTTGCTGGTCGGCCAGAATTATTGTTGCGGTGCTCAGGTGTTTGAGCGTGCGCATCAGAGTGTCGCGCTCGGCCTCTGCCGACCAGCGCAGCGATGCGATGACGATCATGTCTGCCGCCCCGAGCACAGCCCGCGCCAGGTCAAGCCGCAGGGACTGGCCAGAGGTCAGGTTCTTGCCGTTCTCAGCCACGCGCTGATCCAGGCCACCTGGCTGGCCGATCAGGTCTCCAAGCCCGAAAGCGTCCAGAATTTCGGTGATGCGGGCGTCGTCGGGGCGCTTGCGGCTCAACAGCGTTGCGGACCGGCGCAGGCTGCCTTGCAGGCCGACGTGATCATCCGCGATATGGGCAATACGCGGTCTGTGGCCTTGGGTTCCAAACGTCACGGTCAACCCGGTCTGATGGTCAAGCCCCGAGATGCACTGCGCGATCTGGTGGGCGCGTGGACTGGACAGGATATTGTCCCTGCCGGGCGTTGCCTCAAAGTCCTCACGCACACCATCCATTTCGCCCGTCACCAGGACAGCGGCGGCTTTGGATGAGGGGGCAGATCTGCGCCGAAGCGTCGGTTCCGCCAATAAGCGCAGCGCTTTTTCGCGCGCCACACACCAGGCGCAATAGCGGTCCCAGGCGGCACCAAGATCCTGCATCGGAAGCGTGACAAGCGCGAGGACAGAGAGGCTTGCGGCGACAGTCGCGGGCGTGATGCCGCTTTGGCTGGCGGTCCAGAGGATCATCAGCCCGGCACACGCAAGTCCGATTTGAAGCACGGCCTGCAAACCTGCCGTTCGGCCCCTGCGGGCAACCGCATCTTTTCGCAAGGCCGCGCCTTGTTCGTCCAGAGTTCGCAGTTCCCGGTCCGTGCGGCCCATGAGATCAAGATTGGGTGCGATGGCTATCCGCTCGATCATGCCGATTGCAATATTTGCGCGTTTGCGCCGCAGCGTGCGGTGCCGCTGTTCCAGATGCCACGCCGTTGCCGCCATGACGCAGAGCGCCACGCCAATCGGCAAAAGGCCCGCAGTTGCCAAGACCGGATCGAGGGCAAACAGAATGGCGATGGCACCGGGCAGGACAACCACCGCCGACAGAACGTCCGGCAAGCCACACCCGAACCACAGCCGCGCCGCCGAAAGATCGCCGACAAAGCGCAAGGACAATGCGCCGATGCGGCGGTCATCGTGACGCGACTTCGGAAGCCGTGCGATCTGGCGATACAGTGTGCGGCGCAAGGCGATGGCATAGCTTTGGCCCAGGGCCTCGGCACGCCTGCGCGACACCAGAAGGCAGAGTGCAGCAAGCAAACCCGCCAGTCCCAACTCTGCAATCGTCCAAAGACCAAGCGCCTGACCTGCATGCAACGCGGCAAAGGCATCGCGCGTGGCAAAGGCCGCAACAGCCAGCGCCGCCGCCTGCGCAATCCCGCAGGACACCACCAGGACCGCGTCAATGACGCGGTCCCTTGTGGCCAGAGGGGGGAGCGGCCTCATGCGGCCACATCTTCGGCGGCATGGCGCATCAGCGGCGCGACATGCAGGGCAATGGCGTCACGCGACCACAGGTCTTCGCGCGACAGGATCGGCAGGCCAGTCACTTCGGCAGCTTCAGCCGTCGCAAGCGGTGAGCAACTGACCATGCCCGAGATCGCAAAGGGCGTCAGGCCCTTTTGCTCCAGCACCATGACGCCGCCAAGCGCGCTCAGCGCATCGGGGGCAGCAAAAAGGATGCCGTCCAGCCGGTCGCGGATGCTGGAGCTGTCGAGGATCGCGCGGGTTTCCTGCTGGAACACCCCGTCGGCAATCTCGACCACCACAACTTCGGCGCCGCGGGCTGCCGCTGTGGCCACCAGCGTATCAAAGCCCGCCTCGATCCGTTCCAGAGGCATCCGGAAGGTTGTCGCCATGCCGACATCGGTGAAGTCGAGCGCAGGCGCGCCGCCATCCTCGAAGCTGTTGAAGTCGCCAAAGGCACCGGTGCCAGTCGCCTTGACGCCTGCAACCGCATATCCGGCGCGCATCAGGCCATGGGCCAGGCTGGACGCGGCCGTGGTCTTGCCCGAGTTCATCGATGCCCCGAATACGCCGATCACGGTGACGCGGTCATTGGCAGGCAGCGCAGGCAGCGCATAATCGGCGACGTTCAGGACCTGACCGCGCGTACCCGTCAGCAGGCCAAGCGGTTTCAGGCGGGTCGGATCTTCCATGAAGACGTGCGCTGCATCCACGCGGCCGGCAACACCGCCGCCGGCGACCAGATCGATCAGATCATCGTCGATCACCGCGCTGGCCAGGAACTGGTCCGGGGCATAACGGTCGCCAAGGCACAGCACCACATAGTCGCCCGGATAGCTTTCCGAGATGCGACGCTCGGCCAGCTGGATCTTCTTGTGATGGCCCAATTCGGCAATTTCGCACAGGATCAGATCACCTGCTTTTGCGTGCGCCATGTTTGCGGATACGCCGCGCACATCGGACCGCTCCACCCGGCGAGTGGTAAAAGCCCATTTCGCAATGTCGCAGAGGGCGGGGGAAAGGTTGGAAAAGTGTGTCATTGGTCGCTCCAGGGTTTGCGTTTCACTGCACCCCTTTTGCCAGTGAGACATGAGCCCGGTCGGACAGGCGGATGAAGCAGAAGCACGAGTTTGGATGAACGGATGATGAATGCCTGTTTGCAGACCCGCGCGTACGCCACCGAACACAAATACTGAATCAAAAGGAAAACCAGCGCAGCGCGCGTTATCTCTGTGGCGGTCAGTGGGTTTGCACACCGGGACGGCGTCAATCATCATCGCCACCGCCGTCGTCGCCGCCACCATCGTCGCCGCCGCGGTCGTCGCCACCGCGATCATCACCACCTTCGTCACGGTCGCCATTATCGTCGCCGCCCTCATCGTCGTCATCGTTGTCGCCGGACGTGCGGTCAGTGCTGCGATCATCGCCATCGCTACGCTGGCGCAACTCCTGGATCGTCAGAGTCCTGTCATTGTTACGATCAGATTGCCGGAGCAGCCGTTCCGCGCCAGACCTGCCAAACTCTGCCCTCAGCTCATCAAAACTCAGTACGCCATCGCGATTTGTATCCACGGATCTGAAGCTTGCGCTTTGTGCATGTGCCGGTCCCAAGACAGCGACGGCCACGAACACTCCGCACGACAGACACACAGAAACATGGCGCAGGACATGCACCATTCCGAGGCGGCAGCTGGATGAGTCTCCAGGTCGCGAACGATAGCTCAAAAGTGCCATTTAGCTTTCCGACCTTGCCCGCCGGGCATCAGCGATAGGGAACGACGATCCGGCAGTATCGGGCCGTCGGATGACATGCGCCTTGCACAAACATGAACACCGGATGAACGCGCGCCGATCGAAACCGCGTCTGACAGCGTCGGGCATCACGCAATGGAACACCGATGTCCCGATTTGGGACGTGATTGCGGGTTCTGGTCGCGCACCGCACACGCACAATGGTATCATAAGGGGAGGACCCATTCATCCTGTGCCCCGGGCAAGACCTGCAGTGTTCGTGACTTTGTCAGACAGCGTTCATTTTCTGGCCATGTGCCGCTCATCTATCCCGGTTAAACGGTGTGCAAGGAAAAGACCAATCCCGGTCTGATCTTCAGAGGACAGCTCAGATGACGACATTCACACTGCGCGGAAACCAGATCGGCGAAGCGCTTCAGTTTCAAGAGAACGGAAACACCATCACTGTCGAGATCGGACGCGTCTGGTTTTCAGCGACAGACACTGTCACGATCGTCGCGGGCCCCGGTGCCGTCGATCCGGTCACTGGAGCCTACGTCGGTGGGGCGGGATCCGTTATCGGGCTGTCCGTGACCACCGCAACCGGACACGTCACGACTTTCGGCGTATCATCTGCCAATGCCCTTGATGTCGATCCCGACCAGTCAAAGAACGGCGGCGACTTCATGTATATCTCCGAAAGCCCCGAAGCCGGGATCGGCGGCGCATATGCAGGTCTCCAACTGGAAAAAATCCTTGTTTCCGATGTGCCGCTGATTGCCGGCACCTCGCCGATCTATAACGGCATCGGCAACTGGATCGCCGATGGCGGGACCGTCACACCGCCATCGCCGACTGCTCCGCAACTGATCGGGACAGCTGACAATGACGTCCTGACCGGAACCGGTGGCAGGGATGCAATGTCTGGCCTTGACGGCAACGGCTTCATCGCTTCCGGCGGTGGCGTCGATACCGTTTCTGGCGGCAATGGCAACGATGTGATGTTGGGCGGTGGCGGCAGAGACCGGCTGAATGGCGACAACGGAAACGACAACATGCTTGGAGAAGCCGGCAATGACAGATTGTCCGGTGGTGCCGGCAATGATCTGCTGGACGGCGGCGCAGGGCGCGACGTTCTGACCGGCGGGGCTGGGGGCGATACCTTTGTATTTGGCGCGGGCGACCGTGTGACGGATTTCAACGCGGGTCAGGGCGACATGGTTGTCTTCGATGCCGCGCTGGATCTGTCCTTGTCCGATATCGCGGTCACCTACAGCGCGGCCGGAGCGACGGTCAACTATGACGGCGCAACCATGCTCCTGAGCGGTGTCACCACACCCTTCGACCTTGGGAACCATATCCAGTTCGACTACGTGGCAAGCACCGACTTCATCTAACTTGAACGCCGGGCGGTGCGGCGCAAGCTGAAACGCCCGGCGGACGAGG
>CAYGQZ010000254.1:0-1759 GCA_964352055.1 uncultured Rhodobacterales bacterium
GATGGCAAGAAGATGGGCAAGTCGCAGGCCGGGGCCATCTGGCTCAATCCCGACATGCTCAGCCCCTACGAGTTCTGGCAGTTCTGGCGCAACACAACCGATGCCGATGTGGGCCGCTTCCTGAAGCTTTATACCGAACTGCCGGTAGAGGAATGCGACCGCCTGGGCGCGCTGGAAGGGTCCGAGATCAACGAGGCCAAAGTCCGGCTTGCAACCGAAGTGACCACGCTTTTGCACGGGTCGGATGCGGCCAATGCGGCGGCAGATACCGCGCGCGAAGTGTTCGAAAAGGGCGGCGTGGGCGATGACCTTCCGACACTGACCCTGTCGGCCGCCGATATCGGTGACGGGATCAGCATTGTGCAACTGATCGTGAAATCAGGGCTTGCGGGTTCGGGCAAGGAAGCAAAGCGGCTGATCGCAGAGGGTGGCGCAAAACTGGATGACGCACCGCTGAACAACGCAGGCCTGATGATCGATGCGCAGGCGCTCGGATCACCGATCAAGCTGTCGGCGGGCAAAAAGCGGCACGCCCTGGTCCAGTTGGGCTAAATCCTGCGCAAAAGTTAATGCCCGCCGTCAAACCTTAACGGCGGGCATTCATGACCCAAAGGTTAACGGCGCTGCGGGGTGCAAAATGCGCAGTTTCGGCCCCAAAGTGATCAGTTTCCGAAAAACACCGCAAAACACCGCCCTTGCAGCGCGCCAAACTGCACAGTTTTGCAGGTAAACTGCGCACTATGCCGCCCGGACCCCACCGTACGGCCCGTTAACCCATGCGCTCCAACACCGCCCGCGCCGCCCGCAATCCGGGGTCTTCCCCGCCCCGGCCCAGCCGGTCCATGGTCAGGGCCATCGCCGCTGCCTGTGATGTCGGATCGGCCAGAACACGCTCCATTGCGCCCAGCGTGTTGGCCACGGTCAGCGCCTTGCCAATCACTTCCGGAACGACCCGCGTCTCTGAAACAAGGTTGACCAGATTGCCTGTATCGATCGTCACCATACGGCTGATGATGGCCCGGCTCAGCCAATGCATGTCATAGGCGCTGACCATCGGCGTGCCTGCTGCTGCCAGTTCCAACGCGACCGTACCAGAGGTCGCCAGGGCCAAATCAGCCACCCGAAAGGCCGCGCGTTTTTGCCCGGAAGCCTCTGTGCCAAGGTCGCGGGGATCAATAACGATCGGTGCCACGGGCCAGTTTTTGACGTCTGCTGCAACCAGTTCCGCCACCGCCCCGGCGGCTGGCAGGACAACGCGCATCCGGGGATGGCGCTGCGCCAGCCGGGCCAATGCCACACCAAAGACAGGACCCATCCGCCGCACTTCCCCGCGCCGCGATCCCGGCAGGGCCAGCACCAGCGGCGATGCGTCCTCCACCCCATGTTGCGCCCGAAACGCAGCACAGTCCGCATCCGTGGCCTGCGGTGCGGTCGCAGCCGGATGGCCCACAAAGTCACACTCCATCCCGGCGGCGGTCATATAGGGCGGCTCGAACGGAAACAGGGCGAGCACATGGTCAATAACCTGCGCCATCCTGACCGCCCGTCCGGGCCGCCAGGCCCAGACCGTCGGGGCCACGTAATGCACCGTCCGGATATCACGGACGGCTTTGACCTTTCGCACAACGCGCAAGCAAAAATCCGGGCTGTCGACGGTGATCAACACATCCGGTTGCGCCCCGACAACAGCCTGCGCCGTCTGGGCAATCCTGCGTTTGAGAGGGACGTATCTTGGCAGCACTTCGGCAAGGCCCATCAC
>CAYGQZ010000254.1:1859-6189 GCA_964352055.1 uncultured Rhodobacterales bacterium
CCCGCCGCGATGGCCTTGTCCGCTGTGACCGGTCCGATGGTCGGCACGTCAATCCTCAGGTCCTGACCGGGCTTGGGGGCTTTGTACAGCATCCCCGCCCGTCCATGTCCCGGATCGTCGTCGCCGGACAGCCAATCGGCAGCATCGCCCAGCAGATCGCCGGCCAAGTCCATCAGACCCGCGAACGGGTCCGACGGTGCATCCGAAACCGGCATCACCGTCAAGCCGTCCAGCATGGCGTCGGTGCCGCTTGCGTCTTCACGCGCGTGCACCGTCCCATTGTGAATGACACAGGACTGCCCCAGATCGGCAGTGGCCTGCGCCTCCAGCACGTGCACGGCCAGCGCGATATCCGCGCCCGCATGGTCCGGCACCTGCGCAACTGTCAGAACCCCGAGAGGCGGGAGCAGATCAGGTGCCAGCACGTGCGCCGCCCGCACCGCAAACCCAGCCTGCTCAAAAAGGCCAATCACCGCACGCAGCGCCTTGTCCTCGCCGGCCGCCACGGCCCCGGCAAGAACAGGCAGCAAGGGCGATGTCTCCGGGTCCACCGTGCTCAGATCAAGCTTTGGCCGGTCAATGGATCCGCAAAAACAGACCTCGGTCACGCCCGCAGCTTTGAGCGTGGACAGCAAGGTGCCCAACTGTTCAATTCGAAAGGTAATGTCCGGGGCCAGCCGCTCCGGCGCTTGCCCCTCAAGCGCGCAGATCAAGGGCCGGGTTGAAAGCGCGTCTGCCACAGCGGCAGGCAAGCCCCCGCGCCCTGTGATCAGCGCCAGCATCAGCGCGGCGTCAAAAAGGAACGGTCACTGTCGCCCAGAACAAAATCGACAATGTCGCGGACATAGGCGCTCTCGGCCTCAGCCCCAAGCCGGGCGGCCCGGTCGTGAAACGTACCGTCGCCCTGCGCCAGCGTCTGGTAGGCGGCCCGCAACGCGGTGATGTCGACCCGGTCCACGCCGCGCCGCTTGAGGCCGACAAGGTTCAGGCCATCCAACTCGCCGCGCGGCGCCTGAACAAGACCATAGGGAATCACGTCATGGGTCACCATGGTGACCGCCCCGATGACAGCGCCCCGCCCAATGCGGACAAACTGATGCACGCCGGACAATCCGCCCAGAATAACGTCGTCTTCGAGAATGCAGTGCCCGGCCACGCCCGCTGCGTTCACCACCACGACGCGGTTGCCAACCTGGGCGTCATGGGCGATGTGGCAGCCTGCCATGAACAGGCCATCGTCCCCGATCCGGGTCACACCACCGCCAAGCCGGGTGCCCCCGTTCATCGTCACATGCTCGCGGATGCGGTTGCGCGCGCCGATCTCGAGGCGGCTGATCTCGCCCTTGAACTTGAGGTCCTGCGGAATCTCTCCGATCACCGCAAAGGGAAAGATGACAGTGCCCGCGCCAACCTGCGTGTGCCCGGACACGACAACATGGCTTTTCAGCTCGACATCCGGGCCAATCACGACGTCCGGACCCACCACACAAAACGGGCCGATCCGGGCGGACGCATCAATCTGCGCGCCGGCCTCGATCACAGCCGAAGGGTGGATCCGCGCCATGCTCATGCGGCGGGCAGATCCATCATTGCGGTAAACTCCACTTCACAGGCCATCTCGCCTTCGACTTCAGCGACACCGGCAAACTTCCAGACCTTTGCGCCCGGTTTGCCGCGCGTGGTGGTCAGCTTGAGGTGCAGCACATCGCCCGGCACAACCATCCGGCGGAACTTGCATTTGTCGATGGCCATGAAATAGACCAGCATGTTCTTGTCCATCATCTCAAGGGCCGTGCCCACCATGACGGCCGCCGTCTGGGCCATGGCCTCGACGATGGTGACGCCGGGCATGATGGGCTTGCCGGGAAAATGGCCCTGAAAATGCGGCTCGTTCATGGTGACATTCTTGATCCCCGTGGCCGAAGAATAGCCGTCGATATCAACCACCTTGTCGACCAGCAAAAACGGGTAGCGATGCGGGATGATACGTTGGATCAGCCCGATATCTGCTGAAAGAAGGTCTGTACTCATGATCTGGTCCGGCCTTGTTGATACGCGATACTGTTCCCTGACTAACAAGGCCGGTGCAGTGCCGCAAGCACGCGGCCTATTTGGGCGCGGGCGCGCCATCGCCAAGGATCAGGTCAATCCGCTCGATCGCGACCACCGTGATATCGATGGCGTTGGCACTGATGAACACATCGCGGCGTTCCAGCACGATGCCCGCCCCCGCCTCGCGCATGATGTCTTCCAGTACCGGAGCCGCAGCACTCAGAAAACGCACACGGTTTTCCTCCAGCTTCTCATTCAACAGACGGTTCTGGGCGTCGCGTTCCCGGCGTATGGTCTGGACCCGGGCGTCGAACGCGTCGGCAAGGGTGCGGAACTCTTCGGGTGTCAACGTGGAACGCTGGGCCGTGAGAGCTTTCTCTTCGGTTTCCAACTCTGCTTCGAGGGCGCGATTTTCCTCGGCCAAGGCGCGGCCGCGCGCCTCGATCTCGCTCGTCACGCGCTTGCCAAATGCACTGTCGCGATAGAGCCGGTCACTGTCCACGGTCAGGACCGGGCTGCGCAGGTCCTGAGACAAAGCGGCGCTGGCCCCTGACAGGACCAGCGCCAATACGAGGAAACGGGCCAGACGCCACATGGGTTTAGAAATTCGATTGAAGGGTCACATCGAAGGTCTGTGTCTCGTCAAAGCTTTCTTTCCTGACCGCATTGGTAAAGTTGAAGCGCAACGGGCCAATGATCGTATCCCAAAGGATCGACGCGCCCACGACAACCCGGACCGAACCCGATTCGCCTCTGACGTCGCCCCCGGTCAGGTCCACATCATCGAGGTTCCACAAGTTACCGGCATCCGTAAACAATGCCCCGCGCAAGCCCCACTCGTCCGGCAAGCCCAGTGGGAACTCGGCTTCCAGACGGGCCACCGCATACAGGTTTCCGCCCAATGGATCGGGATCGCCTGTTCCCGAGAAATCGCGTGGCCCGATACCGCCCGGCTCGAAGCCACGGAAAATCCGCGGGCCAACCTGAAACCGGTCAATCGTCCGGTTTGTGCCGCCGAACCAGTTCAGCGCACCGCCTTCAACTGTTGCACGCAGGACAACCTCTTCGCTCAGCACGCGACGCTCTCCGACGATTTTCGCGGTGGTCCGGAGAAACTCCGACTCGCCGCCAAGACCGGCAAGATCCTGCCCGAATTCGAACAGCACACCCGCATTGGGATCAAGGCCGCTTGTCCTTGTGTCGTAGGTATAGGTGTAGCCAACGCCTGACGCGCTTTCGCGACCCGCATCAATCTCGGTCTGCACAACCGCACCGTTTTCCGGCGGGTCGTCGCGCTCCAGCATCTCCTGGTTACGGTAGGTATATCGAACAGACAAACGACCGTTTTCGCTGACAGGGAATGTGAGCGACGGGCTGAAGATCAAGGATTTGGTATCGTAGTTTGCAAAGTTACTGTCGGATTCGCTGAATTGAAGGTTCAGGCCAAATGCAACGTCCCGACCCAGAAAGGCCGGCTCAACAAAGGTCAGTCCATAGCGGCCCGCCTCTTGGGCCGTAGAAAAGTTCAGACCAAAGGTTTGACCGCGTCCAAGAAAGTTGCGCTCGGTAAATCCGATCGCAAGCCCAAAACCTTCGCTGACCGCATAGGAGCCACCAAAGTTCAACGAACCTGTTGGCTGCTCTTCCACGTCCACATCCACGATCACCTGATCCGGCTGCGATCCTTCGCGCGCGTTGACGGCAGTGTTGCCAAAGAAATCCAACGCACGGATACGTTCGGCGGCGTCGCGGATTTCACGCGGATTGAACGGGTCACCTTCGGCGATGCGGAACTGCCGGCGAATGACCTGGTCCAGGGTTGTCGTATTGCCCTCGATATCGATGCGTTCGACAAAGACCCGCGGGCCACGGCTCAGGTTCAGCTCCACATCCAGCGTCAGATCCCGGTCATTTCGGGTGATGCGGGGCTCAACCCGCAAAAAGTCGACACCGTCCCGCTGGCCCTTGCGTTCAAGGCGCGCGATTTCGTTTTCAACAAGGGATGGCGAATAGATGACACCGGGGCGCACCCTGACCACGTCCTGATAGCTTGCCGGATCAACGCCCGGAATATCCGACGTCACCGTGATCTGCCCGAATGAGAACTGCTGGCCTTCCTGAATATTGAACACAAGGAAGAACCCGTCGCGTTCCTCGGTCAGCTGTGCATTGGCGCTGAGCGTGCGGAAATCGACATATCCACGGGAAAAGTAGAAATCCTGAAGCACCTGCTTGTCGAACTCGATGCGGTCCTCGATCAGCGTATCGCTGCGGATCA
>CAYGQZ010000255.1:0-6166 GCA_964352055.1 uncultured Rhodobacterales bacterium
CGCGGTCGGCTACGCGGTCTGCTACGTGGTGGGTTCGGCCGGGGCAATCTGGTTCTGTAGTTACATGGGGCCAAAGCTTCTGGGTGTGGACCTGCAAGCCGCCGCAGCGGACCTGGGGCGCAGCCTCGGCATCGACGACTCCGAGAATGGTGTGGAATCCGGCTACCGCCAATTCCAGCTTCGCGCCTACTGCACGCCGGAAAGCGCGTCTGTCATCGGCGAGACACTCGCACAAGTGGAGCGTCGTTTTGCCGGGCATCGCCTGTTTGTTCTGCGGCTCCGGCGGGGCGATCAGATCCTTGATGCGGACCCCGCACTTGTCGTTGAAGCGGGGGATGTGCTCGCTATCAGCGGGCCGCGTGCTGCGGTCATCGAACATCTGTCACCCAAGGCCGAAGAAGTCGAGGATCCGGCCCTGCTCGACATCCCATTTCAAGCCGCGAAGGTTGTCGTCACGGGTTCGGACGTGGTCGGCCAGACCCTACGCGACATCGCGGCACGTCCCTGGGCACGGGGCCTCTACCTCAAGTCGATAACGCGGGGCGGCCATGACATCCCGGTTGCACCCGGGATCACGCTGGAAAGTGGCGACATGCTCGATGTGATCGGACCACAAGATATCCTCGCAAAGGCAGCGTCGAACCTCGGGCGCGAACTCAAGCCGACGCAGGCCACAGATTTCGTCGTGCTGGGCCTGATGATCTTCGTCGGTGGCCTCGTCGGGGTGATGACGCGGTTTTCGGTCTTCGGGATCGAAGTGGGTTTGGGGACCAGCGTGGGCGCATTGCTGGCAGGGCTTCTGACCGGATACCTTGGCACCCGCAACCCGTTCTTTGGCCGTATTCCGGATGGGTCCGTTGCATTGATGACGTCGCTGGGGCTCGCTTCCTTCATCGCCATGGTCGGCTTGCAAGCGGCACCAAGCCTGATCCCGGCCATCATGGAAGTGGGTCTTGTCCTGCCGCTTGGTGGTTTCATCGTGGCAATCATACCCCTGCTGGCAGGGATGCTCCTGGGACATTTCGTGTTCAAGATGAATCCCATTCTGCTGCTGGGCGCAATCGCTGGGTCCTTGACGTCTACCCCATCCATGGCGGCGGTGCAGGCGCGGTCCGGTAGCCCGTTGCCGGTCTTGGGCTACGCCCCCGCTTACCCTGTCGCGCAGATCATTCTGACCCTCTGGGGCAGCATCATCGTACAGCTGACAGCCTGAGCAACGCGTAGAGGCAGGTTGTTAACAGTTACGTACTTCCGGACCCGGCCGGGAGTTCGCACATATCAGACCTGACCGTGTTGGAGACGCAGTCAACACAAGGACAATTGCAAATGCCTGCCCAAACCATCGCCAAGAAATCACCCTACGCAAAAGCGGCCGAGGCGTTCGGAAAACACGAGGAGCGGATTCTCGTGCTGCAGGGCGGCGGCGCGCTGGGGGCCTATCAGGCCGGGGTATTTGAAGGCCTCTCCGCAGCTGGCTTCACCCCAAACTGGGTTGCCGGTACTTCCATCGGTGCGATCAACGCAGCACTCATTGCGGGCAATCTACCTGAGAACCGTCTTGAACGGCTCAAGGCGTTCTGGGATCTCGTCTCGAGCCGGACGCCGGGGCACAGTCCGTTTTCCGGAATGGACCTGATGCGCCCCTGGTTGAACCGTGTGAGTGCCGCCTCGGCCGCGACGTTCGGCATACCGGGGTTTTACGTGCCACGGATGCCCCCACCTGCCTTTGCCCCCGACGGCAGTATCGGAGCGCTCAGCTACTATGACACGGAACCGCTGCGCGCGACGCTGAATGAACTCGTCGATTTTGATCTGATCAACAGCGGCGCTGTCCGGCTGTCGCTTGGTGCCGTCAATGTCTGCACGGGTGCGGCGGTCTATTTCGACAACACCACCCACACCATCGATGCGAACCATGTCATGGCCAGCGGTGCACTGCCCCCCGCATTTCCGCCAACCGAGATTGACGGCGAGTGGTACTGGGACGGGGGCATCATGTCGAATACGCCTCTGCTACACGTTGCCGAGAACCCGCAGATCAACGCTCTGGTCGTGCAGGTAGATCTCTTTAGCGGCACCGGCGACTTGCCCCGAAACATGAACCAGGTGGCAGAACGCGCCAAGGATATCCAGTACCAGAGCAAGCAGCGCTTCACGGCTGACAAGATCCGGCAGATCGAAGAGCTTCGCGGGGCACTGTCGGATGTTCTTTCCATGCTACCGAAGGAATATCGCGACAATGCGAACGTGAAAAAGCTCGAAGCGGTGAGCCACCGGGGGCCACTGTCACTGGTGCATCTGGTGAACCGCCACGATACCCAGTCAGCCGACTTCAAGGATTACGAGTTTTCCCGGGCCACCGTAACCGATCTGTGGGACGGCGGCAGGGACGACATCAGGCATGTCATGACCGACCCGATGGCCTGCCGTGTGACCGATCTCGGCAACGGCGTCCGAACCTTTGATCTCTGATTTCAAACAGGAGACCCCTTCCAGATGGAAGAAGCAGACGTAAAAAAGAACGCCTTCGCGATGCCCCTCACCAGCCCGGCGTTTCCGCCGGGACCCTATCGTTTCGTGAACCGCGAATTTTTCATCATCAGCTATCGCACCGACCCGGAGGCGCTTCGGGCGGTCATACCCGCGCCACTGGAAATGACCGACCCGATCGTCAAGTTTGAATTCATCCGCATGCCGGATTCGACCGGTTTCGGCGACTATACCGAAAGCGGACAGGTGATCCCCGTCAGCTTTCGCGGCCAGAAGGGCGGCTACGTTCATTCGATGTATCTCAACGATCATGCACCGATCGCGGCCGGGCGGGAACTCTGGGGCTTTCCCAAAAAGCTGGCCTATCCGGAACTGCGGGTCGAGAAGGACACGCTTGGCGGCGTGCTGCGCTACGGCCCGGTGCCGGTCGCGGTGGCAACGATGGGCTACAAGCACAAGACGCTTGAGACTGGGCCGATCCTCGAGTCCCTGCTCGCACCGAGCTATCTGCTCAAGATCATTCCCCATGTCGACGGGACCCCGCGCATCTGCGAGTTGGTCCGGTATTACCTTGAGGACGTGACCGTGAAGGGCGCCTGGTCCGGTCCCGCGGGGCTGGAACTGTTCCAGCACGCTTTGGCGCCGGTCGCGGCGCTGCCGGTGCTTGAGGTCCTTGGCGCAGTTCACATCATCAGCGACCTGACCCTCGGTCTGGGCGAAGTCGTTCACGATTATCTGGCCTGAACACGTCCCGTGTCCGGACTGCAAACGGAGGAAGAAACCATGCGTCTCAAAAACAAGGTCGCGCTTATCACCGGGTCGGCCAGCGGGATCGGCAAGGAGATCGCCATCATTTATGCGCGCGAAGGCGCGAAAGTTGCGATTGCCGACCTCAATCTCGAGGCTGCCGAAGCGACCGCGCGCGAGATCGACCCGTCCGGAGAAGTTGCCATCGGCATTGCGATGGACGTGACCGAAGAGGCGCAGGTCGATGCCGGAACGACAAAGGTGATCAAGACTTTCGGTGCGCTGGACATTCTGGTCAGCAACGCGGGTATCCAGATCGTGGCGCCACTCGTCGACTATGAATACGAAAAATGGAAAAAAATGCTCGCCATCCATCTCGATGGCGCGTTCCTCACGACACGGGCCGCTCTGCGGCAGATGTACAAACAAGGCAGTGGCAGCATCATCTACATGGGCTCTGTCCACTCCAAGGAGGCCTCGAAGCTCAAGGCACCTTACGTTGCTGCCAAACATGGTCTGATCGGCCTCTCCAAAGTGGTGGCCAAAGAGGGTGCAGAGCATGGTGTCCGCGCCAATGTGATCTGCCCCGGATTCGTGAAGACACCGCTCGTGGAGAAACAAATTCCCGAACAGGCAAAAGAGTTGGGCATCTCCGAACAGGAGGTGATCGACACGATCATGCTCAAGGAGACCGTCGACGGCGAGTTTACCACGGTGGCGGATGTGGCAGAGGCTGCTGTCTTCTTTGCTTCCTTCGGCTCCAACGCCCTGACGGGACAGTCGCTGATCGTCAGTCATGGTTGGAGCATGGAGTAAACCCACATGCCAAGCAATCAACCACCGAATGTGCGGCGCGATCCCGGGTCAAAACCCTACCATGCCGAGTTGTCGCGTGTCATTGCGCGCTTTCCAGAACGCGCCTTGGGAATCCGCGAGCACTTTCTGCGCGACGCGCGGTTTCGCACCGTTTGCAAGGAATACTGCCTGGCCTGTGACAGCCTTGCACGCTTCGAAGCGCTCACGGATGCGCGTCACAAACAGGTAATTGCCGAGTACCGAAACCTGATCGGAGAACTCGAAACTGAGTTGACCGAGCAGTTGCCGGGGTCCGCACAAGGCTCAACGACCGGACAGAAATGACTTCTTATTCAAACATCCAAGGGAGACTCACATGAAAACCATTATCGTCGGCGGCGTTGCCGGAGGCGCATCCTGCGCCGCCCGCCTCAGAAGACTGGACGAAACCGCAGAGATCCTCATGGTCGAACGCGGACCCTATGTGTCCTACGCCAACTGCGGCCTGCCGTATCACATCGGTGGCGTCATCGAGCGCGAGGCGAGCCTGCTGGTCGCAAGCGAGCGTACCTTCCGCGAACAGTTCAACATCGACACCCGCACGAACTGTGAAGCCGTATCCATCGACTCCAAGGCCAAGACAATTGATCTGCGTAACACACAGACCGGCGAGGTCACGACGGAGAGCTACGACAAGCTTGTGTTGTCACCCGGTGCCAAGACAGTGCGTCCACCGCTGCCGGGGATCGATCTGCCCGGCATATTCGAAGTTCGCACCGTGCCCGATGCGCGGGCAATCCGCGAATGGGTCCAGAAAGGCACCGCCTATCTGACTGGCATGAATTCGTATTCCGGCATCCAGATGATGCGCCCGACGACCCGTGCCGTTGTGGTCGGTGGCGGTTTCATCGGGCTGGAGACAGCCGAAAACCTGCGCCATCTCGGCTTTGAGGTCACGGTGGTCGAGATGCTGGACCAGGTGCTCGCGCCGCTTGACCCTGAATATGCGCGTTTGGTGGGCGGGCATCTGGAGGCGCATGGCGTAAAACTCGCGCTTGGCGACGGCGTCAAGGAATTCCGTAAAGCAGAAAATGACACGCTCGAAGTCGAGACGCAGTCGGGCAAGGTTCATCCGGCCGACGTCGTGATCATCTCGCTGGGAGTGCGTCCCGACACCGATCTGGCAAAGTCCGCTGGTCTGACTTTGGGGGAGCGCGGAGGCATCCGGGTCGATGACCAGATGCGCACAAGCAACCCGGATATATTTGCCGTCGGCGATGCCATCGAGGTCAAGGATTTCGTCACCGGTGAGTGGAGTCTGATCGCGCTGGCCGGTCCTGCCAACCGACAGGGCCGGATTGCAGCAGATGTCATGGCCGGGCGGGACTCGCGTTTCCGAGGAACGCAAGGGTCATCGATCTGCGGGCTTTTCGGCGGCGCCGTTGCATGGACCGGAGCAAGCGAAAAGACCCTCAAGCGGCTCGGGATCACTGACTACGAAAAGGTCTATCTCTATCCCAACAGCCACGCGGGCTACTATCCCGGCGCCAAGATGGTTGGTTTCAAGCTCCTGTATCGCAAGTCTGACGGCAAGGTGCTTGGGGGGCAAGCGCTGAGCCTGGACGGCCCCGGTGCCGACAAGCGGATCAGCGCGCTTGCCGTGGCCATCCAGATGGGCGCGACGATCGATGATCTTGCTGAATCTGAAATCTGCTATGCACCGCAATTCGGCAGCGCCAAGGATCCGGTCAACTTCGCCGGCATGGTCGCACGCGACATCGAAGACGGGGACATGCCGGTGGCGCATTGGACTGAGCCATCGGACGCGTTTCTACTGGACGTTCGCGAGCCAGTCGAACTGGCGTTGGAAAAAGTCGACGGTTCTGTCGACATTCCGCTGGGCCAACTGCGCTCTCGGCTGACCGAAGTACCGAAGGATCGGGAGATTCATGTGATCTGCCGTTCCGGACAACGCGCCTATTACGCGACCCGGATGCTTGTGCAGCATGGCTACTCGGCGCGCGTCCTCTCAGGCGGAATGTTGTCACGTGCGATCCTCGTGCCCGACTCGCCTGATCTTGCGAGCGCCGTAAAGTAAAACAATTGGGCGGCGCGACAATGAGTGCCGCCCTAA
>CAYGQZ010000256.1:0-3213 GCA_964352055.1 uncultured Rhodobacterales bacterium
TAAGGGCGGGGTTTTTCTTTGCGCAAGTTCCGGGTGGCGCGTGCCGTCATGCCCTGCCACACCTGAACAATGATACACCAAAAATCCCTATCCGGCCGCGCATGGTCAGAGATGCTTTTGCTGGGGCTGATCTGGGGCGGGTCCTTTCTGTCGATCAGGATTGCCCTTGATGAGATCGGCCCCCTGACCGCCGTCGCCCATCGCACCGGTTGGGCCATGCTGGCGCTTTGGGCTGTGGTGCTTGCGATGCGGCTGCCGATCCCGCGCCATCCGCGGATCTGGTTCGGGTTTCTTGGCATGGGGCTTTTGAACAACGTCATTCCCTTCAGCCTGATGGCATGGGGGCAGGTGCATGTCGAAACCGGGCTGACGTCCATCCTGAACGCGGCCACCGCCATCTTCGGCGTTCTGGCCGCCGCGCTGTTTTTTGCGGATGAACGGATCACGATGCGCAAGGGGATCGGCGTCGGACTGGGCTTCCTGGGTGTCGCAACCGCCATTGGCATCGAAAATTTTCGCAACCTCGATCTGCGCAGCCTGGCCCAACTGGCGATCCTTGCTGGGACGATCAGCTATGCATTGGCGGGTGTCTGGGCGCGGAAGTTCCTGAGCGACCTGCCCGCACAAGTGGCCGCCGCAGGCATGCTCACGGCCTCTACTCTGTTCACCGCGCCCTTGGCGTGGTGGGCCGAAGGGCCAATCACGCTGGACCTGCGCACCGATACGATTGCGGCAATCGGATACTATTCCATCATCGCAACCGCCGGGGCGTACCTGCTTTATTACCGGGTGCTGGCTATGGCGGGGACGGCAAACCTGCTTTTGGTGACCCTTTTGATACCTCCTGTCGCCATCACGCTGGGCGCGGTCGTCCGGCACGAAGCGCTCGGCCCCAACGCATTTGCCGGTTTCGGGTTGTTGGCGTTCGGTTTGATCATCCTCGACGGTCGGGTCTGGAGGCTGATCCGGTGGCCAAGCGTTGACCGCACCGCGCCCCCCCGCTAACACCGCGCGAAGGGCTGCGAACGAGGACAAACCGATGCTGTACCGTGACGCCAAGGATTGGCGAGATGCTGCGCGCAAACGGGTGATGGTCTTTGGCATGTCCGGGCTGGGCAAGACCCATATGTCAGCCATCCTGCGGGCCTCGGGCGACTGGTTTCACTACTCGATCGATTACCGGATCGGCACGCGCTACATGGGCGAACTGATCGCCGACAATGCCAAGGCCGAAGCGATGAAAGTTCCGTTTCTGCGTGACCTGCTGCGCTCCGACAGCATCTATATCGGCTCGAACATCACGTTTGAAAACCTCACACCGGTCTCGACCTATCTGGGCAAACCGGGGGCCTCCGACAAGGGCGGGCTCGCCATTGCCGAATACCGGCATCGCCAGGATCAATTCCGCCGCTCCGAAATTCATGCGCTTGAGGACACCGAGTATTTTGCAGACCGCGCCCAGGCGCTCTATGGCTATCCGAATTTCATCTGTGACACGGGCGGCTCCATCTGCGAATGGGTGGACCCATCGGATGACAACGATGCGCTGATGACGACACTCAGCGCTGTGTGCCTGCCAATCTGGATCAAGGGCGACGCCGCGCACACCCAGGCCCTGATCGAACGGTTCGACAAGGCGCCAAAGCCGATGTCCTACCAACCCGAATTCCTGTCGAAATGCTGGGCGGATTACCTCGAAGAGACCGGGCAATCCGAAACCACGGTCGACCCCGACAGCTTCATCCGGTGGACCTACGCACGGGCCCTTGCACACAGACAACCCAGATACGAATCCATGGCCCGCTGGGGCGTCACCGTCACCGCAGACGAGGTCGCCTCGCTGAAAGGTGAAGCGGATTTCATCGACCTCATCGCAACGGCCCTTGAGCGGACCCAAGGTTGAGGGTACTGCGCGCCTACCCTTCATTGTTCTGAAAATACTCAAAAAGCAGCAATCGCTGCGCAAGCAACGGAACCGTCTGATGCCCATCAAACTCCCCTCGACCCTGCCCGCCTACTCTGTCCTCACGGACGAGGGCGTCATGGTCATGGACGAAGAGCTTGCGTCGCATCAGGACATCCGGCCGCTGAAGATCGGGTTGCTGAACCTGATGCCCAAGAAGATCCAGACGGAAACCCAGTTTGCACGGCTGATCGGCGCCACACCGCTTCAGATCGAACTGACGCTGATCCGCATGTCGGATCACGCCACGCGCAACACGGCAGCAGAGCATATGGAGAGCTTTTATCGCCCGTTTTCCGACATACGCGACCAGAAGTTTGACGGGCTGATCATCACCGGCGCTCCGATCGAGCATCTGGATTTTGACGACGTCAGCTATTGGGACGAGCTGACAGAGATCATGGACTGGACGCAGACCAACGTGCATTCCACCTTCGGCGTCTGCTGGGGCGGCATGGCCATGCTGAGCCATTTTCACGGCGTGCCGAAACACATGCTAGACGCCAAACTGTTCGGGGCGTATCGGCATACAAACCTCGCGCCCGCGTCCCCCTATTTGCGCGGATTTTCAGACGAATGCGTCATTCCGGTATCGCGCTGGACCGAAGTGCGCCGGAATGAGGTCGAGGCGGCCGGACTTCCGATCCTGCTGGGCAGCGACGTCACCGGCCCGTGCCTGATCGAGGATTCCGCGCATCGCGCCCTCTATATCCTCAACCATTTCGAATATGACAGTGACACGCTGAAACAGGAATATGACCGCGATCTGGCCAACAATCAGATCGAAGGGGCGGAGATCCAACTGCCCTTTGGCTATTTCCCTGAAAACGACCCGTCGCGAACACCTTTGAACCGTTGGCGCAGCCACGCACATCTTCTCTATGGAAACTGGCTGAGCGAGATTTACCTGACCACCCCATATGACATGGACCGGATTGGCCAGGAGCGTACGGACCTCAGGGGGTAGCGCATATGAAAACTCTCGTGTTTGTGCTGATTGCCCTGATCGTCGTAATCGGAGCAACGGTGCAGTATTTTGCCCTCAAACGTGAACGTGACGCGGCAGTTGCCTTTCCTCCTACCGGCCAGATGGTGGATGTGGGCGGGGTTTCTGTACACGCCGAACAGATGGGCAGCGGCCCCGATGTGGTCCTGATCCACGGCGCATCGGGCAGTCTTCGGGAATATACCTTTGCCTTGGCGGATCGTCTTGCGGATCGCTACAGGGTCACGATCCTTGACCGGCCCGG
>CAYGQZ010000256.1:3313-6126 GCA_964352055.1 uncultured Rhodobacterales bacterium
ACGTTGGTCCGGCCCTGACGCTGCGCCGGGCATCCATGCGGGCCAATGCGCGGCAAGTCAACTGGTTGCGCCCACATGTCGTTGATATGTCAGCGCAATATGGCGATATCAGCGTTCCGGTCGAAGTTGTTCACGGCGACGCCGACACCATCGTTCCCCTCAACGTGCACTCGGCGAAACTCCCGGATCAGATTGCCGGGGCGAATGTCACTGTGCTGCGAGGTGTCGGGCATATGCCACATCACACCAACGCCGACGACGTAATTGCCGCCATTGACCGGGCCGCAAGCCGTGCGGGTTTGCGTTAGTGCGCCGCCTGCCCCATATTACATGTTAACAGCAGTAACTTGGGACAAACACCATGAACCTTCCTTTTGACGGCGCGATCACGGAATTCTTTGAAAAAGGCGCACCGGACGATATCCGGGCGCAGATCAAAGACGCGGGCAAAAACGATATCCTGTCCCCCACCTACCCTCATACCGAACAGATGAAGAGCAAGTCCTATGAGTCCGAGATGGAGGCGCTCCAGATCGAATTGGCCAAAATGCAGGCTTGGCTGGCGGCGTCGGACACACGTGTGGCTTGTGTCTTTGAAGGGCGTGATGCGGCGGGCAAAGGCGGCACGATCAAGCGTTTTCGCGAGAATATGAACCCGCGGAACGCCCATGTGGCAGCGCTGGCGAAACCTACGGAAACGGAAGCCAAGGAATGGTATTTTCAACGCTATATCCGACGGTTGCCGTCTGGAGGCGAGATTACCTTTTTTGACCGCAGTTGGTACAATCGCGGTGTGGTCGAGCATGTTTTCGAGTTTTGTGATGCAACACAGCGTGACCACTTCTTTACCCAGGTCGCGCCTTTTGAACATATGCTGGTGGATGACGGCATCCACCTCTTTAAGTTCTGGCTGAACGTCGGACGATCCGAGCAACTGCGCCGCATGCTAGAGCGCGAACGCGACCCGCTCAAACAATGGAAACTCAGCTGGATCGACGTTGAGGGCCTCAAGAAGTGGGACGCCTATTCGGACGCGATCCGCGAAACACTTGATCGCTCACAATCCGATCACGCGCCCTGGACCATCGTCCGCTCCGACGACAAGAAACGCGCGCGTCTGAACGCAATTCGCACCGTGCTCCACGGCTTGGATTACGCGAAAAAAGACGCACAAGCCATTGGAAAAATTGATAAAGATGTCTGCGGTGGACTGGACATCTGGGATGCCTAAACGTGGATATCACCACGGCAATCTCAGGCAGGCACTGATCGATGCAGCCCTCGAATTGATCGAGCAAAAAGGTCCGACTGGGTTTACTCTTTCGGAGGCTGCCAAACAGGCCGGTGTCACCCCGGCCGCGGTCTATCGCCATTATGAGGGGCGCGAGGACCTGATCGCCGAATGCGCGCGCCAGGGCTACGGCATCTTTGCCGACCTGATGGAGCACGCCTATCAATCCGGGCAGCCGTCTGCACTGGCGGCGTTCGAGGCAACGGGACGCGCCTATCTGGCCTTTGCGCGCCGCTTTCCCGGCCACTACATCGCGATGTTCGAAAGCGGCATATCGCTGAACCGCACGCCTGAACTGGCGGACGTCGCGCAACGGGCCAACGGCGTTCTTGAAAAGGCGGCCACGGATCTCAGCCAGCATATTCCCGAAGACAGGCGGCCTCCGGCGTCCATGTTTTCTGCCCATATCTGGGCGATGAGCCACGGTGTCGTCGAGTTGTTTGCACGCAATTCCCCGGGGCGCGCATCGCCGTTCCCGCCCGAAGACCTGCTGGAAACCGGGATCGGGATTTACCTGCGCGGCCTGGGGCTGATCTCGCCCGATACCTGACCCGATAAACCGCAAATCCACAGCTGGATACCGGCGCCCTATCAGAATTTTGAAACGCCCGGCCAGCGTTCGGCGCAGATTTACCAAAGCTTTGGGTGCGGGGCGTGAATGTGCTCTGGCGACCATTTCTGTGCGGCTGGTTCATTCTCAGTTACGTGGAACCAGGCCTAAATTATCGGCACCGTCGATTCTTTTACTGCAAAGATGTGATTTGTCACACAGGCTTTAACTTTTCTTGGTTTATCCTGCGCCTGTTCGTGAGTGGACACATTTGAGCAATTGCGGCCCGTCGGTTTCAATGACCGGCGGGCCTATTTGTATCATCGCGCCAACGGACAGCTGCCTTCAAAAACTGCCTCTAGCCACATCTGCCCTTGTGCCGTTCGGACGACAGCGGGCTGATACAGTCGCAAAAACAAAAAGGCCGCCCCAATCCAGAGCGGCCTTTCGTATCGGTCTGCAAGGCAGCTTAACGCTTGGAGAACTGGAAGCTCTTGCGCGCTTTGGCCTTGCCGTATTTCTTGCGTTCCACAACGCGGCTGTCACGCGTCAGGAAGCCAGCGGCTTTCAAGGCACCGCGCAGCGACGGGTTGTAAAGTTGCAGAGCCTTGGACACGCCGTGCTTGACCGCGCCGGCCTGACCAGAAAGGCCACCGCCTTTTACAGTCGCCACAACGTCGAATTCGCCTTCGACGCCAGCAATCGAGAAGGGTTGCGCCAGGATCATCTGCAAAACCGGACGTGCGAAATAGTCCTTCATGGCCTTGCCGTTTACAGTGACCTTGCCTGAACCGGGCTTGATCCAGACACGAGCGACTGCGTCTTTCCGTTTGCCGGTGGCATAGGACCGACCCAGCGCGTCACGGACGGGCTCTCGGGGTGTCATCTCGGCTTCGGCGGCAGCAACGTTGCCGGCCACTGCCTGGAGGTCTTCGAGTGTGTTGATTTCGTCAGACATGCTCATGCGCTCCG
>CAYGQZ010000257.1:0-6115 GCA_964352055.1 uncultured Rhodobacterales bacterium
GCCATGGAAAGCATCGGGCTGGTGGTCAACCGGCTGATCCGGATCAGCTATGGCCCCTTTCAGCTGGGTGATCTGAAGCCCGGGGCTGTGGAAGAGGTGCGGCGTCGGATCGTGCGCGATCAACTTGGGCTGGAGCCTGAGGAGGAGTTCACCGGTACGGCCCGCAAGGCGGTCAAGGTCAGCCGCGGGCCGCGCAAACCTGTCGCAAAACCCGGCAAGCCGCGCCCCGGCCCCGTGGAACGCAGACAAGCCAAGGCCACGGGCTCAAAAGCCGATGCGACCGCAGCACCAAGAGGACGCCCCGGCTTTGGGGACAAAACGTCAAAACCTGCAAGCCCCTCACCCAGAAAACCGGGCAAACCGGGTGGTCCCCGGCGCAAAAGCTAGGCCGGGCCCCTCAAATCCGGCGCGCGGCTGCCCATATATGAGGCCCAGGCAGCTTTCAGCAGATTGAAGACTATTGATGGTTTTACATGTCCAAACAGATCGACGCGCGCCTCAGCCAACGCAAAACGGCATCGGTCTACGGCACTAGTGCAACACTTGCAAAGTGCTTATAGTCACGTCAACCAAACGAGGGACAGGATGCAACCCACAGGCTTTCAAAAGATCGCATATGCTTTGCTGCTTGCGCTCATGTTCGGAGTTACGACCGGCGTGCTCGGAGGTCTGTAAGAGATGGCGCGGCGATACGGCGGCAAATACAGCCCCCAGGACGACGAGCTTCCGGGTGAAGCGCCCGCACGTGGGGTGTATGACCGGGCCCAGGTGGATCCGGTTGGGGCGCGGGCCAATATTCTGTTCATTCCGGCCGTCCCGATGGTGTTCCTGGCGCTCAATGACGGGGCGATCGGGCTGACCGTTGCTCTGGTCTCTGCCGCCTGCCTGACGCTGGCAGCCTGGCTTTTGCGCGGTGGATTGCAGGCGGAAGCGGCCTATGCCAGCCGCAAGGTGGCGCGCAGGCCTGCCATTCCGCGCAAACTGTTTTCCAGCGCGCTGACCGGGCTTGGCATCGCCTTGGCGGCCTACAGGGCCGAACCGGGGTTGGTTGCCCCGCTTCTCTACGGGATTGCGGCGGCGGGATTGCATGTTGCGGCCTTCGGGATCGATCCAATGAAATCCAAGGGACTGGAAGGCGTCGATACCTTTCAGCAGGATCGCGTGGCGCGCGTGGTCGACAATGCTGAGGCCTACCTCAAGGATATGTCGGACGCCATGTTGCGGGCATCCGACCGGCAAATGGAGTTGCGGCTGGAAAAGTTTCAAACCACGGCCCGCGATCTGATCCGCACGGTCGAGGAAGATCCGCGTGATCTGACAGCGGCGCGCAAGTACCTCGGCGTCTATTTGATGGGCGCGCGAGATGCGACGGTCAAGTTTGCCGACATCTACAGCCGGACCCGCGACGCGCAGGCACGCAAGGATTATGCGACCTTGCTGGACGATCTGGATCAGAATTTTGCCGCCCGCACGCGCAAACTGCTGATCGAAGATCGCAGCGATCTGAATATCGAGATTGACGTGCTGCGCGACCGTTTGAAACGCGAAGGCGTGCGCCTCGCGCCCGAAGAAAACACTTAAAAGGTAAGGTGACCAATATGTCCGAGACTACCCGCCAAAAGGCCGAAAGCGCCCTCGCTCAGATCGAAGAAGTAACCGCCGTCGTGCTGCCGGAACCCAAGCAGGCAGATGCCATTGTGCCACTGGCCGAAGCAGATGCCCCGGTAAGTGCCGAAATTCGCGCCCGTATGAACGAGATCGACATCCGCGACACCCAATCCATCGTGTCCTTCGGGTCGGCGGCGCAGGCGGAATTGCAGGAAATCAGCCAGGCCATGCTGACGGATGTGCGCAACAAGGATGTGGGCCCTGCGGGAGACAGCCTGCGCAACATCGTCACCACGATCCGCGGCTTTTCGGTGTCGGAACTGGATGTGCGCCGCGACCGGTCATGGTGGGAAAAGCTGTTGGGCAAGGCAGCCCCTTTTGCCAAATTCACGGCGAAATTCGAGGACGTACAAAGCCAGATTGACAAGATCACGGACAATCTTCTGGGCCATGAGCATACGCTTCTCAAAGACATCAAGTCGCTTGATCTGCTCTATGAAAAGACACTGCAGTTTTATGATGAACTGGCGCTCTATATTGCGGCAGGCACCGAAAAGATTGCCGAACTTGATGCAACGGCCATCCCCGCCAAGGAAGCCGCGGTTGAGGCCGCAGCCGAAGATGACAAGGTCATGGCAGCCCAGGAGTTGCGCGACCTGCGCGCCGCACGCGACGATCTGGAACGCCGGGTTCATGACCTGAAACTGACGCGACAAGTGACCATGCAGTCGCTGCCCTCGATCCGTCTGGTGCAGGAAAACGACAAATCGCTTGTGACCAAGATCAACTCGACGCTGGTCAACACCGTCCCGCTTTGGGAAACGCAACTGGCACAGGCCGTCACGATCCAACGCAGCACCGAAGCGGCATCGGCCGTACGCGACGCCAATGACCTGACCAACGAGTTGCTCACGGCAAATGCCGCGAACCTGCGGACAAGCAACAAGGCAATCCGCGAGGAAATGGAGCGCGGCGTATTTGACATCGAAGCGGTCAAGAAAGCCAATGCAGACCTGATTGGCACCATTGAGGACTCGCTCAAGATCGCGGATGAGGGCAAGGCGAAGCGTGCCGCCGCCGAAGAAGACCTCAAGAAAATGGAAGCTGACCTGCGCGATGCGCTTGCCTCTGCCAAGGCGCGCAAGGACGGTGTCGGCGACACGGCAGCCACGGCAGTGCCCAAGTAAGGTTTAGGACACATGAAACCCGTGCGGGTCATACGCAAAGCCGGTCAATTGGGCAGCCTTGCTGCCCTTTGCCTGCTTGCTGCCTGTGATCTTTTCATGCCTGTTGAACCGGTTCTGACCCCGCGCGCGCGCCCGTCTGATCTGGGCGTCGAAACGGCCCCGCAACCAGTCGCGACATCGCAGGAAAGTGCGGCCTTGCGCAGTTATCTGAGGCAGGTGCAATCCAGTCAGCTGACACAAGATCTGTTGCGACAGGATGGCGGCGGACCAGATACGCCATATTCTGCAGACATGGTGGCTCGAAACTTTGAGAGAATCGTTTTTTTCAACGAATACAGTAGCTTCGGTCAACGATCGGGCCTGCCTGGCGCGCTGCGCCGCTGGAAAGAGCCTATTCGCATGGGCGTGGTATTTGGCCCCTCGGTCCCGCCCAGCCAGCGCGCCCGCGACCTTGAAGACGTCACACGCTATGCCAACCGCCTGTCCCGCGCCTCGGGGCATCCAATCTCGGTGGCGGACAATCCGAATTTCCTTGTCTTTTTCGTCAACGAAGACGAACGGGACAAGACGATTGCCGAATTCGCGCCGCGCCTGCCCGGTGTGAACCTGGCTAATCTGGGACCCGTTCGCGACTTGCCGGACAATGTTTATTGCGCGGTGGCTGCCTATGCGGCGGGTTCTGATCGCAGCGTCTACACCGCCGCCGTGGCCGTGATCCGGTCCGAAAATCCGGATCTTCTGCGCCTGTCCTGTATCCACGAAGAGTTGGCCCAGGGCCTTGGCCTTGCCAATGACAGCCCGGATGCGCGACCGTCGATCTTTAACGATGACGATGAGTTCGCGCTGTTGACCAGCCACGACGAAATCCTTCTGGGCATGCTTTATGATCCGCGCCTTCAACCGGGCATGTCGCTCGCTGAATCCCAATCAATGATCCGCGTATTGGCCAACGAGGCCGTGCCGGGCCCCAGTTAAGTCCGTTCAAAGGAGCCTCCCATGGGTATTTTCGATTTCCTCTCCGGTGAATTCATTGACGTCATCCATTGGGTGGACGACACGCGTGACACCATGGTCTGGCGCTTTGAGCGGGAAGGCCACGCCATCAAATATGGCGCCAAGCTCACTGTCCGCGAGGGTCAGGCAGCGGTCTTTGTCCACGAAGGACAGTTGGCCGATGTCTTCACCCCCGGTCTCTACATGCTTGAGACCAACAACATGCCGATCATGACGACGCTGCAGCACTGGGATCACAAGTTCCGCAGCCCCTTCAAGTCCGAGGTGTATTTCGTCAACACAACGCGCTTCAACGACCTGAAATGGGGCACCAAGAACCCGATCATCTGCCGTGACCCGGAATTTGGCCCGGTCCGCCTGCGCGCGTTCGGCACCTATACCGTGAGGGTCACTGATCCGGCCCGTTTCCTTGTCGAGATCGTCGGCACCGATGGTGAATTCACCATGGATGAGATCAGCTTTCAGATCCGCAACATCATCGTGCAAGAGATGTCACGCAGCCTCGCCAAATCGGGCATTCCGGTGCTCGACATGGCCGCGAACACGCGGGAACTGGGTCAGATCGTGGCCAAGGAAATCTCGGGGCAGATTACAGAATACGGTCTGACGATCCCCGAGCTGTACATCGAGAACATCTCGCTGCCGCCCGCGGTCGAAGCGGTGATGGACAAACGGTCGTCCATGGGCGTGATCGGCGGGGATCTGGACCAATACATGCAATTCCAGGCAGCCGAGGCGCTTGGCCGCGACGGAGGCGGGGCCGCTGCCCTTCAGGCGGGCCTTGGCGCAGGGCTGGGCATGCAAATGGGCCAAGCCGCGGCAAGCGCTGCCGGCCCTTGGGGGGCACGTGCCGCCGAACGTCCGATCGTCGCCGCACCTCCGCCACCTCCGGTCGAACATGTCTGGCATGTCGCCAAGGACGGTGTCACGAGCGGACCTTTTTCCAAAGCACAACTGGGCCGCATGGCCGCAAGCGGCGAACTCGGACGTGAAAGCTATGTCTGGACCGCGGGCCAGGATGGCTGGAAAATGGCAGAGGACGTGACCGAACTGGCCCAACTCTTTACGGTCATGCCCCCGCCCCCGCCACCGGGCGTTTGAGCCATAATGTCCCGAAAATGCCCCACCTGACAAAAAAGGTAGCAAAAGGATCAAATTAGTTTTGCTCCATTTTCTCGTATTTGGATGCAAGAAAGTGGAACACTCCTGTGTTTGGTTTTCATCATCGTTTCAACGGTCAAGCGTTCATTTGCTTCGCCGTGTAAATCGCTGACTTCATTGGCAACCTTCAATCTTGGGTAGTGCGTCGGTCGCGGGGGTCCGCTTGACAGGCCATGCCGGATATGGCTTCTGACAAAATGGCAGTGTTTTTGCTTAAATTGCAGGGTAAACGAATAGTCTGCTCGTAAATTACAGACAATTTGCGTGTTAGCGCTTTTTGTTTACGAACATGAGCTAGGCGTATGTGTGCCGACAGGCGTGTTTGTCGGTTTGTTTGTAGATGGTTTGTACGAAGCTCTGCATGAGCGATGTAAAGTTAATGGGATTATTAGTATGCCAAGCACCCCAAATACCGATGTCAGCACGTCCACCCAGACAATCAACCCGGATTCGAACAATCCGGAATCGATCACGCAGACATCAACGCTGTTCACAGAAGACAATGACGGATTGAATGAAGACGGTTTTTGCGTGTCGGCAACAATTACGCGGACCGACTTGCCCGAAGACCTGAACATTGTGATTGTCATCGACACGTCCGGTTCGACACGGAACAGTTCGGGTACTGATTTTACCGGTGATGGCCAAAACGATTCTATATTGGTGGCCGAACTTTTTGCAGCGCAGGCACTCTTCGACGGATATGTTTCGGCTGGGTACAATCCAGACGACATCACGATTTCATTGGTGAGCTACTCCAGCTCAGCGCAAGACCGTGGGACATTCAGGCTGGATGATCCCGTTGATCCGGTTACAGGTTTGACACCCTTTCAGGCTTCGCTCACACAGATTGCAGATGACGGCCCCAACGGAACAACCAACTACGTCGCGGGTCTGAATACCGCCGGTGCCATTTTGGACGACGTCAACACCGGCAGTCCTGGTGACGCGGACTACCCCACAAATCTTGTTGTCTTTCTCTCTGATGGTTTTCCTGTTCCCAGCAGCCAGGCATCCGGAAACCCATCGCCAATTGAAACAGCCGCTGAGACATTGGAAACGGATTTCGGGGCAGCGATCAACGGGATCGGCGTCGGCGCAAGCAGCAGCTTGAATGCCTTGAACCAGTTGGACAATACCGGGGG
>CAYGQZ010000258.1:0-4554 GCA_964352055.1 uncultured Rhodobacterales bacterium
GAACCGGCGACGTATGGGTCCGCAACACATGGGGCGGGCGATTGTCGCCTTCGGCCCGGTGCATGTAGAACGTGTCCATCTCGGCGCGTGCGGGATGATGCCCAGGGATGTTCAAGGCGTCGAAATTGTACCAGTCAGTGTCGATGCGCGGCCCTTCGGCCACGGAAAAGCCCATTTCGGCGAAGATCGCCGTTACTTCTTCGGTCACCTGACTGATCGGGTGGATGGTACCCTGCCGCCGTGGGCGTGTCGGCAAAGTGACGTCAAGCCATTCATCGCGCAGGCGTGCGTCCAGGGCTGCATCCGCAAGGCCCGCCTTTTTGGCGGCAAGTGCGGCGTTGATCTCGTCCTTAAGCGCGTTCAGAGCGGGCCCTGCGACCTGGCGCTCTTCTGCCGTCATCCGGCCCAACTCGCGCATTTTCAGCGCAACTTCGCCTTTTTTGCCAACAGCGGACAGCCGGATGTCTTCCAATGCGGCCTCGTCCGAGGCTTCGGCTATCCGGGACAGGTATTTGGCTTTGAGATCATCCATGGTCTTCGCTCCGCACTCGCTCAGGGGCGGAGTAGTCTGTCGCCAGCATCAGTGCAAGTCATGCGGTGCAGTTGGAGCCATATGATGCGCCTGATACTTGTTCTCCCTGATCCCTGGACCTTTGGGCTGGGGCAATGCCGTGCCGAATCGATTGCACAAATGTCGGGGCCTGCTGCAAGGACCGATGGGCGCGGGCCAGACACTCTGCGTCATCGCCCAGCGCAAACAGGGCCAAGGGCTTCGCTGTCTTTGACCAGATGAAAGATCGGGTTTTCCATCAGCGAGGCCGTCACCCGATTGATGGCTTCAACCCCTTCGCGCTAGGGGCCAGCCAGACTATGGATCAGACCCGGCATTGCCCGCCTCGTTCTGAAATGTGGGCTGAATTCAAGGGGGCGCTGGACCTCTCGCAACGCGGCCGGGTTATCGCCTGCCACACACACATTGCAAGACCTTCAGATCACATTGGCGAAATCGCCGTGCGAATTGAGGCTGAGGGACCCGCGCAAACACCGGTGCGTTGTCTGCGCATCCGCATCCGGGACCGCCCGGATCCTCCAGGCCCATAAGGCGCGACGCCATGGGTGCAAATTCCAATTCAAGCCTGTTGGCCCACGTCGCGTAGCCGCACGGGTGCAAGTCTTTCTCCGAGGTCCGGGTCAAGGCAGCGCATTGCCGCTCTCGGACCCTTTGCGACTGGGACGCGGCAGCAACAGGGCCATCCCGTCTATGTCAGGGCGCCACCCGGTTCAAACGTCGTCGAAACGCAAAACCCCGCCTGGGATCAGACGGGGTTCAATCAACTTCAGTGCAGACGGCGTTACGCGCTCAGCGCGCCTTTGGCCTGATCGACAATAGCTGCGAACGCTGCGGGTTCGTTGACGGCAAGATCGGCCAGAACCTTACGGTCCACTTCGATGCCAGCCAGCGACAGGCCGTTAATGAAACGGCTGTATGTCAGGGCTTCGTCATGGGCGCGGACGGCCGCGTTGATCCGCTGGATCCACAAGGCGCGGAAGTTGCGCTTGCGGTTGTGACGGTCACGGGTCGCGTATTGATTGGCTTTATCGACGGCCTGGCGGGCGACCTTGAAGGTGCTCTTGCGGCGGCCATAATAGCCTTTGGCGGCCTTGATGACCTTCTTGTGACGGGCGTGGGTAACTGTACCACCTTTGGTGCGGGACATTTCAGCTCTCCTTCAGGCTTAGCGGTCGTAGGGCATAAAGCCCTTGACGATTTTGGCGTCGGGTGCGGACAGAGCTGTGGTGCCCCGTGCGTCGCGGATGAACTTGCGCGTACGCTTGATCATTCCGTGCCGTTTGCCTGCCTGACCTGCCATGACCTTGCCGGTGGCTGTCACCTTAAAGCGCTTTTTGGCGCTCGATTTCGTCTTCATCTTGGGCATTTCCGTCTCCTTGGTTTGAGTTCGGTATATACGCGACTCGGCATGCCACTCTTGGCCGGCCGCGCTGAACGAAATGGGCGTTTAGAACGGTTGTGTGGAATTGACAACCCCGCGCAGTGTGGATCCCGTGTGATTGTCGACGGGGTGGACGTGTTGCGTGCTTGCCGGGCACGGACTCATAGAACGTATTTTGCGACGACCCGCACAAAGACATCCGGGATTTCGTGAAAGGAATATCCACCGGGATGGGTCAGAACCGCATAAAGTATCAGGCCGCTGGCAATCACAACCATGATCGCAGAGGTCCGGGGCCGCCTGTCATCCGAATAAGCTGACATGACCGACGGGATCGTAAACCCGGCCAGAACAACACCCAAAACAAGAAACAAGTCAGAATCCACGGCAGCACCCAATAAAGTGAGTGCCGAGGTTACTCTTGATCGGCAGGATAAATCAAACTCTCGTCACACGGGGCCACACGCAGAATGTTTGTGCTGCCTGCCACGTTGAATGGCACACCGGCAGTCACGACGATCTGGTCTTCCTTGGTGGCAAAGCCTTCGTCGCGCGCAGCCCGGACCGCACTGAGAACGGCCATCTTGAACCGGTCCAGACGCCCGGCCAGCACGCAGTTGCACCCCCAGCTGAGAGCGAGACGGCGCGCCGTTTCCAATTCGGATGTCAGGGCGATAATCGGCACGCGCGGGCGTTCGCGCGCGGTCAGCAGCGCTGTGGTGCCGCTTTTGGTAAAGCAGGCGATGGCCTTGATATCAGTCGTTTCGGAAATCTCGCGGGCCGCCGCGACAATCCCGTCCGCAACGGACGCATGCCTCGACGAGCCCCGGCTTGATTCGATAATCTGCGTGTAGGTCGGGTCCATCTCGACCTCGACCGCCACGTTGTCCATGGTCGTGACAGCCTCGATCGGATAGTTGCCAGCAGCGCTTTCGGCGCTCAGCATGACCGCATCCGCGCCTTCGTAAATGGCCGTGGCCACGTCCGAGACCTCGGCACGCGTCGGCATCGGGCTTTCAATCATGCTTTCAAGCATCTGCGTGGCCACAATCACGGGTTTGGCCACAGCACGGCATTTGCGCACCAGACGTTTCTGGATCGGGGGCACGTTCTGGACCGGCAACTCAACGCCCAGATCGCCGCGGGCCACCATGATACCGTCGCTGGCAGCGAGAATTTCATCAAAACGCTCAACGGCGTTGGGTTTTTCAATTTTCGACAGCACAGCGGCCCGGCCCTTGATCAACGCCCGGGCCTCTTCAACATCGGCGGCACGCTGGACAAAACTCAGCGCGATCCAGTCGACACCCAGTTCGGCGGCAAACTCAAGGTCAGAGCGGTCTTTCTTGGACAGGGCAGCAAGAGGAAGTTCGACATCCGGTACATTGACACCCTTGCGATCCGAAATCAGGCCGCCTGCAATCACAGTGCAATCGGCAAAGTCAGGGCCGCAGTCCTTGACACGCAACCGAATCTTGCCGTCGTTGACCAGCAGGTGTTTGCCCGGTTCCAGTGCTGCAAAAATCTCGGGGTGGGGCAAACATACCCGGTTGATGTCGCCTTTGGCCTTGTCCAGATCCAGGCGGAACGCAGCACCGATCTCAAGCATCTCGCCGTCGCTTGCAAACACACCCACGCGCAGCTTCGGCCCCTGCAGATCCGCAAGAATACCGATGGTCGACCGCAAATCCTCTTCGACCTGGCGGATAATCTTGTGCTTTTCCGCGATCTCATCATGGGTTCCATGTGACATGTTGAGGCGAAACACGTCCGCGCCTGCCTCATGCAATGCCCGGATCATCTCGTAGGTGGATGAGGCCGGGCCAAGTGTGGCCACGATTTTCACATTCCGAAGGCGTCTCATGATGCTGTCTCTTTTCTGATACCGCTAACAGGGCGCTTTATTGCGCAATTCACATTCGCTGGCAACTGCCCTAAACCTGCGGCAAATTTGGTGACGGAAAAATGACATACTCTCCTCTTTCTCTGCATGGCCAGGATCGGCCGGGTGCCTGGTTGATCACATGCGACCATGCAACGAATACCGTTCCCCCTTTCGTGGGCGGTGGAACGCTGGGCCTGCCTGCCGCGGACATGAACCGGCACATCGCCCATGATATTGGCGGAAAAGGCGTTGCCTTGGCGCTGGGGGAAGCGCTGAACGCACCCGTGATCTGTTCGAATTTCTCGCGGCTGGTGATAGATCCAAACCGAGGCCTGGATGATCCCACACTGATCATGCAGTTGTATGATGGTACGATTATTCCCGGGAACAGATACATAGACGACGCCGAGCGGCAGGCGCGGATTGATGCGCTTTACCGGCCATATCACGACGCACTGGGCGCTTTGGCCGCCCGGACGGGCATTGCGATCGTGTCAGTGCACAGTTTTACACCTCAACTCAACGGGCGTACGCCGCGTCCCTGGGAAGTTGGCGTGCTCTCTTCATATGATCGACGCATTGCTGATCCGCTCATTGCGCGCCTGCAAAACGCACTCGACACGCCGGTGGGCGACAATGAACCCTATGGCGGGCACCTTCCGGGGGACGCAGTCGACAAACATGCCTTGCAGTTCGGGCGCCCCAACGCCCTTCTGG
>CAYGQZ010000258.1:4654-6107 GCA_964352055.1 uncultured Rhodobacterales bacterium
GGGGACGCAGTCGACAAACATGCCTTGCAGTTCGGGCGCCCCAACGCCCTTCTGGAAATCCGTCAGGACCTGATCACAGACACGGAAGGCCAGCGACATTGGGCCAACGTCATCGCGCCACATCTTGAAAGCGCGCGTCAGGACGCCAATCTCTGATCCGTCCCTTCATCTTGCCAGATAAACTCCGGGGGCTTGGGGGCTGGCCCCCAATCAGCCAAAATAATCTGCGGCACCGCCGCAGTCCGCGACGACAGAAAAGGACCATGACCATGGACGCCCAAACCCAACTGGAACTCGAAGCCGCCGCCTTTCGCCGCCTGCGCCAGCACCTGATGCAAGACCGCACCGACGTACAGAACATCGACATGATGAACCTGGCGGGGTTTTGCCGGAACTGTCTGAGCCGCTGGTATCAGGAGGCGGCCGCTGAAAAAGGCATCGAGATATCAAAGGACGCCGCACGCGAAAGCTTTTACGGCATGACCATGGACGAATGGAAAGCCAACCATCAGACCGAGGCAACCGGCGCGCAGCAAGAGGCTTTCAAAACCGCTTTCGCAGAGAATGTCGGCACCAAGAGCTGAAAACGGGTCCAGCGGTCCCAAATAGGTCAGACACCGCGCCCGTCACCCGGCGGCACGTGAGGCAATGTATGCGCGGTCAGTCGTTGATGTCGGTATGCCAGGTTTTGACCTGACCTCGGCGCACACCCAGAAAACGCCTGAGCAAGATGGTAAGAACCAACGAAACCACGGCAAAGACGAAAAGCAATACGGGCAGCGACAAGCCGATAAGACCCAGCACGCCCACAGCCAAGCCTACGCCGATTATTGTGGCGGCGGCAGCCATGCCCAAAAAGAAAAACGCAGGCACAAAGATCTCGATAATGCCCATCAGCAATGCCGCTACAATCCAGATCCACCAGACAGCCCAAAGCTCCGTCATTTCTTGATCCGCCCGGCCAACATGCCAAAGGCTTCGCCAAACGCGTCCATCGCACTGGCGGGCAGAACGATCGTCTGCTGACCCTCACCCTTGGCAATCTCCATAACGGCCTCCACCTGCTTTAGGGCCACCTGATATTGTGCCGACTCGATCCCGTGTGCGGCAATTGCGTCGGCCACCACTTGCGTTGCATAGGCTTCAGCATCAGCGCCAATCCGGCGGGCCTTGGCCGCCTGTTCCGCTGCATAAAGCTCTGCATCCGCGTTCAGTTCGGTGGCCCGCTTGTGACCTTCCGCCTCGGTCACCGAAGCCCGGCGCGCGCGTTCTGCATTGAGTTGCTGCAACATCGCTTCACGGGTCGCCGCATCCAGATTGACGTCAAGCAATTCGGCCCGCGTGACTTCAATGCCCCAATCCATCACGGCACTTTCCACCAGCACCTTGATCTCGGCGATCAGATGCGAGCGGTTGGATTGCACCTCGTCCAGTTCCATCTTGCCGATCTC
This sequence comes from uncultured Rhodobacterales bacterium, assembly GCA_964352055.1. Taxonomy (GTDB): domain Bacteria; phylum Pseudomonadota; class Alphaproteobacteria; order Rhodobacterales; family Rhodobacteraceae; genus Tateyamaria. Next base: position 6,106 of record CAYGQZ010000258.1, read on the forward strand.
GG
>CAYGQZ010000259.1:0-6086 GCA_964352055.1 uncultured Rhodobacterales bacterium
CATCTGGCGACGGCCGGAACTGCTGGGCATCCGGCTGTCGATCCGCTGACTTATTGGCAGCTTGTCGGCGTCGGGTCGTTTCTTTACGGCCATCTCATAGTCCTCCGATTAAGGGCCAGACCAGAACGGTCAGGCCGGAGATGATCAGGATCACCCCCATGGGTTTGGTCACAGCATGCCCGATCTGGGGCAGTTTTTCGAGCACCATGAAAAATGTGGCGAGCCCCATCCACGCCAGGTTCATCACGCCGCCCACAAAGCCGAGCGCCATAAAACCCCAGCAACAGCCCACACAGAACGCCCCAAGGCCAAGGCCCATGCGCAACCCGCCGACAAACCCGGTCCGCCAATTTCCCAGAAAATACATCATCGGGCTGTGACACACGCCATGGCAGATTTCCTTGGCGCGGCTGAATTGAAAGGCCCCGACGGCGAGCAGCAACGCTCCGGCAAAGAGGTTAGATTTCGCGATGCCCAGCATGTCGATGACACCACCAAAAAGCAGTGCCAGTTGCGCCGACGTTATCAGCGCGGCAAAGGCGACCCACACGACAAGATATCCCGCGACAACACCCAGCCACCCGGCCCGCGTGCCCGTGGCACTGACCATCAGGTCTTCGTAACTGCGCAAGGTGGGCACAAGTGTCGGCAGCATCATGGCCGCCATCATGATCGCCCACATCCAGAACAGCGGCCCGAAATTCGCCATAGGCATATACATCGGCATACGCGGATCCATGGCCGCCATACGCGCGCCCATCTCGCCGGGTCGGCCCAGCAGATCGACGTCCATGTCCATCGCCATGGAATACATGACCCACCACGCCACAAGGATCAGACCGAAAAAGCCCAGCCAAAGGGTGCTACGAAGAAGATGCGGCATATCCCCTCCCCGGCGATGCTGCGACTCAATGCTTGCCAGATTAAATGTCAGACATTAATATGTAAGACAAATGAAAATTGATCCCGACAGCACAGCAGACTTTTCTGCCCAGATCGCCAAGGCCATCCGGGATGCCATCGTAAGTGGTCAACTCATCGTGGATCAGCGCCTGCCGTCCGAGGCGGAACTGGCCGATCAGTTCAATGTGTCCCGCCCCACGGTCCGCGAAGCCCTCAAACGGTTGGCGGCGCAGTCCTTGATACGGACCCAGCGCGGCGCGACAGGCGGGGCTTTTGTGAATCGCTTGCGCTTTGAGGAAGCATACGACCAGCAAGTCACTACCTCGACCTTGCTGCTCAGCATGAATTCGGTCAGTTTCGACGTGGCCTGCGAGGCGCGCTATGCGCTGGAGCGTGCCTGCGGGGCCTTGGCCGCAGAACGGCGCACACCCGATCAACTGGCCACCATGCGCGCCGAAATTCACCGCCAGTCCCAACCGGGCCTTACCGATGAGGCGTTTTGCGCGTCAGATGTGACCTTGCACCGCGCTCTGGTCGACGGGGCCGGCAACAAGGTGCTGAGCTACCAACTGGCAGGTGCTGTCGAGGCGATGCAGCCCCTGATGAACATGATCACCTTTACTGCCCGTTCGCGGGAACGCATCGTGGCCTTGCACACCGAACTTGCCGATGCGCTTGAGGCGATGGATGCGGCACGGGTCGATCAAACCCTCATCGCACTCGAATCCTATACGCGCGAGTTGGCGCACAGCGTCGCCAAAGCCCGCGCGAAACCAAAAACAAGAAACGACACGGGCCGCACCAACAAGGCCGCACCCAAGGAGAGCAGATCCGCCTGATCCCTCGCTGTCAGACACATACCTCGGGGGGCACGGCACGGTACTTCATCATACGTCAGGGAGGACGCAATGAATTTAAGACCAGACCCCACATTTCACGCCACACCAAAACTGGCCATGCAGGCCCCGGTTGAAAAGTTGGCGTTTACGCTGATGCTCAGCCCCGATGGGACCAAGCCCGACGGCCTTGCCGTTGTCGATGTCGACCCAACCAGCGATACTTACAGCCAGATCGTGCACGAACTTTATGTGCCAAATCTGGGCGACGAGTTTCACCACTTTGGCTGGAACGCCTGTTCTTCGGCGTTGTCGCCGCTGACCGGCCACGCCTTTCTGGAACGCCGGTATCTGATCATTCCGGGCATTCGGTCCTCGCGCATCTACATCATCGATGTCAAAGAACCGCTGAAGGCGAAAATTCACAAGATCATTGAACCCGAAGAACTGTTTGCAAAGACAGGGTATTCGCGCCCTCATACCATCCATTGCGGCCCCGAAGGCATCTATGTCTCGACCCTGGGTGGCGGCGGTGTGGATGGCACAGATGGCCCTCCCGGTATCTTCATCATGGATTGCGAAACCTTTGACATCCTCGGTCGCTATGAAATGGACCGCGGCATTCAGGACAAGCACTATGACTTCTGGTGGAATCTGCCCCGCGACTACATGGTTTCGTCCGAATGGGGTCTGCCGCCGCAGTTCGAAAACGGCATCGTCCCCGAGGACCTACTGAGCAACAAATATGGTCACACCATCCACTTCTGGGACCTGCGCGCGCGCAAGGTGGCCAAGTCTATCGACCTGGGCGAGAACCACCAGATGGCGCTTGAAATCCGCCCTGCCCACGATCCGGTCAAGGAATACGGGTTCTGCGGCGTCGTGGTTGACACCACCAACCTGCAAGGCGCGATCTTTACCTGGTGGAAGGACGACAAGGGCGAATGGCAGGCCAAGAAGACGATCACAATCGATCCCGTGCCTGCGGATGCCGACGACCTGCCCGATCTTCTGAAAGGCTTTGGCGCTGTGCCACCGCTGGTCACCGATATCGACCTGAGCATGGATGACAAGTACCTCTATGTGGCCTGCTGGGGCCTGGGCGAGATGCACCAATATGATGTGTCCGACCCGATGAACCCCGTTCTGGCGGGCAAGGTCGAGATTGGCGGCATCGTCAAGAAAACCAAGCACCCCAACGGCAAGGATTTCGGCTATGGCCCGCAAATGGTCGAGATCAGCCGGGACGGCAAACGCGTCTATTGGACGAACTCGCTCTATTCCACATGGGATGACCAGTTTTACCCCGGCGAACGTGGTGCTGCCATGGTCATGGCCAATGTCGGCGAAAACGGCGGGATTACCTTGGACGAGACGTTCTGGACCGAATTCCCCGAAGGCTATCGCAGCCACCAGATCCGGCTTGAGGGCGGCGACTGTTCGACGGACAGTTTCTGCTATCCTTCGGTCTAGGGCATGGACCTCACGACAGCGGCGGGCCTCTGGCTCGCCGTCATTCTGTCCGGATTGTATCACGGGCTGAACCCCGGCATGGGCTGGCCTTTGGCCGTGTCTTCGGCCCTGTTCGAGCGGCGGCGCTCGGCCTTGTGGCCGGCACTGGGGGCGCTTTCCGTCGGGCACTTTGTCGCCATGCTGGCCATTCTGCTCCCGTTTTCGATGATGACGCTGTTGATCGACAACCAGCGCGAAATCCGGATCGGGGCCGGCCTCATTGTGATCGCTATGGGACTTTATCTGGCCATCACACGGCGACATCCCCGCTTTCTTTCGCGCATTCCGCCGCACAAACTGGGCCTCTGGTCCTTCCTCGTGTCGCTTGCGCATGGGGCAGCCCTTATGTTGGTGCCCATTTACTTAGGTCTTTGCGCCATCGAGGAACTCGACACCGGGCACCGGGCGGCAAGTGCGTTGATGACGACAACCGCGCTGGCGCTTGGGGTCGCAATCCTGCACACGATCGCGATGATGGGATCGGGCGGTGCGATGGCTTACGCGGTGCATCGGTGGCTCGGCCTTCAGTTTCTCAGCAAGGGCTGGTTTGATCTGGAGATGCTTTGGGCAATCAGTTTGATCGCAGTGGGTGGCATCGGGCTTTGGACCGCCATTTGACGACGCGTGACCCGGCTTTCGTTCAGTCCCGTGGTCATTTTGACGTGCATCCTTTTGAATGTGCTGTTCAATGGAAATCAGACTGATTGTTTGCCCTGACGCACAGGAAGCGTACTGTGTTACGAGGCAAATCAGCTCAAGCGGCTCAACTGAAAGGTATTGACGTGACATACAAAACCATCCTGATCGCCGGATTGCTTTCGCTTGCGCAAGGCGCCGCTGCGGACAACCTGCTGGACAGGATCACAGACAGTGCGACCAACATTGCGACCGGAGCGACCAAAGTGGTCAAGGGCGCCGTCAAGAGTGTTGATGAATCCATAGACTCAACCGAAGAGCTTGTTTCAAACGAAGAGACGCCGGAGTTGACGCGGCAACGCCTTGATAAGCACGCCAATGCAACGCTTGATCGTTTGTTTGCGGAAGAGCCCGAAGCGCTCCCGCTGTTTGAACAAAGTGCCGGATACGCCGCATTTGACGCCCGCCGCCTCGGCGTGTTCGGCGTATCGGGCGGATTTGGACGCGGTGTGGCTGTGTCCCGGGCGACCGGAGAGCGTACGTACATGCAAATGGGCACCGGGGGCGTCAATCTGAGCTTTGGCATCGGCGGGTTTGACCGCCAAATCGTCATCCTTTTCGAAGACCCGGCGCAGTTCGAGGTGTTCACGACGGGCGGGTACGACGCCACTGCCGATGCAGGCGCAATGTTTGGTGAAGACAAAGCCGAGGAAGCCGTGCGTTTCGTCGACGGCCGCTCCATTTTCGTGCTCACCAAGAAAGGCTGGAAGGTCAGTGCCACCGCGACCGGGACAAAATACTGGGTGGATGACAAATTGAACTGAGTGGGTTCTTGCGCCCCCGCGGTGTTCCGCGGGGGAGCCAAGCCTTGTTCAGGGGCAATACATGGTAATCACCGACCACACACTGTGCCCGAACACCATCAGCTCAGATGTGTCGCAAAATGCGCCAATGTCCGCTCCCATGCCAACGCCGCTGCCTCCGGGTCATAGCGTGGGGTCGTGTCATTGTGAAACCCGTGCGGCGCACCGGCATAGAAATGCGCCTCGAAGGTTTTTCCATTTGCCTTGAGGGCCGCTTCGTAGGCGGGCCATCCCGCATTGATCCGCTCGTCCAGTTCTCCGTAGTGGATCAACAAAGGCGCCTGGATCGAGGGGACGTCCTCTGCCGCAGGCTGTCGGCCGTAAAACGGGACAGATGCCGCCATTTCGGGATAGGCCACCGCCAAGGCATTGCACACGCCCCCACCATAACAGAACCCAACGGCCCCGACCTTCCCGGTCGAACTTTCATGGGCCATCAGATATTCAAAGCCCGCAAAGAAATCCTGCATCAGCTTGGTGCTGTCCATCGTTTTCTGCATCGTGCGTCCGTCGTCATCATTGCCGGGATACCCGCCCAGCGGGCTCAGCCCGTCCGGGCCAAACGCAAGATAGCCAGCCTTTGCCGTGCGTCGAACCACATCCTCGATGTAAGGGTTCAAGCCACGGTTTTCATGAATGACCAGCACGGCAGGCAATTGACCCGTGGCTCCGGCGGGCTTGGCCATCAATCCGGAAATCTCCCCATGCCCATCCGGACTCTGGTACGTAACGCGCATGGTTTCGATTGACGGATCATCCGGCGCGACCTGTTCTGCCAGTGCATAATTGGGTTGCAGGCTTTCCAACACAGCCGTCGCGGTGACGCCTGCCGCCACATACTTTGCAGCACCGCGCAAGAAATCGCGCTTGCTCATCTCACCATGCACATACCCATCGTAAAGGGCCAGAATATGCGGATCAAAATCCTTGGCAGTCTTTCGTTTCATGTCGGTTCTCCTGTTGTGCCTGCGCTTCAAGGTAGCGCTTGTATGAACCAAAGCCAACGTGCCATTGAACCAGGCAGGTGCGCGCGCTACGTGCTGCCCATGGTTGATATTCTGAATCTCATTGCATCGCTGCTGACGGTCGGCTTCGGACTCTTCGGTTTTCTCGCGCCCCGATATACGGCATCGGCGCTGGATCTTGCGCCCACATCCAGCACGATGGGGCTCAGTGAAATGCGGGCGTCCGTGGGCGGATTGTTCGTTGTTGCCGGTCTTGCGGCGATCTGGCTGGATGCACCTCTGGGCTATGCGATGATCGGTTTTGCGTTCACCGGGGCCGCGCTGGGTCGGCTTGTGTCGCTGGTTTTCGATAAACCACCTGTGCGCAAGGT
>CAYGQZ010000260.1:0-6068 GCA_964352055.1 uncultured Rhodobacterales bacterium
TCAGGTGCTAGTGTCCTTATGGACGTGGAGGTTCGAGTCCTCTTCTGGGCACCAAATACTCTAACTAAAATCCTGAAATTATTATATTTTTCATTACGGCCTGTGGATTTTCCCCCGATTTTTCCCCCGATCTGCTGGCGCTGTGGGTCTGGTAGGTTGTAGTGTAGAATTTTTGACTTCGAGGTTACTGAAATCTCGGAACGGTTTGTTAACCGACTCTTGCAAGACTTCGCCGTTGCGCGCAGTCAAAACCATCATTCGCTTTGATCCAGACCTGCCTAACATTCGCCAGGGCTGTGCATGTGCTGCTTACTGTCGCTAGTGTTCGCCACCTGACACAAGATACCCATGTGAAAGTATGTCACTAGGACATGAGATCAGTATCCCGAGCGAAAATGTCAGATGACAGCAGCCAGCCCGAAGCGGACTCGATCAGTCGTTCGCTTTGCTTGCGCAGCGCCAGCAGGTCCGGCGAATTCTGTTGAAAAACTCTTGTTGATTTGAGGTGCTGTCGCTGATTCAATTCTCGTAGGGATGCGGGAGATTTGGCGATGATGGGACCAAAGCAGGAGGCGCAAGCGGCGCTGTTTTACGAGTTCTCGTTGGAAGGTCACGTCCCGCAAGATCACCTTCTGCGGTCGATTGATCGGTTTGTCGATCTGGACGACGTGCGTCAGTATCTGGCTCAGTTTTACAGCCATACAGGCCGTCCATCCATCGACCCGGAACTTCTGATCCGGATGCTGCTGGTCGGGTACTGCTTTGGGATCCGGTCTGAAAGTCAGCTGTGTGAAGAGGTGCATTTGAACTTGGCGTATCGCTGGTTCTGCCGCCTTGATCTGTCTGACCCGATCCCAAACCATTCCACGTTCTCGAAGAACCGCCACGGGCGTTTTCGCGAAAGCGCGTTGCTGCGTCATCTGTTCGAGAAGACTGTGGCGCGGTGTATCGCCGACGGTCTGGTGAGCGGTCAACGTCTTGCAGCAGATGCCAGCCTGATCGAGGCAGATGCGAACAAACAAAACTCCACACCAAAGGAAGATTGGGACCACAGCGCCATCGATCCAAACGATGCGCCACGTGCTGTAAAGGAATATCTCGACGTCTTGGACGATGCGGCCTTCGGTGCTGCATCGGAAGTTGAACCCAAGTTCACGTCCCATTCTGACCCATCCAGCCAATGGACTGCGGCCCGCAAGGGCCCTGCATTCTTCAGTTATTCGACCAATTACCTAATCGACACAGACCACAGCGTCATTTTGGATGTCGAAGGAACAAGATCGATCCGACAAGCCGAGGTCGGTTCTGTGCGCACCATGTTGGACCGGATCAAGGATCTGCACGATATTGATCCAGAACGCCTCATCGCAGACGCTGCATATGGGTCAGGCCCAATGCTGGGGTGGCTGGTAGATCGCGATATTAAGCCCCACATTCCTGTGCTGGACCAAGCAGGGCGGACAGACGGGACATGGTCTCGTACCGATTTTGAATGGGACCCAGAGAACGACCAATACATCTGTCCCGAGGGTGAATCGCTCAAGCAGTTCCGGCGCAACTACTCAGACCCAAATCGCGGCCCGGACGGCAAAGGCGTCGCCAAGTATCGCGCATTGAAGCTGACCTGTCAGGCCTGCCCCTCGAAACCAAAATGCTGCCCTAACGCTGACTTCCGGTCTATCACCCGAGAAGAACACGAAGACGCCCGTCAGGTCGCGCGGGATATCGCAAAAACCAAACAATACGCAAAGTCGATGAACCTCCGAAAGAAAGTCGAAATGCTCTTCGCCCACTTAAAGCGCATCCTTGGGCTGGGACGATTGCGATTACGTGGCCCATGCGGCGCAAATGATGAATTCCTACTCGCCGCAACAGCCCAAAACCTCCGCAAACTAGCCAAGATCTTTCCTGCACCGCAGCAAATGAGCAAAGCCTGAAAGGAAAGGCACTCGCGCGCTGTTCAGATCGCTACTTTCTGCACTCGCAACACGTTGTTTTTCCACAGAATGGGCGGATTGCGGTCATTCTCTGCAAGCGCGAAGCGAGTAGCCCGGTTCAGTGGGAGCCGACATTCCTGTGGCTGTTTTACTGGGCTTTTCTCTGCAACGCCGCAAGGCGGCTCCGAGCCCAGAACTGCCGTTCACAGAGCCATCTCGCGCCGCTCTGCAGCGAATATCCGAGTTGAATCGGTACTTGGAAAGCTAAAAAAGGCGCAGCAAGTTAGTGCGTCTATTTAATCTCTCGAGCTCTGAGCTTTTTCAGTGCCTTTTTCTGTGCCTTTTCCAAATGCCACTTTGCCAAATCTGAGGCAATTTCCGTTCTTAGGTGCGGTATTCTACTATGTAAATTCATTCCTGGGCAGCGATTGTCATTGTTGCCTTTCTTGGCCTGCAGGTCTTTGTGACCAACTATCGTGGATGGCGATGGTACGATGTTGTATGTTTTACACCAGTTTGTGAGAAGAAGGCGCAGGCGCTGGATCGCCTCTTTGCTAGGTGTTTGCGAGTCAAAATCGCCACAAAGGCAAACTTCCAGGCTATCTTTGCTACTGGCTTTTGTACCACCAGAAGACTTTTTCTCCGTCTGGCCGATATGAATTTTTCCATCTTTTTCAATCACATAGTGATATGTCACGTGTGACCACCCCATACCTTCCTTTGCTTCGGTGTCCGGGTCGTCTTTAGTGGTCTGCCAATTCTTTATCGAATTGAAAGTATCGTTCTGCCCTTCACTATGATGGATTATTAACCGTGTTATCTTTCTTGAGTTAGGCATTCTGGAAGCTCCATATCTGCAGGTCCTAGTGACTTTGTGCCGAGTTAGTTGATTCTCAGACGTGATGGCCGCTGAGCAAGTGTTAATAAAACAGCTCTTAGAGTCGCGTAAGCTTGATCTTGCAACGGCGCGCTCCTCTTGAGGAGCCTGATCTGACTGGTCCGGTTTGATTGTTAGTGCATGACCTGCCTCTGGTCCATCGGAGCGACTGGTTCCGGGGCCGGTGGGCGGAGGCAGATTTCGCCGCATCAGCATTAGGCAGAAAAGTCCGCGACCCGGTCATTGCCGTCGTAAAAATGCCGCGCGATGCACAAATGGCCGGAATGAGAAAGCTGCATGCGGCATCGCGGGACCAAGCGAGCGGCTCCTTTGGGCCGTCAGTGACGACCGACAGGGTTGGTCAAACCGCAGATGCTGCGCCGCATCCGAGGTCTGCTTTGAATCCGCTCTGACATTGGCTGGCGAACGGGACGGTCGACGTGATATAGCGTGACATCTAATCATTGAGCGGGGAAAGTGATCGTGACCACACCCGAAGAAAGACTGGCAGCGCTTGGTCTGAAATTGCCTCAGCCGACAAAATTGCCTGAGGGACTGCACATACCTTTCGCATTCGTGAATATAAGAGGCGAGCGCGCGTTATTTTCTGGCCATCCAAAGAATGGAGCCGACGGAAGCATCACTGGCCCGTTCGGCGTTGTAGGGACGGACATTACAACCGAAGAAGCATACGCTGAAGCACGAGAAGTGGCATTGTCGGTTTTGGCAAACCTCAAATCGGAGATTGGAGAACTCTCTCGAATAATTGGGTGGGTCCGCGTCTTCGGGATGGTGACATCAACATCCGGGTATTCCGAGCAACACCTTGTGGTGAACGGGTTTAGTGACCTAATCATTGACGTGTTCGGACAGGAAGTGGGCTGCCACGCTCGTTCTGCAATCGGCGTGTCTGGATTGCCACTTGGATTTGCAATGGAGATTGAAGGCGAAGTTTTGATCCGAGTTTGAACTTTCACAGACAGTTGCGTCTGCGATGTCTGAATTCGTCCAGCGATCGATTTTGCGCGCGCGGCGAATGACTCCTATGACGGGCCGCACCGCGGCAATTAGATGGTCAGGTGAACGGCAGGAATGGGCCGTCCACGTCGATCACGGTAGGCCCGATAGGGTCAATGACGCGCTGCATCCGACGACTGCAAAGAGCCCAAATCGACTGATGCTGCAGGAATTATGAATGTCTGCTGTGGCGGTAGCTAGGCGGTCTGTTACAGACAACAACCTTTCCAACACCTTCAACGCTGTCTTGATCGGGCAATGATCAAAAAATCGCTTGACTAGTTCTACGTCGTACTATTTGGTTCGATGTAGAACCAATGAGGCTTGATATGAATCGTAGAAACTTTCTGAAAATCGCAGGTGGGGGCGTCGTATTGGCCGCCGCGGGCGCCGGGTTGTTTGCGTCGACCCGCACACCAACTGACGCGCTCGCTCCTTGGAGCTTGGTTGGCAGCTATGATGATCCGCGCAAAAATGCGCTGTCATACGCCGTTCTTTCTCCAAACCCGCATAACCGACAGCCTTGGATAGTTGAGTTGGGTGACGAGGACGACCTCACGCTTTACTTCGATACCGACAAGCAATTGCCCCATACCGATCCGTTCGACCGTCAGCTTACAATTGGTTTGGGTTGTTTTCTGGAACTTATGCGCATGGCGGCCAATGCCGACGGCTATGAGGTCGACATCATTCTCTTTCCAGAAGGCGAGGACGGAGCCGGGTTGGACCAGCGTCCAATCGCATATGCCAAGTTCACGAAAGCGGTGCCGCGTGTTGACCCACTCTTTGAGTATGTGATGGCGCGGCGCTCGAACAAAGAACCTTATGACACCACCCGCCCCATTTCCGCCGACGCACTGAACCGCATAGTGGGGGTTGCCCGTCATTCTTCTGTAGGCGGCTCTGTCGATGAAGAGGACATCGCTTATTGGCGCGCGCTTTCTACCGACGCCTTGGTCATCGAGATTGAGACACCTCACACTTACAAAGAAAGTGTGGATCTGATGCGCATCGGCAAGGCCGAGATCAACGCCAACCCTGACGGTATCGACTTTAGCGGAGCCATGTTCGAGACGCTTTCGCTGGTTGGCGTGATGACCCGAGAGTCTTTGTTGGACACAAGCTCAACCGGGTACCTCGAAGGCATAAAGGCAGTCACCGAAAACACCAAAACGGCCATGGGCCATCTGTGGATGGTCACAGATGGCAACACCCGTCGCGAACAGATCATGGCGGGGGCCGATTGGCTGCGGGTCAATCTTGCCTGCACGGCTGAGGGACTGGGGTTCCAACCCCTCAGTCAAGCTTTGCAGGAATACCCGGAGATGAACGAACTCTTTGCAACAACGCATCAACGCTTGGCTCCAGAAGGGGGGACTGTTCAAATGCTGGCGAGGATCGGATACGGTCCCGAGGTGCCGGTCAGCCCACGCTGGCCCATTGATGCAAAGATAGGAACTGCGTGAGCGAAGAAGACACGACGGCAGCTGAAGTGTTCGGCTTCTTTACAGAGATAGGGATCATCAATCAGCTCTCGACGGCCATGCTGGCCAAGAGCCTGCCCGATGGCGTGCATCCGTCACATTTTTCTATCCTGAACCATCTGGTGCGCATGGGTGACGGTAAGCCACCTGTGCGCATTGCCTCTGCGATGCAGGTCACCAAAAACACCATGACGCACTCGCTTAAGGTCCTTAAGGATCGTGGCTACATCACTGTGGAACCTGATCCAAAGGATGGACGCGGGAAACTCGTATATCTGACCGATGCAGGTCGTGTATTCCGTGAGAATGCCATCCTCAATGTCAGTCAGGTATTTGGGCATTTTATTGGTCCGAACCAGTTGGACATCATGCGCCGCATCGGCGGTGACTTGCAGGAGATGCGGAGACATCTTGACGAAAATAGATAAACGCGGCAGATGCCCAGTCGTTCGATTGCGGCCGTTGAGCTTCGAGAGTTGGACGTCGGGTTCGTCTGCAGTCTGTGAATTCAATCACCTCCGGATTTTGCACGCGCAGCGAATGGCGGCAATGCGGGCTGAACGCAGCATCGTGAACCAGTGCTGAGAGTCCGGTCTGGGCCGACCACGTCGAAAAGCGTGCCCTTGACCCGCGACTTTGCAAAGTTCGCTTCCTGCGCATTGCTGCCGTTCAAGCAAATCGACTGGCTCGGAAATCCCGACAGGAATTGTCGGATGACGGCAGTCAGCCCAAAGGAGACCATCGGCTATAGAC
>CAYGQZ010000261.1:0-5884 GCA_964352055.1 uncultured Rhodobacterales bacterium
TAGTGAACTTCAAGTATCTGCGTTCGAAAACTCACAGGCTACGATCCACAACCGGGCGTTGGTCCTTGCCGCACCTTTAGGCGAGTGGGCTGATTTTGTTGAAAAACTCTGTCTCTGAGCGTGAACGGTCAAAACAGCAGAATATCCTCCCGCAGAACTCCCTTTTCGCAAACGTCATTTTCTGAAGGGGTATTCCTTAGAACAGTGTTCCAAGAATTTCAGACAATTTTCGTCTGTCGGAGTTTTTCAACAAAATCGGCTTACTGCTAATCTTCGCTGCGTTTGCTTGGCAGAAAAACTGGCTGATGCCCTGAGCGTCCGCTTTCTTCACGTTGCCCTTTCAATTTCGCACTTGCAGCGAATGACCGCTTCCCGCCCGACCTGCTGGCGCTGCGCAAGCAAAGCGAACGACTGATCGAGTCCGCTTCGGGGCTGGCTGCTGTCATCTGATGATTTCGCTCGGGATACTGATCTCATGTCCTAGTGACATACTTTCACATGGGTATCTTGTGTCAGGTGGCGAACACTAAAATGGCGGCCTAAATCTTAGTTCACACCGCTTCATTGGGTGCGAACGGTTCGGCAACGTTGTTGCGACACTAATCCACACGGTCCTATTGATCCGGCACCAGCCACAAATTAGGGTAGATTTGCTATCCGGTCTGTTCCTGCGTTATGCTTATCGCAAAGCATTGGGGGCTATATGACCACACTACGCAAGCAAATCGACAGGCGGGTAAAAGGGGCTCTCCAAGAGAGAGAAGACTGGTGGTATCTTTGCTATGACACGGAAACTAAAGAGTTCTACGTGGAGCACGATTGGCACCATATGAATGCCTACAAGGCGAGCGAAAAGGCGAACGAGGGCAAGCAAAGAACGACGATTGAGGATCATGATGGCCCCGGTTCGAGCAAGATAGACCAGGCGAGGGCAGATTTATTGAAAGAGGCCGGAAATGCTTAAAGGTCTAAAAGGCGAAAAATGACCCGCAGACGACGTCGGTCTTGCGGTGATTATCGGCAAAATTGCAACTGGCGAAGAAACTGACCCGCTACCCGAAGATGATCGTAAAGACCCCGCTGCAAAAGCGGTGGGGCAAAAGGGCGACAAGCGAATGGCAGTCGCCATGATTTGTTGCAGCAGATTGAACCGGCTGCAAGTGCTTGCATCCAGTTTGTTGTGCTGGGCGACACTGCGCGTGCGTTCATCTGCTCGCCTCTTGTATGCAAGGGGAGAACTCAGCAAAGTCGTCGGCATGAAGATGATCGAAAGCATAATAGAGGCCATGGGAATCCTCGCCGTCTGGACAACCTTGAGCTTCTGGCTCTACATCCCGAAAATCATATTTTATGATGGTCTGAATTCTCTCTGGGGCGAGCACTTGAGCATGACCGTGTTTACGGTGGCCTTCACCTGCGCTGGCGTAGCGGGCGCGATTTTCGCTAAGAGAAAACGCTAAGTCGCAAATACCATCCTTATGGTGTGGTGCAGGTGTTTGGCTATGACAATGAGGTTCATTGCTTGCCCTCAATCTTGGGAAAGCACTTCTCTGCTTTTCCCTTCAACCGAAAGCCCGCTGCGAACTCTGGCGTGTCGGTTTTTACTTGGCTGGTTTGCGCAGTGCCTTCATTGCTTCCGATGCCTTGCGCTTCTCTGGCGTGTCGGGATACCAATCCCCAATCCCCAATCCGGCTGTCCGACCACTTCTTCGCCGTCGATGACGGTTGCGGCTTGTCCGAACGGTTGCCCGTTGTCGATTTCTGCGTAGCCATCTGTAATGCCTTCCTCTTTCGGGCGAGCATAGGTAATCGCGTGCTTATCTGTCACCGCCTAAAATAGAACGTGGTGGAACAAATTGCCCAGTATCATGCTGCCTTCTGCCCACCGGCCATAATCGTTACGGCGGTGCGTTCGACCTCGGCGACTTGTGCGGCTTCCACTTCAACCCAAGGCAGGTTTAGATCACGGGTGGTGGACCGCAGTTTGATTTGCCCGAAACTCCAGTTTCCCGGCCTCATCTGGGTGCCAAGCATGGCGGAAAGCCCGTCAGCTATGCGGCCCTCGAAGGCGACGCGATCAAAAGCGAACCCGTTCCCGCCATGCTCTGTTATTTCGGCTTGCAGAAGCTGGGCGGGCTCGACCGCGCGCGCATAGGCTTGAACTGCCGCCCTGAAGGATGTTTCAATTTGTTCAACATCGCGCAGCCAAGTCGCTTCCAGCACCAACAGATGGTCTACGGTGTGCTGCCGTTTCTCCTCGTCGGTCAAACGCGCCTGTCTCTCAGCTTCTTGCCGTGCTTGTGCCTGTTCAAGTTCCTTAAGCGCAATCTCTGCCGACACGATGGCGCTCAACTCGTCTTCAGCAGCCCGGATAGGTACCGAGTCAAAGTCCTCGCCTGCCAGGACAGCGCGGGTGTGTTGCTCACGCAGCAAAGCAATCTCGCGCTCCTGCGCAATCCGGCGGTCGCTCAAGCTTTCCATGGTCGCTGCGGTTGGTGTCGGTTTTTCGGTCTTTGTCATTTGCTCATTCCTCATTTTGTTCGTTCATTTCGTGTTCCGCCTGCGCAAAAAGGAAGGCGATACGTCGTGCTAGCTCTAGCTTTGAAAGCTTTGGCGGGTCGGTCGCTGACATGCTGCCGTCGCTCGACTGGTGGTCCTTCTTGTCGGTCAAACCCAAATCACGAGAGATAATGTTTGCGTTCAGCAGGCCTGCCGCTGCGCCTTCAAATTTCTGCTGGCGAATGACGGACTCTGCCTTTGCGATGACCTCTTTCAGATCCGGGCGATCCCTGCGCCACGCCCGCCACGTTTCTTCCGTAATGCCCAGATGCAAACACAGCCCCGAAAGCGTAAAGGCCCGCAACAGCGACACGGATTCATGTGTCTGCTCGCCCTGATAGGAAAACACCCGGTCTTCTTTCAACGGGTTTTCCGTCGCCCAATCGAAGTAGGACACGCAGGCCCGCCACAACTCGTCGTCAGTCTCAAAGAGAGATGTTCTGCCATGGGTATCACGCAGTTTCCAAAAGGCGTTTCCATGCGAGAATGTCCCGTCTGCGCTTCGGTCTGTGTTGCCTTGATTGCTGGTCATTTTACCGCCTCGTATTGGTTGGAATTATAGTGGATATAGTTGCGTTTGTAACCGATTTATCTGCGGTCACTTGGGCCGCTCCCATTGCTTGGTAATGCCGTTCCAGTGCCGACCGTCCGGGCCGTGCTTTTCCCATTCCGAAAGCCTGCGCCACTCGGTCAAGGAAACGATATTTCCGGTCCACGTCTTGGGTGATCCGCCCACAGCAAATCCATGCCGCATGTCAGGTGTCCGGCTCCGGTTCGGCATTTTGCAAATTTGTGGATTTTGCGCGGGCAGGGCTGCTACATCCGCTACTTTCGCTACATTGGGCCGGTTTTGACCCCTCTGTGTAGCGGATGTAGCGGATGTAGCAGGGGTATCCCCCTGTTTTTCAATTTCTGCCAATGCTGCGCGTGGGTCAAAAAGTTTCATACTGACCCCACGATCCGGTAGGCCAACTGCCGTGCCTGACCATCAATCACAGTTCCCGGATCAAGCTGAACAAGCCATCCATGTGCCGCCAAAACAGCCATCAGCTTTTTGACAACGGCGGTTTCCCTGAGTGCGTTCGGACCCAAGGTGACAATGTCGCGCGGGACAATCGTTTGCGGGTCGCGATTGTGGCTTGCCGCGACTGTGGGCCAGCTATTGAAAATCCAATGACGCAACCGCTCGGCTCTGTCGATTTCATCCGAGACCATCGCCGCTTCGGAAAGACGCTTGGCTTCCATGAGATAGAACTGTGCAAGCTCTATGGCGTCCCCCATGACATGCCCGCTCACCTCAACGGCTGAAAGGTCAGCCCACAAAGTAAGCACCCCGGCAATGCGCGCCGCCTGTTCAGGTGATTTCGACGCAAACGACGTTATCTGCTCAAGTTCACCACCAGGGGCCTGTGCGGCTTCGGTGACACGGTAGTACCTAAGCAACAATTCCTTGGCTGGACCGGACAGCCGCAACTGGCGCGGCGCAAGTTCCTGAGGGTTGGTTTCGCTTATGGGCAGGCTTGCGCTCAAAACTGCGGAAAGCCGTGCGGACGCCGCTACAATCGCTACATCCGCTACATTGGCGTTGATATCGGCAAGGCGCGTTCCGATAGCACTTGGCGGCTCTGTAATCAGGAAGCGCGCAAGGAACCCCTGACCGCTGGCAATGGGATCTGCCAACAGCGGGCGGGCCGCAACAGGTTGCACCATGAGGTGCGCTGCAAGCCTGCGACCATAAAGCGTTGTTGCGCCATCCCCCGCACGTACCCGGTCCAGTGCGTCACCACCCCACAGCCCGGACAATCCCGCCACCGTTTTCAGGCGGTTGTCAGAGTTCATGGCGTGGCCACCAAGGAAGCCCCCGCCTTCATCCGAGAACAGGCCAAGGCTCGGCTGACCTGTCAGATAGAGTTTCACCAGCCCTTCGAGGGTTGGCTCCGACGTGGTCATTTTGGGGGACACAGGTTGCGCCGGGGCAGGGCCAAGCACTGACAGGTCTGCTTCGGCCTTTGTCGCTTTACTGGCATTGCTGCCGGACGCCTCTTTTATAAGGCGGTCACGCTTTGCAGACCACAGCTTGCTGGAAACCTCCCAAGCTGCCAATTCTTCGCGATAGTCTGACGCGCGACCTTTTTCGATGTCACGAAGCCCGGCCATCACCAGTTTGTCGCATCCGCTTTTGCGCTCGCCGGACTTCGCCACGGTCAGGCAAAACAACGACGTGGGCGCATAGCCCGCCAGTGTTTCGACATCCGCGTGCCCCTGTACCGCCAACGATGCCACAGAAAGGGCAGATTGTGCCGCAATGGCCGCTGGTGCCTGCGTTGCCGCCTGCACGGCTTGTACGGACTCCATGAGCGGACCCAGTGCACGAACGGGGTACGGGTCGCCCCTTGGAATTTCGCGAACTAGGGGTTGGGGGCCTTCACTCACAAAGGGTTTGGGTTGCACCATGGTCATGCCGCCACCTCGCTTTGCAAAACATCATTCCAGTCCTGGCCTTCCGGTGCGGGCATAAGGCTCACAGACCAGCCGAGCGCATGGGCGCGGTTGGCCAGTTCACTTCCCGCTGCTTGACCCGGTTCATCACCATCAGACGCAACAATCAGCGCGCCCGGTTTTGATGGCAGACGCAGCCCCTTGATCCCGCTGGTGGACAACGCAGCCCAGACGCTGTGCGGGCCGCTGAGAAGCCCGCTCATGAGGCTGAGGCCTGTCTCTATGCCTTCACACACGACAAGTGGTCCGGGGGTGTCAGAGAGGCGCACAGCACCGCCTGCGCATGGTCCCAGCATCATTTTTGCAGACTTGTCCAAGCGCTGCCCTTTCTTGGTGAAGAACGTCCGATGGACACCGCCAGTTGGGGCAACATCCGCAATCATGGCGGCGCAATAGCTACCGCTTGGGCCATGGAACGTGTCAGGCAACCAACGCAAAGTGTCCGGCAAGGCGCATGTGATCCCACGAGAACGCAAATACGCTTCACCTTTGGTGTCGTGGATACGCTCGCCGTAGTCCCAAAGGGACCGTGCGCGGGCTTTCAGCTTGGCCTCTTGATCGGCGCGGGCCTGTTCCGCTGCGGCCACTGCCATGTTGTCAATTTCGACGGTGCCAGGGGTAATCCCGGCAGCAATCAGAATATCTTTGAAGTCGCATCCACTCTTTTTGCAGTGCATCAAGAGGCGGTCGCCGTCGCCCCGGATCGTCAGGGCGTTCTGATCCTTGCGGCGCTCTGGCTGGCACACAGGGCAAGGGGCGACACCGTAGGAGCGGTGCCACTTGCCTCCGAGGTCGCGTGTCAGGGTTGCGGGGTCAATCATCGCAC
>CAYGQZ010000262.1:0-1106 GCA_964352055.1 uncultured Rhodobacterales bacterium
CGGCTGCGTGGTGATCGATAACTCGTCGCTTTATCGCTATGACCCCGATGTGCCGCTGATCGTGCCCGAGGTGAACCCCGACGCGATCGAGGGCTATGCCAAGAAAAACATCATCGCCAACCCCAACTGCTCGACCGCGCAGATGGTTGTGGCGCTCAAGCCGCTGCACGACCGCGCCACGATCAAGCGCGTTGTGGTGTCGACCTATCAGTCGGTGTCGGGTGCCGGCAAGGAAGGCATGGACGAGCTTTGGGACCAGACCAAGGCCGTCTACAACCCCACATCCGACGTGCCGCCCAAGAAGTTCCAGAAACAGATCGCCTTCAACGTGATTCCCCAGATCGACGTCTTCATGGAAGACGGCACGACCAAGGAAGAATGGAAGATGGTGGTCGAGACGAAAAAGATCGTCGACCCTGCGATCAAGGTCACGGCCACCTGCGTCCGCGTGCCCGTTTTTGTCGGTCATTCCGAAGCGATCAACGTCGAGTTCGAAGAGTTTCTGGACGAGGACGAAGCGCGCGATATCCTCCGCGAGGCCCCCGGCATCATGGTCATCGACAAGCGCGAAGCGGGCGGCTACGTCTCGCCCGTCGAATGCGTGGGCGACTATGCGACCTTCATCAGCCGCATTCGTCAGGACAGCACCGTCGAAAACGGCCTGAACTTCTGGTGCGTCAGTGACAACCTGCGCAAGGGCGCGGCCCTGAATGCCGTGCAGATTGCCGAGCTTCTGGGCAACCGGATGCTGAAAAAAGGCTGAACCATTCGCAGATATGCGCAGTCAAAGGGGCCTTTGGGCCCCTTTTTTGTGTCTGTTCGCCGCCCTGTTTGCTTTTTCTGCAACGCCGCAACCTCTTGGTAATCAATTGCTGCAATATCTGAAGGGTCTTTGGGCCGGGGGGTCGAAAGACACCTGCCCTTGTCAAGGGCAGCGCAGGCAGCGGCCGGGGGGCCGTACAACCGATGAGGTGTGTGGGATGTTGAACTGGGCGCGCGCGCTGTTGCGCGTGGAAGAAGGCACGAAAGCGACCGACACCGCCAACCGGCGGGATCGCGTCACACGGCAAGAGCTCGCAACGATCTTTGCGGACGACCTTGCAAAA
>CAYGQZ010000262.1:1206-5864 GCA_964352055.1 uncultured Rhodobacterales bacterium
CGGAGTGCAAGCGGGCGGTACGGGCGGCATGCCGATCATCGGCGTGCCGCCCGATCAGACGAACAGCGCGGTGTCAGAAACGCTCGGCCCGCAGCACGTCGCAATCACTGATCGTCACAATGCCGATATGGCGATCCACCACGCGAAAGGTGGCGTCCAGCAAGGTGTCCAGCCTGTCGGGCCGGATGACACAGACCACCTGCACCATGGCACCTGCGCGGCTGACCTGCCCTTCCCGGCTCCACGGTCCGGACCGGCCCGACCCGCCCAGCACGGGCAAGACCGTCCAACCGGTCACACCCGCTTCGGTCATGACATCCGTCAACCGGCGCTGCATCACCTGCTCAATGATGATGGCCACGCGTTTTGCTTGATGGGTCTGCATGGTTCAGCCTCCGGCCAGCGCGCCGGCAATCGATACATAGATCGGAATGCCCAGCGTCAGGTTAAACGGGAATGTCACGCCCAGGGACAAGGTCAGATAGATGGACGGGTTTGCCTCGGGCAGGGCCACGCGCATCGCCGCAGGCACCGCGATATAGCTGGCCGAGGCGGACAGCACCATAAACAACGCCACGCCGCCCACGCTCAGCCCCAGGATCATCCCTGTCACCAGCCCAAGGCTCGCGCCGACCAGGGGCATGACAACGCCAAAAGCCAGCACGCCGGGTTTCAGCACGTCCGAGCCGCCGCGCATGCCCCGCCCGGCGACCAGCCCCATATCCAGCAGGAACAGGCACAAGACACCCTGAAACGGCGACACGATAAAGGATGAGATCCGCGCCAACCCGTCGTTCCCGGTGATCCAGCCAATGGCAAAACTGCCCACCAGCAACACGATGGATCCGTTCAGCATGATCTCCCGCATCAGGTCCGGGTCCATGCGCCGCGCATCCCCGCCGCGCGAAATCAGCCACAGGGCCGACAGGATGGCCGGCGCTTCCATCGCCGCGGCCACGGCCACCATATACCCTTCGGCCACGATCCCGCCGCTTTCCAGCACCGAGGTCGCCGCCACGAATGTCACGATCGAGATCGAGCCGTAATGCGCCGCAACCGCCGCCGCATCCAGACGGCTCAGATTGCTCATCACCTGCAACAGCGCAAAGGCGATCAGCGGCAGCACCGCCGACAGGAACACCCCCGCCAGCAGCGATGAGGCAAGCTTGGCATCGATCCCATGATCCGCAACACTCACCCCGCCCTTGAAGCCAATGGCAAACAAAAGGTAAATCGACATCCCCTTGGCCACCGCTTCGGGAATGTTCAGATCAGACCGCGCCAATGCCGCAAACAAGCCCAGCGCAAAACTCAGGATGATGGGCGACAACAGGTTTGTCGCCGCCAGGCTCAGGATCTGGTCCATGCAATTCCCTTTTGAAAAACGAACATCCGTCCCCTTGCGGTGCGGGCACCGAATGTAAACCTCAAACCGGAACGAAATCCTGGGTCTTGCCCATGTACTGGATCATGTCACCCTCCCCGATATCGGTCCACAACCCATGCACGCTGAGCGAGCCGTCATTGACCCGCTCCTCGACAAAGGGAAATGTCATCAGGTTTTCCAAAGAGATCACCACCGCCAGCTGCTCCATCCGGCGCAGCTGTTCGTCCTTGTCTGACATGTCGGCGACCTCGGCATATTTCGGGCGCAAAATGTCCAGCCAACGGCCGACAAAACTCGATTTCTGTTCCAGCTCGGGCGCATGGCCGTCGCACATGTCGATGCAGCCTTGCACGCCGCCACAATTGGAATGGCCCAGAACCACGATATTCGCGACTTTCAGGACACTGACGGCATATTCCACCGCGGCAGAGGTGCCGTGATGATCCCCGTCCGGTTCAAACGGAGGGACCAGATTGGCAATGTTGCGGTGGATGAAAATCTCGCCCTCATCCGCACTGAAGATCGACGTCACATGCACCCGGCTGTCACAGCACGAGATGACCATGGTGCGCGGACGCTGACCTTCTGTCGCCAGCCGCTTGTACCACGCCTTGTTCTCCGAATAGGTTGTCGCCTTCCAGCCGTGATAGCGTTGCAACAGATAATTCGGCAGTGGTTTGATCCTGTGCATATCGCGATTTCACCCGTTTCTTTTCTCTTGCTCAAGGGTGATTAGCTGGAATTGATACAAAATTCGAGAGAAAAGGCAGTCGGACCATAACCATTTGGGAACGGTGATTGTGGCATCACGCTTTTGCCGTGGGGGCACACCATTTTGGGTGAACAAGAGGTGAATAAAGTGACATCCGTAACACAAATCCGGCTCTGCGAACCGGTGCGCGTCGATCATGATCGTCTTGGCGCTTTGTATTCCGAATTGGGCCACGCCGGGGCCGAGGACGTGGTTTGCCGCGCGATGGAGGAACTGGCGCTGCGCATGGCGCATTGCGACAGGCTGATGCGCGCTGCGCAATACGGCGAATTGCGCAAATCCGCCCGGTCGCTGATTGCGATTGCCGATCAGATCGGGATGGACCTGCTGGCCAGGGTGGCCTCCGATGTGATGGACTGCGTCGATACTGGCGACAGCGTCGCGCTGGCCGCAACGCTGGGGCGCTTGCTGCGCGCGGGCGAAGGATCGCTGACCGCCATCTGGGATTTGCAGGACGTCACGATCTGAAGGCAGTCGGGCAATACTTGCGGCACCGGGGAAACAGGCTAGGGTCTGCACAAGCAGTTCTCTCGAAAAGGTGCCCCATGCCGCTTTCCTTCGCCACCGACACCACCGCCCCCATCCCCCTGCACCTGCTGGATGAGGACGCAGTGGCCGATTGGCGCGCCGCTCAGGATGCCGCGACACAACGCTGGGCCAGCGCCAACGGGTTTTCCGGCGCTCTGGGGCAGGTGCTGATCTGTCCGGGGCCGGACGGTATTGCCATGGCCGCAGTGGGGTACGGCACCGATGCAACCCGCGCCCGGGGCCGGTTTCACCTGGCCGCAGGCGCAGCGCGGCTGCCCGAAGGGACCTATGCGCTGCACCACAGCCTCGACGCAGACACGCTTGCAATCGAAACACTCGGCTGGCTTCTGGCCAGCTACCGCTTTGATCGCTACAAGGCGCAATCGCCGATGCGCGCGCAATTGATGGCCCCCGACGGGGTGGATGCCCCCACACTCGAGGCGATCGCAAACGGCGAGGCTTTGACCCGCACCCTGATCAACACCCCCGCCTCCGACATGGGCCCCCCGGATCTGGAACAGGCGGCGCGCGATCTGGCAAACAGCTTTGGCGCGCAGATCACCGTGATCACCGGCGACGCGCTTTTGGAACAGAACTTCCCGATGATCCACACCGTGGGCCGCGCCGCCGACCGCGCGCCACGGCTGATCGACATGACATGGGGCAAGACCGGGCCGAAGCTGACACTGGTAGGCAAGGGCGTGTGCTTTGACACAGGCGGGCTCAATCTCAAGCCCGCCGCGTCCATGGGCCTGATGAAAAAGGACATGGGTGGCGCGGCGGCGGTCCTCGGCCTCGCGCACATGATCATGGCCACGGGCGCGGCGCTGCAATTGCGCGTCCTGATCCCGGCGGTGGAAAACAGCGTCTCGGGGAACGCCTTCCGGCCTCAGGATATCCTGACCTCGCGCAAGGGGCTCACGGTGGAAATCAACAACACCGACGCCGAAGGGCGGCTGGTGCTGGCCGACGCCCTGGCCCTTGCGGACGAGGGCGCACCGGATCTGATCATCTCGATGGCGACTCTCACAGGGGCGGCACGGGTCGCAGTCGGCCCCGACATCGCCCCTTATTTCACGGACGACGCCGCGCTGGCCTCCGCGCTGGAAAGCGCCGCACAGGCCTGCGCCGACCCGGTCTGGCGCCTGCCCTTCCACACCCCCTACGAGGCACTGATCGAACCCGGCATCGCCGATCTCGACAACGCGCCCAAGGGGGGCTTTGCCGGCACAATCACCGCCGCCCTCTTCCTGCGCCGCTTTGTCACCGAAACACCGCGCTACATGCATTTCGACATCTACGGATGGCAACCCGGCGATGCACCGGCCCGCGCCAAAGGCGGCGTGGGCCAGGCCACCCGCGCCCTGCTCGCAGCCCTGCCCAAGGCGCTCGCACAATGACAGATCGCCGCAGCGTCCCGGACCCGGCCCTCGCCCGCACGCAAACGCCGGGGGAAATCATCGTCCCACATATCGACCTGCTGGCCAGCCCCAATGGCGCGCGCGACCGGCAGCTCCTGCTGGGCGACGCCGTCACGGTTCTGGGCACAACAGGCCAGCACAGCTATCTGCGGTCCGAAAAAGACGGCTTTATCGGCTACGTGCCCAGCAACAGCATCGGCGCTCGCACCGCGCACACGCATCTGGTCACAGCCGCGGCCACGCATATCTACGCCGACGCATCGATAAAGGCAGCAGATCGCGCAACGCTCAGTTTCGGCTCAAGAATTCGGGCGACCGGCGCGTCCGGTGACTTTGTCGAGACGAGCAGCGGGCACATTCCCAAACAGGCGTTGACCCAACTCCCGATCAAATCCCTGAACCCGCTCACCACGGCACGGCTCTTTTTCGGAACACCCTATCTCTGGGGCGGCAACACGCGGGCAGGGATAGATTGCTCCGGTCTGGTGCAGGCGGCCCTGCTCGCGGCAGGGGTTGCTTGCCCCGGCGACAGCGACCATCAGGAAAAACA
>CAYGQZ010000263.1:0-5815 GCA_964352055.1 uncultured Rhodobacterales bacterium
CCCCCACGGGCTATCCCACCCCGGCAACGCGTCTGACGACGGTTTCCACAGGACGAAATCCATCGGGTCTTCCTTGTAGGGCGCAACCTCGACCCGTGCGCCCGCGATCATGTCATCGACAGAGCGTCCCGACAGCGCGCCATATTCAGCATACTTGCGCACTCGAAAAAGAACGTGGCCTTCAGTCTCATAGGCATAGCCGTCATCGATCAAACCGCTGATCATTGCGACCATTGGCGCGATGTATTCGGTTGCCCGCGGCTCATGATCGGGGCGCAAGGCCCCCAGCGCATCCATGTCGGCATGATACCAACTGATGGTCTCATCGGTGCGCTCGGCGACCAACTCCTCCAGCGTGCCGGGCGCGCCAGCCTCCTTGCGGGACAAGGCCGTCGCATTGATCTTGTCGTCCACATCCGTGAAATTGCGTACATACGTGACGTGGCTGGCCCCATATGTGTGGCGCAACAGGCGGTAGAGCACATCAAAGACCAGTACGGGGCGTGCATTACCCAGATGCGCGCGGTCGTAGACGGTCGGTCCGCACAGATACATCCGGACATTCGTGTCGTCGATCGGAACCAGGGGTTCCTTCTTGCGGGTCAGGGTGTTGTGCAGGGTGATCGTCATGGCGGTACTCACGCATAGGGTTGGCGCGGACCTAGCAATTCTGGAATGTCATGGAAACAAAGAACCGGTCCGCCGAAGAAATCAGCAGATAATGCAGCGGCAAATGCAAATGGTCCGTATCATGCGGCAGGAGTATCGTGACCCGCCGGTATTGGTCAACCCTTGTATCTACGCAGTCACCAAGGCACTCTCCGGCTCATGACACGCGAAGAGGCCGACAAGATCTGCGCCGCCCTGCCCGGCGCGTTCTGGTCCAGCCACCATGACGGGGGTCTGGACGCATGGAAAGTGGGCGGCAAGATGTTCGCCTGTATCGGCATGGCCGCTGACGGCATTTCCGTCAAATGTCCCAATGTGGAAACCGCAGAATTCCTGATCGAGATTGGCGCCGCCCAAAAGGCAAAGTACTTTCATCGCTCGTGGGTCCGTGTGCCATTTGAGGGCAAGGCGCGGCAGGAACTGACCGATCGCATTCACCAGTCTTATGGGATCATCCGGGCGAGCCTTCCCAAAAAAGTTCAGGCGTCACTGGCGTCATGGCAAGATCAAACCTGAAATGCACGTCTGACTGCGCAAACCTGTAAATTTCCAAGGCATCCCCTGCTTCATCTTGCCAGATAAACTCCGGGGGAGGCGCGCAAGCGCCGGGGGCAGAGCCCCAATAGACGCCGCAACATTGACAATTCCCAACCGCTCTGCGCCCTTGGCGGCACGTATTCAAGCCGGAGGTAAAAATGGCCCTTTCACAGCGGATCACGACCCTGACCGGCGGAGGTTCTGACGGGTGGGATGTTTTCATCCGGGCGCGCAAGATGATCGCGGCAGGCACGCGGGTCACTGAACTGACGATCGGTGAACATGACATTCGGACTGCGGCACCGATCCTGCAATCCATGCAGCAAAGCGCGCTTGGCGGGAACACGGGCTATGCCATGGTTCCAGGCACGGACACGCTGCGCGACACGGTTGCCAAAAGAACAACAGAACGCACCGGAGTTCAAACGACGCGCGACAACGTCCTGATCACGCCCGGCGGGCAATCCGCATTGTTTGCAGCCCATGCCGCAGCCTGCGACGCGGGCGACACCGCACTCTATATTGATCCCTATTATGCGACCTATCCGGGGACCTTGCGCGGCGTCGGCGCCATTCCACGCGCCATCAGAACCCGCGCCGAAGATGCGTTTCAACCGCGCGCCAGCGACATTGAAGCGCACGCGCACGGAGCCAAAAGCCTGCTGATCAACTCACCGAACAATCCCACGGGCACGGTTTATTCCCGCGCGACCCTGCAAGGCATCGCGGATGTGTGCCAGCGCCATGATCTGTGGCTGATCTCGGACGAGGTCTATGACAGTCAGGTCTGGGAGGGCGAACATATCAGCCCGCGCAGCCTGCCTGGCATGGCGGACCGGACGCTGGTGGTAGGGTCCATGTCCAAAAGCCATGCGATGACAGGATCCCGTTGCGGCTGGTTGATCGGACCCCAAGAGGCCATTCAACACCTGATCACTTTTGCCACCCACACCACATATGGTGTGCCCGGTTTCATTCAGGACGCCAGTGTTTTTGGCCTGGAGCAAGGCACCGAATTTGAAGAGGCCATCGGCGCGCCCTTCAGACGCAGACGCGATATTGCGCAAAAGGTGCTTGATGAGCAAAACACCGTCGGCCTCATTCCTGCGCAAGGAGCTATGTACCTGATGCTGGACATTCGGGCCACCGGTCTCAGCGGCGACGACTTTGCCAACGCGCTTCTGGACAAAGAACATATCGCGGTGATGCCCGGCGAAAGCTTTGGCAAATCGGCGGCAGGACATGTACGCGTGGCCATGACAATCGATGACGCTTCATTTGAAGCGGCATTAAAGCGGCTGTGCGCTTTTGCAGACGCCTGCGCGACCTGAAGTCCCGCCGGAAAGACGGGCTTGGCGTCCGTCTTGCGCGTAACCTTTCTTTAGACATCGGCCTGCATCCAAGCAAAAAACTACCGATGATCTTTTTCTATCTTTCAGGCCCGGATTGGCGCCTGAATGTTTCCGGACAGCAAAGAGTTCAAACCGTCTCACCTTATGTGATGTCGCAAATGGGACAGACATGACCGTTTGCGGTGCGCATCTTATTCACGTCGGCCATAGATGAGAGCAGGGAGGCGTTCATGCAGGCAAGCCGTTGCAAGATCGCATTGGTCATCCGAACCATCGGAGCCGAACGCGGTCGTGCGGCCCGTGGCCGTCCCTGAGCATTCTGGCGAAAACTCACTTGCTTAAAGCTTTTTTGACCCGGATGTATCCATCATGAACGATCACACCCCTTCCCGCTCAGGTGGCCGCGCCGCCCGTCGCGCTGCGCGCGCAGCCCCTCTTGCCGACCACATGCGTCCCGTACGCCCCGGTATGTCCGGCGGAACATACAACCCGCTCAGTGAGCAGGATGTCTTGCGCATTCACACCGCAGCCCTTGACGCGCTGGAAACAATCGGGCTCGCGGATGCGCCGGCAAGTGGTGTCGCTTACCTCACCGGCGCAGGTGCCACTCTGGGCGATGACGGGCGCATCCGATTTCCCCGCGCACTGATCGAGGATACAATCGCCAAGGCGAACCGCAGCCTGACGCTGCATGCCCGCAACCCGGCCCATGATATGGAGCTGTTCGGCGCACGGGTGCACTATGGCACCGCAGGCGCCGCCGTGCATCTGGTCGAGGCAAGCGGACGCGAGTACCGCGAATGCGGCGTTCAGGACTTGCACGACGCTGCCCGCATCTGTGAGGTTCTCGAAAACCTGCATTTCGTACAACGCCCCATGGTCTGCCGCGATATCACCGACAATTGCGAGATGGACTACAACTCGATCTATGCCTGCGTCTCCGGCACGACAAAACACATCGGCACCAGCTTCAGCGAACCGCACCATGTGGCACCTGCGATGGAAATGCTCCACATGATCGCAGGCGGCGAGGACAAATGGCGCGAGCGGCCTTTTGTCAGCAATTCCAACTGTTTCGTTGTCCCGCCGATGAAATTCGCCACCGAATCCTGTCTGGTGATGGAAGAATGCATCAAATACGGCATGCCGGTCCTGCTTCTTTCGGCGGGCATGTCCGGTGCGACGGCCCCATCGACAATTGCAGGCGCAATCGTTCAGGCCGTGGCGGAGTGTCTGGCCGGTCTGGTCTATGTCAACGCCGTGAAACCGGGGGCACCGGCGATCTTTGGCACGTGGCCTTTCGGGCTCGATTTGCGCACGGGTGCCATGACAGGCGGCTCTGGCGAGCAGGCATTGCTGACCGCCGGCTGTGCGCAGATGCACCGATTCTATGATCTGCCCGGCGGGGCGGCCGCCGGGATCGCCGACAGCAAGCTGCCGGACATGCAGGCGGGATGGGAGCAGATGTGCTCGAATGTCATGGCCGGGCTTGCCGGTCTGAACATGGTCTACGAAGCGGCCGGCATGCATGCGTCCCTGCTGGGCTTCTGTCATGAATCCCTGATCATGGGCGACGACATCATCGGACAATCGTTGCGCTGCGTGCGCGGCATCGAGGTCAACGACGAGACGCTCGCGCTCGATCAGATGGCCGATGTCACGATGAACGGACCGGGCCACTATCTGGGCACGGACCAAACGCTCAGCCGGATGCAATCCGATTGCGTTTACCCCAAGATGGGCGATCGGACATCACCCAAAGAGTGGGCCGAACGGGGCAAGCCGGATCTGGTCGCCAAGGCCACGGCGCGCAAAGAGGAAATCCTCGCCACCCGCCCCGGTGCCAGCCTTGACCCGGTTCTGGATGCAGCGATCCGCGCCAAGTTCAACATCCATCTGCCTCAGAGGTAGGCAAAGCGCCAGAGGCCACGCCTTGGCGTGACGTACCCCACCGCAATTTTTGCAAGCGAGCCTTTCCCGGGCCGAAGGCATGGATCGACACTGACCGTGGTTGTGGCTGGTGTGTGCCGCATCTCAAAGCGACGCCAACGAACCTGGAATGCAAATCGGAAAAAAGTGAGGCCCGCATTGGGGAAACCCGGGCCTCACAAGCTTGTGCGCCTGCACGTTGCGTCACGGCAGTTGGCAAAAGCTCATCGATCCTGTCAGCCGTCTGTCGCAGGCATCAAGCCTGCCTCTTGTGCCGCTGCAACCTCGTCGGCATCCAGCGCCCCATCGGCGTTCAGATCCATTACCGAAAAACTGTCAGCGGACATTTCAGGATAGCTGGCCTGCACCTCGTCGATGGTCAGAACACCATCCCCGTTGACGTCGAGGCTGGAGGCAACCTGGCTGATGGCCAGTGCAGGAAGGGTCATTGCGACCACAAAGGTCAAAGAGGCGATTTTGGTCATTGTGAACTCCGTTCTTCATTGACATCCGAGGGGCCATCAGCGGCCGCCTCACTGTGTTTGAGGGCCAAAAGCCGGTTCGCATCCGTTGCCATTCCGAACGCGCGACAGGCTGCCGACCCCACCACCGCCAATGCGCGAGGGCTTGCCCAAAAAGGGCAACTTCCGGCGATAGGCGAAAACCCCCGGGCTGGTAAGTCCGGCCGCGGGTGCTCACTTAGTGACCATGTCCGACACAAACCCCCTGATCCCACTCATCCCCATGCTGACCCGGCGCGCGCGGCGCTTGTCGTCAGACAGAACCGAGGCCGAAGACCTCGTGCAGGACACTTTGTTAAAGCTGTGCCAAAGACTGCAACGCGGACGGCCCATCGATGATCTTGCCGCCTATGCCATGCGCATTTTGCAAAACGAAGCACGTCGGGGCTGGCGCAAAATGGGTACGGAAGAATTGCACGAGGCCGATGCCCTGACACAGCCCGACGCCTTGGTGCGGCTGGACTGTGCGGACGCGCTTGCCGCAGTCGCCGCCCTGCCCCAGCCCCAACGGCACGTGCTTCAGCTTGTCATCGATGGGGAAACGTCGCCCCGTGCGATATCGGCCCAAACCGGGCTGCCATTGGGCACCGTCATGTCGCGGCTCGCACGTGCCCGCGCAAAGTTGCGGCTTAGGCTGGACAAAGACTGAGGCATCGCAGCCTTGAGTGACCCGATGTTTGCACAAGAAAAAACGGAGAGCCGAAGCCCTCCGTCCAGTTTCGCCGTTCAGGCTCAATTTGTTAACCGCTCGGTATTTTTCTGCCTGCGGCCTGAACGTCGTCGGGGGCGAGCGCACCCGCCCCGTGT
>CAYGQZ010000264.1:0-5813 GCA_964352055.1 uncultured Rhodobacterales bacterium
GGCTCATCCATCAAAAGGACACGCGGATCGGCAAGCAAGGCCCGACCCAAGGCCACGCGCTGTTTCTCGCCACCCGACAAGGTGGCCGGGCGGCGTGGCAGAAGATCGCCTATGCCCAAAAGGTCAATAATGCGGGCTCGTCCCCTGGGCCGCGCACCGAACCGGACCGCATAGTCGAGGTTCTGCGCCACAGTGAGATGCGGAAACAGGCGCGCATCCTGAAAGACATATCCGACGCGCCGTTTATGGGCGGGCAGGAAGGTGGTGGCGTCGTTGAAGGTGGTATCGTCCAGCGTGATGCGGGCCACATCCGGCCTCAACAGCCCGGCAACAGCGTTCACAATCGTCGTCTTGCCCGCGCCGGAGCGGCCAAAAAGGGCGGTCACACCGGGACCCGCCTCAAATGCCACGTCGAGGGCAAAGGCCCCCTGCCGGTGCTGGATTGCGACGCTGAGGCTCATGCGCCCGCGATCCTTGCAGCGACGCGGCGCGCCAGCCATTCCGACAGGACAACCGCCGAGAGCGCGAGTACGCAAGCCCATATGACCAACCTGACCGCCGCCTCTTCGCCCCCCGGCACTTGCAGCAAGGCATAGATGGCCGAAGGCAGGGTTTGCGTCTCGCCCGGAATGTTGGCGACAAAGGTGATGGTTGCGCCAAACTCTCCGATTGCTTTGGCAAAGCCCATGACACCGCCTGCCAGAATGCCCGGCAGGATCAAGGGCAGGGTGACCGTGCGAAAGACGGCGTGACCCGGCGCGCCCAGCGTGCGGGCCGCCTGTTCCAGTTTCGGATCCACCGCCTCGATGGCCAGCCTGATGGCCCGTACCATCAGCGGAAAGCCCATGACAACGGCGGCCAGCACCGCACCCGTCCAGCGAAAGGCCAGCACGAGGCCAATGGTATCTTCGAGGAACATTCCGATCGGACCTGTGCGGCCGAACGCGATCAAAAGCAGATACCCCGTGACGACAGGGGGCAGCACCAAGGGCAGATGAACAAGCGCGTTGAGTGCCGCCTTGCCCCAGAAGTCACACCGCGCGAGCAGCCAGGCCACCCAGATGGCCAGCGGCAAGGCCAAGGCCGTGGCCGTCACCCCGACCAGAAGCGACAGGCGCAGCGCCTCCCAACCTGCGCTGTCCAGCATCATGGTAAAGCCGCGAAGCCGGCCGCGATGAATGCATCCGCCCGGGTGAGAAGGTAATCGAGGAATGCGTTGCCCTCAGGCGTAAGTGCTGCGGCAGTGTATCTGATCGTCGGATGCTGCGTGGGGGGAACCGACCAGAGCACGGACACGGCTTCGCTGGATGCCGCGTCAGAGGCATAGACCACACCAAGCGGCATCTCGCCCCGGGCCACAAGCACCAGGGCCGCGCGCACATTGTCCGTTTCCGCCAGATGCGGGCGCAGCGCGTCCCAGGCGCCGATGTGTTGCAGCCACGCCTTTGCGTAAATGCCCGCGGGCACGGACTGGTGCTGACCCATTGCCAGCCGCCCATCCTGCAGCCGGTGCAGCAGATCGGACGCTGTCGGGTCAGGCAAAGGCGCACTGCCGACAGGGCCAATCACCACCAATCGGTTCGAGATGACGTCGGTTGCAGGACCCGCGATATGGCCGTTCTCAAGCAGCCAGTCCATCCACGCCGTGCTGGCAAGAATCACGATATCTGCGGGCGCGCCACGGCTGATCTGGTGTGCCATTGTGCCGCTGCCACCATAGCTTGCGACGACGTCGCCTTGCCAACCCCGTGCAATTTCATCGAGGGGCCCTTGCAGGCTGGCGGCCGCAAACACCCGAACCGGCCCGGCATGACCGATCTGCGCCAGAAACGCGCAGCATAGGGCGAGGGCCAAGCCTTTGATCCACAGAGAGGTTTTCATCACAGGAGCACTATTGGGGATGCAGTGGCCCGGCTCAAGTCAAGAAACGGGATAATGCTGTGCCTCAGTCCTTTTTGATGGACCCCGGCCGATGTTTTGTGGGCTGATGGCAAAAGAGGAAACTGGATAACACCGGACAATTCGGGTAAATGAAATTGAAAAGAGGAGGTTCTTTGCGGTGACCGCCCCCATTATCAAACAGTTGCCTTTGTTTTTTGGAAAATCGAGTAAATCGGCCATCCGCACGCAATTCGCAGCTTTGTGTTACCGGATCAAAGGAAACAAGGTTCAAGTTCTTCTGGTGACGACCCGGGGCGCCGGACGTTGGATTGTGCCAAAGGGGTGGCCCCTGGAAGGATCGACGCCGCACAAAAGCGCAGAAAAGGAAGCATGGGAGGAGGCCGGTGTCGTCGGGCAGGCCGAAGGACGGCCTTTAGGCCTGTTCTCTTATACAAAGGTGGTGGACGAGGATGGGCCACTGCCCTGTGTGGCGATGGTCTATGCGGTCAAGGTAAAGTCTGTTGAGGGTGACTTTCCCGAACAGGGCCAACGCAAGCGAAAATGGTTCAGCCGGAAACAGGCCTCCAAGGTGGTTGGAGAGCCTGAACTGGCGCGTATCCTGCGCGATTTTGACCCGCGTATTTTGCGGTGATCGCAGTCTTTGATCCGATTGCTATTTCCGCAACCGCACTTAAATTAATACCACGATGATCAAATATGCCCTCAAATGCAGCGCCGACCATGTGTTCGAAAGCTGGTTCGCTTCGGCTGATGCCTATGACACGCTAAAGGCAGGTGGCCATATCAGTTGCCTGATCTGTGGCGTACAGACTGTGTCCAAGGCCATCATGGCCCCGAACGTGAGTACTGCGCGCAGTCAGACTGTTTCTGTCGATGTGCCGGAAACGCGGCCGGACGACATGGTCAAAGCACTGTCCGAGATGCGCGAGAAAGTAGAGAAGAACGCCACTTATGTCGGCGGCAATTTTGCAAAAGAGGCCCGCTCGATGCATCTTGGCGATGTGCCTGAACGGCCGATCTGGGGCGAAGCGAACCTGGCAGAAGCAAAAGCACTGATTGAAGATGGTGTGCCTGTGGCCCCTCTCCCCTTTATTCCAACACGCAAAGCGAACTGAAAACCATGCATATCGTCATTACGGGTGCCACGCGCGGCATCGGCGCGGGCTTGGCAGCACATTACCGCACACAAGGGCACGAGGTGACGGGCACGGGCCGATCCGCAGGGGCGGATGCGATCCTCGATGTCACGCAACCTGCGGATCATGCGGCCCTGGCGGCCAGTCTGGGCGGACGTGCGGTGGATCTTTTGGTCTGTAATGCCGGTGTGTATCTGGACAAGGGCGAGGATCTGGCGACGGGTTACGCGCCCGAGCTTTGGGCCCAGACCTTTGCGGCGAACGTGACAGGCGTGTTTTTGACGATCCAGTCCTTGCTGCCCAACCTGCGGGCGGCGCAAACCCCCAAGATCGCAATACTCTCATCGCAGATGGCATCACATACGCGCGCACCCGGCGGCAGCTATATCTATCGCGCATCGAAAGCGGCTGTCTTGAATGTCGGGCGCAATCTGGCTTCGGATCTTGCGGGGAGCGTCGCGGTGGGGATTTATCATCCCGGGTGGGTTCAGACCGACATGGGAGGATCGGCCGCCGCAATTACGGTCGATCAATCGGTCGCGGGTCTGGTCCAGCGGTTTGACGCCCTTTCGTTGGACACAAGCGGTGTCTTTGAGACATGGGATGGTCAAGCGCACGCGTATTGAGCCTGAGGGACAAGAAAATTCGTACGAATTTTCTTGTGGCGGCGCGGGTGGACAAGTTGTGGCCACGTAACACTGTGCGCTCATGCACCTTGCGCTTGCTGGCGGGTCAGCGTATGGCCCATCGGGATTTTGACGTGAGACCAAGATGCCTGTTCTTGTTATGAAATTCGGTGGCACATCCGTGGCCACACTCGACCGCATTCGTCGCGCTGCCAAGCGTGTCGGTGTAGAAGTGGCCAAGGGCTATGACGTGATCGTCATCGTCTCGGCCATGTCCGGAAAGACCAACGAACTGGTGGGCTGGGTCAATGAAACCTCGCCCCTTTTTGATGCGCGCGAGTACGATGCGGTCGTGTCCAGCGGCGAGAACGTCACCGCCGGTCTGATGGCCCTCACCCTTCAAGAGATGGATGTGCCTGCGCGCAGTTGGCAAGGCTGGCAAGTGCCGGTTCGGACCACATCTGCCCATTCCAGCGCGCGGATCGATGAAATCCCGACCGACAATATCAACGCCAAGTTCAGCGAGGGCATGCGCGTCGCCGTTGTCGCGGGCTTTCAGGGCATCAGCCCTCAGGGGCGCATCACCACGCTGGGTCGGGGCGGCAGCGACACCACCGCCGTCGCCTTTGCCGCGGCTTTCCAGGCCGAGCGCTGCGATATCTACACCGATGTCGACGGTGTCTATACCACTGATCCGCGTGTGTCGTCCAAGGCCCGCAAGCTTGACCGGATCGCCTTTGAAGAGATGCTGGAGCTTGCAAGCCTTGGGGCTAAGGTGCTGCAAACCCGGTCAGTCGAACTGGCTATGCGGTACAACGTGCGTTTGCGCGTATTGTCGAGTTTCGAAGAACCAAGCGATGAGGCGGGCACCCTTGTCTGTGCCGAGGAGGATATCATGGAAAGCAATGTAGTGGCAGGTGTCGCCTTTTCCCGCGATGAGGCCAAGATGACATTGGTGAGCGTGGCAGACCGCCCCGGGATTGCCGCAGCCATCTTTACGGCCCTCAGTGACGCGGGCGTGAATGTCGACATGATCGTGCAGAACATTGCCGAAGAAGGGCGGACAGACATGACCTGGTCATGCCCGACAAGCGAAGTGGCGCGCGCCGGCAAAGCGATTGCGGATGCCAAGGCGGCCGCTGCCATCAACTATCAGGAACTGATCGCGGATACAGATGTCGCCAAGGTAAGCGTTGTCGGCATCGGCATGCGCAGCCACACAGGCGTGGCCGCCAAAATGTTCCGGGTGCTGAGCGCGGAAGGCATCAACATCCGCGTCATCACCACATCCGAGATCAAGATCAGCGTTCTGATCGACCGCAAATATGTAGAACTGGCGGTTCAGGCGCTGCATGACGCGTTCGAGCTTGAAAAAGCGGCCTGAGCCAGTTGCGTCGCGCCAAGGTTGCGGGATGGGCATGCATGTCTATGCTGCTGCGACCATAGGTGGAAAAACTGAAGACTTGTGGCCGCTTTGTGATTTCGCTTTGATCCGGGCTGTGATTTAGCTGTGAGCGCATTCAAACGGGGGACGTACGGCCATGGCCGAACGCATTGAGACCGAAAGTCGCAAACTGCTTGGGCGGCTGAGAGACGCGATGGCCAGCGATGCCACCGGTCAGATGCGGCTGAACCAGATCACCCATTTGATTGCCAGCAGCATTGGCAGCGAAGTGTGCTCTGTCTACCTGTTCCGGGACGAGGAAACGCTCGAACTTTGTGCAACAGAAGGGTTGAATCCCGAATCGGTGCACCAGACCCGGATGCGTCTTGGCGAAGGGCTCGTGGGGCAGGTTGCGCGCAGGCGCCGGGTTGTGAACACCGCCAATGCCCCACAAGAGCCTGGGTTTCGCTTCATGCCGGAAACCGGCGAAGAGGTCTTTTCCAGTTTTCTCGGCATCCCGATCCTGCGCCTTGGTGAGACACTGGGCGTTCTGGTCGTGCAATCCAAACAGTCCCGCAAGTTTTCAGCGGACGAGGTCTATGCGCTCGAAGTTGTCGCCATGGTTCTGGCCGAAATGACCGAACTGGGCGCGTTCGTGGGCGAGGGCCGCGCGATGGAGGCCCGCCACAGCCAGCCCGCAATGCTGCGGGGCACTGTCGGTCAGGAAGGCGTCGCCGAAGGTCACATCTGGCTGCATGAACCCCG
>CAYGQZ010000265.1:0-5804 GCA_964352055.1 uncultured Rhodobacterales bacterium
CGTCCGCTTGGGTCGTTCCTGTTCCTTGGGCCAACCGGCGTGGGTAAGACCGAGCTGACCAAGGCGTTGGCCGAGTTCCTTTTCGATGACGATGGCGCCATGGTGCGGATCGACATGTCGGAGTTCATGGAAAAGCACAGTGTGGCGCGGCTGATCGGTGCCCCTCCCGGCTATGTCGGATATGATGAGGGCGGTGTTCTGACCGAAGCGGTCCGGCGTCGTCCGTATCAGGTTGTCCTGTTTGACGAGGTCGAAAAGGCGCACCCGGATGTGTTCAACGTGCTGTTGCAGGTGCTGGACGATGGGGTGTTGACCGATGGTCAGGGCCGCACGGCAGACTTCAAGCAGACGCTGATCATCTTGACGTCGAATCTGGGCGCACAGGCGCTGAGCCAGTTGCCGGACGGGGCTGACCCCTCGCAGGCACGGCGCGATGTGATGGACGCGGTGCGGGCGCACTTCCGCCCCGAGTTCTTGAACCGCCTCGACGAGACCATCATATTCGACCGCCTTGCGCGGGACGATATGGATGGAATCGTGGACATCCAGTTGGAGCGGTTGCTCAAGCGCCTCGCGGCGCGCAAGATCGGCTTGAACCTGGACGACAGTGCGCGGCAGTGGTTGGCCAATGAGGGCTATGACCCTGTGTTCGGCGCGCGGCCACTGAAGCGTGTGATCCAGAACGCGTTGCAGAACGCATTGGCCGAGATGCTGTTGGCGGGCGACGTGCGCGATGGCGACACCATCGAAGTCACGGCGGGTGCCGATGGCCTGATCATCGGGGACCGCGTGAGTGCAACGAACCGACCACGTCCGGACGATGCCGTCGTGCATTGACCGGATCATAACGAAAAAGCAAAGGGCGCCCGATGAGGCGCCCTTTTTTGTGTTCAAAGAGAGGCTGACGGCTTAAGCGATGCCGCCTTGATTGCCTCAGCCGCCTGTGGGCAGCAGAACTGTGTCGATCACATGGATGACACCATTGGATGTTTCGATGTCAGCGGCAGTAACGGTTGCATCGTTGACCTTCACGCCATCGGACAGGTCGATGGTGATCTCGCCGCCCTGGACGGTGGCGGCTGTCATGCCGTCGGTCAGATCGGTGGACATCACCTTGCCTGCAACGACGTGGTAGGTCAGCACTTCGGTCAGGGCCGGGATATCAGCCAGCAGGCCCTCGACGGTGCCTTCGGGAAGTGCAGCAAACGCTTCGTCTGTTGGTGCGAAGACAGTGAACGGACCTTCGCCTTTCAGGGTGTCGACCAGACCGGCCGCTGTCACAGCAGCGACGAGTGTTTCGAATGTGCCCGCCGCGACGGCAGTGTCAACGATGTCTTTGTCGGCGTGGCCGTCGGCAAATGCTGTTCCGGCAATTGCTGCTGCGGCGACAGTCATGATGAAGGTTCTGCGGATCATTGTAGGCTCCTGTTTGCGAAGTTGAGATGTGCGACATGCACGATCAGAACGTAAACGCGCCAAAACGGCGACCGGATCACCGGGAAAATCCGCCGATGTCAATTGACAGAAATTCGCGCTGCGCTAAGCCACAGAATTTCCGTTTTTCCAGTCACAAACATGTTAGGCACATGTGAAAAAATGGGTGGATTGTCCGGCATAAAACGTGCGCTTTGGTGCGTATGACGTCCGGACCAGCGAGGAGTGACAGATGGAATTTGCCGAGGCCGTATTGAATGTACTCGCGTTGAGCTTTGTCGCAGTGATCGGCATCGCGTTGGCCAGTGTTGTGGTGCTGTTCTTTATAGACAGGGTTCAGACCAGCGACGCGATCCGGCGCAATTATCCGGTGATTGGCCGTTTCCGCGGCCTGTTCTCGAGACTCGGCGAATTCTTTCGCCAGTATTTCTTTGCCATGGATCGCGAGGAGTTGCCGTTCAACCGGGCGCAACGCGAATGGATCAATCGGGCGAGCGAGGGTCAGGGCAACACTGTGGCCTTTGGATCGACACGCAATCTGAACGTGGTGGGCACGCCGATTTTCGTGAACGCGGCATTCCCACCGCTGGAACAGCAATTTGCCAAGACCGCGCCAATGGTGATCGGGGCGGGGGCCCGGTTGCCCTACACGGCGCTGTCGATCCTCAACATTTCTGGCATGAGCTATGGCGCGATTTCCAAACCTGCGGTGCAGGCGCTGAGCCGCGGAGCGGCTGAGGCGGGGTGCTGGCTGAATACCGGAGAGGGCGGCCTGAGCCCGTTTCACCTTGAAGGTGGTTGTGATGTTGTTTTTCAGATCGGTACCGCCAAGTTCGGCGTCCGCGACGAAGACGGCGCGCTGTCGGAAGAGAAATTGCGCAATGTCGCCGCCAACGAGAACTTGCGCATGTTCGAGATCAAGTTGGCACAGGGGGCCAAACCCGGCAAAGGCGGCATCCTGCCCGGTGCGAAAGTGACCAAGGAGATTGCCGAGATTCGCGGCCTGAAGGTCGGTCAGGACGGCATTTCGCCCAATCGCCATGCGGAGGTCGATGACTGGGACGACCTGCTGGATCTGATCGCCCGTGTGCGTGACGTCAGTGGCAAGCCCGTGGGCATCAAGACGGTTGTCGGTGCCGAGGGCCCGATCCGCGAGTTGTTCGAGACCATTAATGCGCGCGGACCCGACTGCGCGCCGGACTTCATCACGGTAGATGGTGGCGAAGGTGGGACGGGCGCGGCCCCGATGCCGTTGATCGACCTGGTGGGTATGTCCATCCGCGAAGCCCTGATCACCGTGGTCGATGAAAGGGACCGGGCGGGCCTCAAGGATCGTATCCGCATCGTGGCCTCCGGCAAGCTGGTCAACCCTGGCGATGTGGCATGGGCGCTTGCGGCGGGGGCGGATTTTGTAACGTCGGCGCGTGGTTTCATGTTCAGCCTTGGATGCATTCAGGCCCTCAAGTGCAACAAGAACACCTGTCCCACCGGGA
The DNA here is from genome assembly GCA_964352055.1 of uncultured Rhodobacterales bacterium. Classification (GTDB taxonomy): domain Bacteria; phylum Pseudomonadota; class Alphaproteobacteria; order Rhodobacterales; family Rhodobacteraceae; genus Tateyamaria. Next base: position 2,928 of record CAYGQZ010000265.1, read on the forward strand.
TCACGACCCATGACAAGCGGTTTCAGGCGGGGCTTGTGGTCGAGGACAAGTACAAACGTGTTGCCCGCTATGTGAAAGAGGTGACTCACGAGGTCGAAACGATTGCCCATTCGGTGGGGGTGGCTGAACCGCGCCTGATGCGCCGCCGCCATGTACGGATTGTGCAGGACAATGGCCGATCGCTGCCGCTGAATGAAATCACGCCGAGTTACAATGCGCTGACAAGCCCGTGAGGGGGGATCAATTCGCACTATATACTATGCCATATGTAGAGTGTCCTGATGAACACCCGAGGAGAGCCCATATGGCGCATCGCTGGAAAAACAAACTGACCCACGCCGACGTCACCCCCTATGGCGCGTTTCTGAACCGGCGCCAGTTGATGGGCGGCGCATTGGGCCTTGGCCTTGTGGGCGCCGCCGGCATGGCCCGCGCCAAACAAGAGGACCTGAAGCCGAACTCCTGGGAAGACATCACCCAGTACAATAACTTCTATGAGTTTGGCACCGACAAGGCAGATCCGGTGACCTATGCGGGCGCGCTGACCACCGACCCTTGGAGCGTGACCATCGACGGCATGGTCGATCGTCCCGGTACGTTCGATTTCAAGGACATCATGTCAGAGATGACGGTCGAAGAGCGCATCTACCGCCTGCGCTGCGTCGAAGCGTGGTCGATGGTTGTGCCGTGGAACGGATTTGAGCTGGCGGATCTGCTGGCAATGGCCGGGGTCAAGCCCGAGGCCAGGTTCGTCCGTTTTGAAACACTGTATCGGCCCGAAGAGATGCGCGGCCAGAAATCCAGCTGGATCGACTGGCCGTATATCGAAGGTTTGCGCGTCGATGAGGCGCTGCATCCGCTGACAATCATGGCCACCGGCATCTATGGCAGACCGATCCCGAACCAGAATGGCGCGCCGCTGCGTTTGGTGGTGCCGTGGAAGTATGGTTTCAAATCGATCAAATCCATCGTCAGGATTACACTGACCGATGAACAGCCCGTTGGCACATGGGAGCAATTGCTGCCGAAGGAGTATGGGTTTTACTCCAACGTGAATCCCGAAGTCGATCATCCACGCTGGTCGCAAGCAGATGAGCGCCGGGTCGGCGATGGCCTATTTGCCAAACGCATCCCGACCTTGATGTTCAACGGATACGAAGACGAGGTCGCGCGCCTGTACGAAGGTATGGACCTGCGCAAGAACTATTGATGGCTTCAGTTGCCAAAGACTACGGCATGCATGGTCCGGCCCGGCAGCAATGTGAAGAGGCCGGGAATGATCAGCGCTGTCAGGAAGAGGCTGACCATGAATGCCCGGTGGCGCGCGATCTGACCCCGGCGCGCCGCCAGCACCGCCATCGGCAACAGGACAAGTGTTATGATGGACAAAAGGTGGATCGGGCTGAAAAGGCCGAACATCTCAATCTCGTGGATCCAAAAGCTGGACAGTGCGACCGCGGCCATCAGAACCACCCAGGCGCGCCCCAGCAATCGATGCGCATATGTGCCTTTGGCCCCCAGCAATTGCCAAACTGCCAGGACAAGCGCGGTCAGCGCACAGATTGCGTGCCAGAATATGACCGGGCCGTCATTGATCAGAGGCTGAAGGCTTGGGTCCATCCTGGGTCATTCCTGTTTCGTCCGACAGTGCGCATGGAGACCGCGCGATGACAAGCGCTGTCGACGCGGTAAACCGGCTGGTCCGGAAGGTCCCCACAGCTGCTATATATATAGTGTGTCTGATTCCGGTCCCCGCACTCCTTTATATGGGGATGACGGGCGGCCTTGGGCGCGAGCCGATCAAGGCGCTGGAACATGAGCTGGGCGAGATTGCCCTGCAACTTTTGATCGCGGGTCTATGCATCACGCCCCTGCGTCGATTCCTTGGTCTGAACCTGCTCAAGTTTCGGCGGAGCTTCGGGGTTCTGGCCTTTACCTATGTCGCTTTGCATTTGCTGGTTTGGGCGGTTCTGGATGTGCAAGCCTTCGACCGGGTCTGGGCCGACATTATCAAGCGTCCCTACATTACCATTGGCATGGCTGCTTTCGTTTTGATGATTCCGCTGGCGGTCACATCGAACAACAGATCGGTCCGTGCGCTGGGCGCGGTGTGGCGCAAGCTGCATTTGCTGACCTATCCCATCGCGATTCTGGCGGGACTTCACTTCGTCATGCTCTCCAAAGTGCTTCAACCAGAGCCTTTGATCTATTTCGGAGTGATTTTGGGCCTTCTTGCGCTGCGCGTTCCTAACCTGCGCAAGAAACAGGCGGCCTGAAGCGCCGAAAGCGCGGAATCAGGCAGCCTGAAGAAACCAGGGCTCGCATGAATCGGTTGGTTTTGCCCCGGAATCATCCTCGGACGCTATTTCGCGGAAGAATCTCATGGTGAATCGGTGCGGCTTGCGACTCGTTTTTACGAGTCTGATGCGATTCATCGTTGAGTCGGGTCCGATTCACACATGATTTGCGTGCGAGTCTTTCGAGTCTTGGGGATAGGTCTGTGGATAACGCAATATGTAGAGGGTCGCGGCCATAAAAGTGTGGGGCTGCTGGGTAATTTTATACCGATTTGACGCTAGGTCGGCGAAATTTGATTGCGTAAAACCATGTTTTTGCAAGAAAAAAGCGGATTATAAAAAAAAGATGACGTTTCTTAAAAAAAGCACTTGCGGGTCCCCGGCACTAACCGTAGAACCCCTCTCAACGGCGACGCAGACAAGCAACGCCAGACGCCAAACGGGTCAGACGGAAGCGGAAACGCAGACAGAGGCAACGGGGTGTAAGACTAAAATCAGAGGTAAACGAGGCGGGGCGCGCCGAGAAAGTTAGGGCGCATCCAGTCACTTTTGTCTCTACGCTCTTTGAAATTGATGATAA
>CAYGQZ010000266.1:0-5686 GCA_964352055.1 uncultured Rhodobacterales bacterium
GGACATTCTGGCGGCGGTCGATGAGACGGTCGATGCCATGCACAAGGGGGCCGGCGTGTCGGGCGGGGCGTCGGGGTCGCGGGCCCAATCCCTGACGAACCGGCTGTGGGAGGGTTTGAGTGCGCATGTCTATGTGTTCCTGCACCAGACCCGACTGTCCGATGTGATCGACAACGAATTGGCGCCTTGTCCGGCTGTGCCGCATCTCTTTTCGGTTGTTGACGATGGGTGAGTGCGGAAGGGGGCGCTGCCCCCGCGGCTGCGCCGCTCCCCCGGAGTTTTTCTGGCAAGATGAAGGACGGATCCTGTGAGCCGTACCTATCTGGATCACAATGCGACCACGCCTTTGCGCGCCGAGGCCCGTCGTGCCATGCTGGCGGCGATGGATGTGGTGGGCAATCCGTCTTCGGTCCATGCCGAAGGCCGCGCGGCCAAGGCCATTCTGGAACGTGCGCGGGCGCAGGTGTCCGAGGCGTTGGGGGCGGGCGGTGCGGATATCGTTTTTACCTCAAGTGCCACAGAGGCGGCGGCGCTGGCCTGTGCGGGGCGTGGGTTTGTCGGTGCTGCGATCGAGCATGATGCGGTCCTTGGGTGGATTGATCCGGTCTTGCCGGTCTCTGCAGGCGGCCGGGTTGTACCTGATCAGCCGGGCACTGCGGCGTTGCAGCTGGCCAATTCGGAGACCGGCGTTCTGCAGGACCTGCCTGCGGGGCTCGCCTTGAGTGACTTGACCCAAGGCTTTGGCAAGGTGCCGTTTGGCTTTGACTGGTTGGGCTGCGACATGGGCTTGATCTCGGCGCACAAGCTGGGCGGGCCCAAGGGCGTGGGAGCCTTGGTGCTGCGGCGCGGGTTGGATGTGGTGCCGCGCATCACCGGGGGTGGTCAGGAAATGGGCCGCCGGTCGGGCACGGAGAACATCATCGGCATTGCTGGCTTCGGCGCCGCAGCCGAGGCAGCGGCGCGGGATCTGGCGGATGGCCGGTGGGATGAAGTTGCGAAACTTAGAAATATTCTAGAAAACGCCCTTGAGGCTGCGTCAAATACAACTATTTTTGTCGGGAAAGGGTCGCACCGCCTGCCCAACACCACATGTTTTGCCACGCCGGGGTGGAAGGGTGAGACGCAGGTGATGCAGATGGACCTGGCCGGATTTGCCATATCGGCGGGCTCGGCCTGTTCGTCGGGCAAGGTCAAATCCAGCACCGTGCTGGAGGCGATGGGTCTGGGGGATGTGGCTGCCAATGCGGTCCGCGTGTCGCTGGGGCTGGAGACGACCGAAGAAGATGTCATGCGCTTTGCCGAAACCTGGGCGCAAAAACTGAAGAAACACGAAGCGCGCGCGGCCTGAGCCGCGATCATGCGAGAGGGATGACGGAAATGGACAATGTCGCAGAAGACGTGATGGTCAAGGACGGTGTCGATCAGGAGACTGTCGACGCGGTTCGTGAAGTTGGCGGTGCTTACAAACACGGCTGGTCCACCGATATCGAGATGGAATATGCGCCCAAGGGCCTGTCGCCCGATATCGTCAAGCTGATCTCGGAAAAGAACGAAGAGCCGCAGTGGATGCTGGACTGGCGTCTGGCCGCTTACGAGCGCTGGCTGCAAAAGGAAGAGCCCAAATGGGCGATGGTTGATTATCCCGAAATCGACTTTCAGGACCAGTATTACTATGCCCGTCCCAAATCGATGGAGGTCAAGCCCAAGTCGCTGGACGAGGTCGATCCGAAGCTTCTGGAAACCTATGCGAAACTTGGTATTCCGTTGAAGGAACAGATGATCCTGGCCGGTGTTGAAGGTGCTGAGGATCTGACCGACGCGCCGCGCAAGGTGGCCGTGGATGCGGTATTTGATTCCGTGTCCGTGGGCACGACGTTCAAGGACGAACTGGCCAAGGCGGGCGTCATTTTTTGCTCGATCTCGGAGGCGATCAAGGATCACCCCGAACTGGTCAAGAGATACCTTGGCTCGGTCGTGCCGGTGTCGGACAACTACTATGCGACGCTGAACTCGGCTGTTTTCTCGGATGGCTCGTTTGTATACGTGCCGCCGGGCGTACGCTGCCCGATGGAGTTGTCGACCTATTTCCGCATCAACGCGGAGAACACCGGCCAGTTCGAGCGGACATTGATCATTGCCGACAAGGGGTCTTATGTCTCCTACCTCGAAGGCTGCACCGCGCCGCAGCGCGACATCGCGCAATTGCACGCGGCCGTCGTCGAGATCATCATCGAGGAAGATGCGGAGGTAAAATATTCCACCGTTCAGAACTGGTATCCCGGGGACGAGAACGGCAAGGGCGGTATCTATAACTTCGTGACCAAGCGGGCCGATTGCCGCGGCGACCGGGCCAAGGTGATGTGGACCCAAGTGGAGACCGGCAGCGCCGTGACGTGGAAATACCCGTCCTGCATTTTGCGCGGGGATGACAGCCAGGGCGAGTTCTACTCCATCGCCATCACCAACAACATGCAACAGGCCGACACCGGCACCAAGATGGTGCATCTGGGCAAGAACACCAAGTCGCGGATCGTCTCGAAAGGCATCAGCGCGGGCAAGGCCCAGAACACCTATCGCGGCCTCGTGTCGATGCATCCCAAGGCGAAACATTCGCGCAACTATACCCAGTGCGACAGCTTGCTGATCGGTGACAAATGCGGGGCGCATACGGTGCCTTACATCGAGGTCAAGAACAACTCGAGCCGGGTGGAGCATGAGGCGACCACGTCCAAGGTGGATGAGGATCAGCTGTTCTATTGCCGCTCGCGCGGGATGGACGAGGAAGAAGCCGTGGCGCTGGTCGTGAACGGGTTCTGCAAGGACGTGCTGCAGGCTTTGCCCATGGAATTTGCCATGGAAGCGCAGCAGCTTGTCGCGATCTCGCTTGAGGGTTCGGTGGGCTGACCATGTCTTCCGGCGGCAACAAGACATCGGCCAAGACCGTGATGGCGCTGTCCGTTCTGGGCGGCGCGGTTGCGGGCGGTGTGATCGGCGTGATTGGGCTGCCGGATTACGTCGCGGCGCTTGCCATTGGTGGTGCCTTGACCGGAGGTGCCATAGGTGCCGCGTTCTTTCTGTTCTCCGGAGGTGGCCAATGACCGAAACGGCAGACCGCAAACCGATCAGGCCGCACACGGTGTCCGAGCTTGACGGGACCCAGCAGGGTGGACTGGCCTTTGCTGTCGCCCTCCTTGGCGGGATGGTTGCGGCGGCGGCGATTGCGCCCGGCGCGCTGACATCCTTTGCCGTCTGGGTTGCGCTTTTGCTGATGGCGGTTGGTGTGGCCTCGGCCGTGCAACGCATCTTTGCGAAATCCGAAGAGGGCGCGGGATCATGATCCTGACAACAACCAACAGCGTCGAAGGCTACAAGATCACAGATTACCACGGCATCGTCGTGGGCGAGGCGATCATGGGGGCCAATGTGGTGCGCGACTTCTTTGCAGGGGTCACGGACATCATCGGCGGACGCTCGGGCGCGTACGAATCGAAATTGCAGGACGCGCGCGACACTGCGATGCGCGAACTGGAAGACCGTGCGGCGCAGATGGGCGCCAACGCGGTCGTTGGAATTGACCTTGATTACGAAGTGGTCGGGGACAGCATGCTGATGGTCAGCGTCTCGGGCACGGCGGTGACCCTGACATGACACACAAATACAACCTCGGGTTACCCACGGGTAACCGATAACACACGCAACGCACTGATAAATAACTAAAAATTAACGTTTCGCGACGTTCACGCTGAAGGATGAAAAAATGCTCACGATCAAAGACCTGCATGTCAAACTTGAAGAAGAAGACAAGCAAATCCTCAAGGGGGTTGATCTTGAGGTCGAGGCCGGCACGGTCCATGCGATCATGGGCCCGAACGGATCGGGCAAGTCGACCCTGTCTTATGTGCTGTCCGGTAAGGATGGCTATGAGGTGACCGGCGGCACGGCGACCCTCGAGGGCGCGGATATCCTGGACATGGAGCCGGAAGAGCGCGCGGCGGCGGGCCTGTTTCTGGCCTTTCAATACCCTGTCGAGATCCCCGGTGTGGGCAACATGACCTTCCTGCGCACCGCAGTGAATGCGCAACGCAAGGCGCGTGGCGAAGACGAAATGAGTGCCGCCGAGTTCCTCAAGGTGGTGCGCGCACGGGCCAAGGATTTGAAGATCGACGCCGACATGCTGAAACGTCCCGTCAATGTGGGCTTTTCCGGTGGCGAGAAAAAGCGCAACGAAATCCTGCAGATGGCGATGCTTGAGCCCAAGATGTGCATTCTGGACGAGACGGATTCGGGCCTTGATGTGGACGCGATGAAGCTGGTGGCCGAAGGCGTGAACGCGCTGCGCGATGCGGGTCGCGGGTTTCTGGTGATCACCCACTATCAGCGCCTTCTGGACCATATCAAGCCGGACTATGTGCACATCATGGCGGGCGGGCGCATCGTCAAGACCGGTGGGCCGGAGCTGGCGCTGGAAGTCGAAAACAACGGCTATGCCGATATTCTGGCCGAGGTGGCGTAATGGCGGCCCCCGCAGAAAAACTGGACCCGACAGAGGCGCGGATTGCGGTGCTTGACATGCCACAGGGCGGTTGGGCGGAGGCTGCGCGTGCGGATGCACTGGCCCGCTTGCGGGCGATGGGCCTGCCGGGGCGGCGCGACGAATACTGGCGCTTTACCCGTCCGGACGTGTTGACCCAGGTCGAAACGCCCGTGGCGTCCGTGCTGGTGGCGGACGAAGCGCTTGTGTTTTCCGACATCGACGCGCTGCGCATTGTGTTCAACGACGGTGTGTTTGATCCCGATGCGTCGGACGCGCTGGCGATGGAGCATGTCACGATTGATCGTCTTGCCGATGCAGAGGCGGACATTCACTGGGCCAAGCCGCTTTATGGCCAGCTTGAAGCCAAGGGGCAGGTGCCGGTGGCCCGTCCGCTGGGCGCGCTCAACACCGCCTTTGCAAGTGACGGCATTCTGATCCGCGTGACAGGCAAGGCACCGCGCCCGATCAACCTGGTCTATCACCACCGGATCGAGACATCCGAGGCCATCCTGCACCATGTGATCAAGGTCGATCCCGGTGCCGCGTTGACCGTGCTGGAAACCGGCCCGGCGGCGGCGCGCTTCAACAAGGTGATGGAAGTGGATGTGGCCGATACCGCAACCTTCCACCATGTGCGCGCGCAGGGCCGTGATCACGAGCGCCACGCGGCGACGCATATCTTTGCCCGCCTTGGGTCCGAGAGCACCTTCAAGTCCTTTACCCTGACCGTGAATGGACGGCTGACCCGCAACGATTGCGTGATCGAGCTGACCGGCGACGATGCCATTGCCCATGTGGCGGGTGCCTGTGTGGGCGACGGTGAGTTTCACCACGACGACACGGTGTTCATCACCCATGACGCGGAACGCTGTGAAAGCCGTCAGGTGTTCAAGAAAGTCCTCCGCAACGGCGCGGTCGGCGTGTTTCAGGGCAAGATCCTGGTCAAGGCGGGTGCGCAGAAAACCGATGGGTATCAGATTTCCCAGTCCTTGCTGCTGGACGGTGACAGCCAGTTTCTGGCCAAGCCTGAGCTGGAAATCTATGCCGATGATGTGATCTGTTCGCATGGCAGCACGTCGGGTGCGATCGACGAGGACGCGCTGTTCTATCTGCGCTCGCGCGGGGTGCCCTCCGAAGCGGCCACGGACCTGC
>CAYGQZ010000267.1:0-5685 GCA_964352055.1 uncultured Rhodobacterales bacterium
GTTCGGCCAGGCAAAGGATCAAAGCGGCATCCTCGCGCGCCGCAGGCTCCGTGTCAAAGATCTCGGCGAGCGCGCCCGCAAGCAGATGCGCCATCCGCTTTTCGCCGATCCAGTTGCGTGGCAGTGGCACCGGCGCTCCGATCAGCCAGTCGCCGTTATGGTTCAAAAACCGGGTCTCACGAAATCCATCCAGCCGCGCCCGAAGGGCGGCACAGGATGACGGCATATCAAGACCGACCGCAGTGACCATACCGGCACAAGTGACGACAAGGCTTTTCATGCAGCGTCCCTTTTTGCTTCCGCTGAACTGCCGCCAAACGAGATGTAAGCCTTGCCGGTCCTGCGTGCACGAAGCAGGCCACTGCGCGGTGGTCCGATCCATGCTTCAGTGAACTCGATAATGCTCCTTTTTATCGGCACCTGCATCCGCCACACCATTGAAACCCGGCGCGCCTCTGTGTCGAACAAAAGTGTGTCCGGGTAAAGCGTGTCATCAAAGGCCGTCTCTTGCTGCCTGAAAACCCGGACCGGCAAAGCAGGGTTCGGCAAACGAAACGCTTCGCGTCCACCCGGTGTCAGGTTCAAAAGGATCACATCCAAAGCGCGTTTCGGTTTGTCGATCTGCTGATCTTTGCCAACTTGCTGATAGTAACGCTCATCGAAATCAGCAGGCAGAAACGGAAAGACATCGTCCTGCCATTTCTGATCATATGTACCGCCAAATCGCAGGCGGTCAGCGCGGCCACGCCAAATGGGACCGAGTGCCATGGGCACGTAGTCTTCATAGGGGGATTGAACCGGTTTCCCGACCTCTTCCGTCCGCGGCAGCGGTTGACCCGACAAATGTTGCTGATTGCGAAAGGATGCAAAGCCCAGCCCGTGCGGATTGGCCAAATAGGCAGGCGGTGTGGCGTCCTCTGGATTCAGCTGGTCAATGCCGCCAAAAGCCGTGTCATATCCGAACGCCTGACGCGTAAAGGGAAAGGGATCAGTTGGGCGGACAGACGGGCCAAACACGCGCCATTCCCGGTGGCCGACCACGTGAAAGCTTTTTTGCCAGCCGCCAACGCGCAGACCCACCTGAACACGCGCGGCTTTCTGGCCGCCGGGGGCGTAGGCCGCGCCCTGCAACACGATATCACATTTGGATTTGCGAAAGGCGAAATCGGTTTCCCAGCGCGTGGCCGAAAATCCCGGCACGCCGGTGGCTTCATCGGCCAGCACCAGCGGCGTATGCTCGGATGCGCGTGTTGCTTCGGCGCCGCTGCGGTTGGGGAAATCAAAGCTGCCCTTGATGACCAGTACGAAATACTCGCGCCCGTCCACATCCATACCCATGGTATGTTGGTGCAAGTAGTTGTGGCGGTTCATGACCTGCATCCACGCGCCTCACTCTACGCTATAGACGAAGCCATCCGTCCCGCCGGTGACGGTGACTTTGTGAATGTCGCGCCCCTCCAGCCGATAGTTCAGAATGCGCCGTGACAGCTCCGGCATCAGCGTATTGGTCAGGATCGCGTCAATCATTCTGCCGCCACTTTCGATCTCGGTGCAGCGATCCTTGATCACCTGCAGGGCACCCTCCCCAATGTCCAGTTCGGCACCGTATCCTTCGCCCAAACGTTTTGCGAGACTGCGCAGCTTGTGATGAGAAATCGCCTCGATCATAGAGTCCGACAAAGGGAAAAACGGAATCGTCACAACCCGCCCCAACAATGCGGCAGGAAAGACGTCCAGCAGCGGCGCGCGCAGCGCAGCATTCAAGTCATCGGTGTCGGCCGAGGCCTTTCCATCCTGCGTCATTGCCATGATCTCTTCTGAGCCAACGTTGGACGTGAGTAAGATCAAAGTATTCTTGAAATCGATCCGACGCCCTTCGCTGTCATCCATCATACCCTTGTCAAAGACCTGAAAGAAAATCTCGTGCACATCCGGGTGCGCCTTTTCCACTTCGTCCAGCAACACCACTGAATAGGGCCTGCGGCGGACAGCTTCCGTCAGGATACCGCCCTTGCCATACCCGACATAACCCGGAGGTGCTCCTTTCAGAGTGGAAACAGTATGCGCTTCCTGAAACTCACTCATGTTGATCGAGATAAGGTTTTCCTCACCGCCATACATAAGTTCGGCCAAGGCCAGCGCGGTTTCCGTTTTGCCCACGCCCGAAGGGCCACACAGCATGAACACACCAACTGGTTTTTCCGGTGGCTTCAATCCCGCCGCAGACGTCTGGATGCGGTTGGCAATCATTTCCATCGCGTGATCTTGTCCCACGACGCGCTCTGCCAGCGTCGCAGCAAGGCTGAGCGCGCGTTCGGTCTGACTGGCCAACATGCGGCCCATGGGTATCCCCGTCCAGTCCTGCACGACAGATCCCACGGCAAGCCTGTCCACAGAGGGCAGAATCAGCGGCGTCTCACCCTGAGCTTCGGCCAACTCGGCCATCCTGCCCTTGAGTTTGGCCAATGTCTCTTCGCGGTCAAATGGTTCTGCTTCGACGACCGCATCGGGCGCGCCTTCTGTCTCGGACATCTCTTCGACCAACTCCGCGTCCGCATCACCCAGATCCCCGGTCTCATCGACCGCAGCACCAAGCCCGCGCAGCTGCGCGCGCAAATCGAGGATTTCGGCCACGATTTCCTTTTCCGCACCCCACCGGACATTCGCCCCGTCAAAAACTTCGGTCGCCTCCGCGATCGCGGCTTCAACAGTTGCCTTGCGATCCGCCACTTCAATCCCGATCGCCTCTTCGCGTTCGATGATGCCCTGCTCGATCATCAGGGCATCCAAACGGCGCTGCCCGTCCTCGACTTCCGCAGGCGTCGCGTGCTGAGATACGGCAACGCGGGCGCAGGCTGTATCCAGCAGGCTGATCGCCTTGTCGGGCAACTGCCTGCTGGGGATATACCTGTGTGACAGCTTGACTGCCGCCTCAATCGCCTCATCAAGCAGTTCAACCTGGTGATGCTTCTCCAGCACACCTGCCACGCCACGGCACATCAGGATCGCTTTTTCTTCGTCCGGTTCATCGACCTTCACCACCTGAAAGCGGCGGGTCAGTGCCGGGTCCGGTTCAATATGTTGTTTGTACTCTGCCCACGTGGTCGCCGCGACCGTCCGCAATTCACCGCGCGCCAGTGCAGGCTTCAACAGGTTTGCGGCGTCCCCTGTTCCCGCAGATCCCCCCGCACCGATCAACGTGTGCGCTTCGTCAATAAACAGAACAATAGGCGTGTCGCTGGACTGCACTTCTTCAATCACGGATTTCAGGCGTTTTTCGAACTCTCCCTTCACACTCGCCCCGGCCTGCATCAGGCCAATATCGAGCATATGGAGATCCACGTTACGCAACTTCGGCGGCACGTCGCCCTTTGCCAGTCGCTGGGCAAACCCCTCTACAACGGCAGTCTTGCCCACACCGGCCTCTCCGGTCAGGATTGGATTGTTCTGTTTGCGGCGCATCAGAATATCAATGATCTGCCGGATCTCCGGGTCACGACCCACCACCGGGTCCATTTTCCCGTCGCGGGCACGTTCGGTCAGGTTGGTGGCATAAAGCGCCAGCGCAGATTTTCCGCCCGGTGCCTTTTTCGCACCAGCCGCTTCCGGGGTGTCCGCCGCCGCCCCGCGTTCAATCGAATTGGCCAGAAGGTTCTCAAGATCCGAGGCAATTGCAGCAACATCGAACTTGTCGAACTCCAGACTGATCTTGAACAGCAACCCTTCCAGGACGGGCACCTTGAGAGCGGCAAGGATCAGATAGCAAGACCGCACCGTATCGTCACCGAATTCAAATGTGGCATAGTTCCACGCTTCCTGAATGGCCCGGAAAATATGATCCGAAAATTCCTCGACCGAGCCCGCCCCATGGGGCAGCGCATCCGTCGCCTTCAGCACATCCCCGTCAAAGGTGTGGCGATCCACGCCGACCGCATCCATCAAGAGTTGAAGGTCCGAACCCTCCGTATCCGCCAGCGCGGTGATGAAATGGACAAGCTCCACATAAGGATTACCCCGTCTCTTGGCCGCTTGTGCGGCTTCAGAGAAGCTTTTCAAACATGTCGGGTTCAGCTTGCCAACAAGCTCTTTTCGCTTGATGGTCTCGTTGGATCCGCGGGCAGCCATACGCGATGTCCTCCTGATAATATGATGTACTCAAACGAAACTCTGAAAATGGTCAAAATAGACACAAAGACTATGCTAGACTGCTTTTTGATTTGAATCGATAGTTTTAACATACGCAGGGTAGAGAGGATCATTCGATGCAGGATCCGATGCCATCAGACATCTTCTCCATTGGCCAAGTTCTCAACAACACATACGAGATACAACGAATTCTGGGCCGGGGCGGGACCGGTGAAGTCTATCTTGCGGTGAACCAGATCACCGGGCGGTTGTCAGCGATCAAGGCGCTGAACGCACGGTTCTCGGGCAATGCCGATTACGTCGAACTGATGAAGCGCGAAGAACAGATGCGCAACATCATGCATGACGCAGTCGTGCGCTACTCTGAATGTTCGCGCACGGATGACGGTCATGTCTTTCTGGTGATGGATTTCGTGGATGGTGTCCCGCTCAGCGAGGTCATGTTTGACCGCCGGTTAAGCGATCAGGAACTGATGATCATTGCGCATCGGGTTCTCAATGGGTTGGAGGCCACGCACGCCCAGGGGATCGTGCACCGGGACCTGTCACCCGACAACATTATCCTGCGCGGCAACAAGGCAGAGCATGCGACAATCATTGATTTTGGCATCGCAAAGGATACAGGCGCAGGTGCGCGCACAATCGTGGGAACCAATTTTGCGGGCAAATACGAGTATGCCGCGCCCGAACAACTTAACGGACACGCGGATTTCCGAACCGATTTTTACGCGCTCGCCGCCAGCTTGCTGGCGGTTGCACGCCAGGACGTGCCAGATGTCGGCAGCAACCCCGGCGAGGTTGTCCGTTTCAAGAATGACCCGCTGAATGTCTCGGGGCTCAAAAGCCCACTCAGCGATCTGATCCTGTTGCTCGGCGCTCCGGACCCCAAGGATCGCCCGGCGACGGCACGTGCCGCGCTTGACCGACTTGACACGTGGCTCAAACCGAACGTCCACCCCCGTGACACAAAAGAAAAGAAAAGAAAGTCCAAAAATGGCGCCAAAGTGGGGATCGCTGTGCTGGCACTGGCCGCCGTCGGCGGGGGGCTTTTCGCCTCTGGCGCGTTTGATGGGATGCTGGCACCTGCACTGCCAAATGTATCACCCTTTACATTGACAGCCGCTGCGGATCGCGACGGCGGAACTTTGTCGGGCTACGCCCCCGATCCGGAAACGGCAGATCTATTGCGCGCGGCTTTTGAAAACGCCAGCGGAACACCTGCACCTGCGGATGCTGTTGTGCTCGCCACCGGGTCACCTGATGCACAGTGGCCCAATCATTTGGCAGAGCTCATGACACTGATGGCGCCATTGGAAAGGTGGCAGTTGGATGTGGCGGACACGGATGTGCAAGTCGCCGGGCTCACTCAGGATCGGGCCAGCCGGAACGCCCTTGGGACTGCGATTGAAGAATGGGCGGGCCGCAGCGGGATGACGGTAGAACGCGAATTGCTTGCAGGCCCCGAAGTGCTGGACGCAAGTTCCCTGAACCCTGCCTTACGCGACACGGCAACCTGCGGCCCACTCTCTGCGCATGGGG
>CAYGQZ010000268.1:0-3676 GCA_964352055.1 uncultured Rhodobacterales bacterium
AAAATTGCCGCGGCCCGCGTCTGGGTGCCGGTTCTGGTCGGGATAATGGCGGGCGCTTTTGCGTCCTATCTGGCTCTCAAAGGGCTCAATAAAATTATCAGGATCGACATACCGACCGCGCTGCTGATCGGCGCGGCCATTGGCGTGGTGATCTGGCTTGTGATGATCCCGTTGATCCGCCGACAATCCGAGGGCTTGGAGAACCGGAACAAGTCCCTCAAAGTGCTCTTCGGAATCCCTCTTGTTGTGTCCGCCGCCTTGCTGAGTTTCGCCCATGGGGCCAATGATGTTGCCAATGCCGTCGGACCACTGGCCGCCATCGTCCAGGCCTCGCAATCCGGTGATTTCATGCAAGCCGTTTCGATTCCGGACTGGGTGATGGTCATCGGAGCTTTTGGAATTTCGTTCGGTTTGTTTCTGTTCGGACCCAAGCTGATCCGCATGGTCGGAGGGCAGATCACCAAGCTGAATCCGATGCGGGCCTATTGTGTCGCCCTGTCTGCGGCGATCACTGTCATCATCGCCAGTTGGCTAGGCCTGCCCGTCAGTTCGACCCATATCGCGGTCGGGGCCGTGTTCGGCGTGGGTTTCTTTCGTGAGTGGGATTCAGAGCGGCGCACCCGCAAGGCACGGCTGGCCGTCCCGGATCGTGGGATTTATGCCCCGGAAGAGCGGCGGCGTCGCAAACTGGTCCGACGCTCTCATTTCATGACCATCATTGCCGCCTGGATCATCACGGTGCCCGCAGCCGCGATCCTGTCCGCATCCATTTTCTCGTTGATCAACATGTCGATTGGATAGGGCAATGCCAAGCGAGGCGTCCGGGTATCACCCAAGGGTGTCACGGCAGTGAGGCGCACGAACTGAGCATGTTGTCGCTCAAAGTGAGCATTTTGTCGCTGAAAGTGAGCAGTTTATGGCCACGCCTGTTCTTGCCCCGGTGGGCCTGCTCAACTCCGGACGCACCCGGGTTCGGCACGCCCGCCTTTCGTGGATCCGCACGTCAGTTTGTCCAAACCAGGCGTCGTATGATCCATAATGATCCACGCCGCCTGCTTGCATCCTAGATGAACAGTTGTCGCGCGGCCTGTCCCCAACCTTGTGTGCAGGTTGCATTTGGCGTGGGTGTCTGGCGGCGCAGGCGACGCATCAGCCCCTTGAGGTCATTCAACTGAGCACGTGCGGCACCGCCTCCGGCACGACTTTGCACCGACAGGATCTTTTCATGGGTCTGCAGGGCCGCCTCGATCATTTCCAGATCCTGTTTTGTCAAATCGACGTTGTGTATGTCGTCGGCCATCGGAATTCATCCTTGTTATAATCGACCAGCTTTTTTGTATTAGAGAGGTATACGCCAATCATGGGAAATCAGATCACCGTGATAATCATATCAGGTGCCAGTTTCTGGCAGCAGGCGGAGGGTCATAGTTTCAAGTTGGCAAGGGAACCGCAAGGCCATAGTACTTCGATTTGCGCAAAGCCGCCGTGCAAGAAACGAATGGCTTGAAAAGGCTTGCGCGCGCGTTCTGACGCCGTTCCACGCGGCAATCCTGTGATTGCGTTGACACCCATGGCGGACACCTCAGGACCAAGATGACGGCTTGCACATGCGGCCCTCTTGGGCATTGATGCGCGAATGTCTGCTCCCTCTTCAAATCCGATTATGGGCATCTTCTGGATGCTGGTGACAGGGCTGTGCTTTGTGGCTGTGACGGCCCTCGTGAAATACATGGGTCCGCGCATGCCGCCGGCCGAGGCGGCCTTTCTGCGCTACTTTCTTGGGCTTGTCTTTCTGCTTCCAATGCTGCCTGCGGTTCGTGCGGCGCATCTGACCCGTCGCCAGTTGGGGTTGTTCACGCTGCGCGGTGTGCTGCATTCCGCAGGCGTGATTCTGTGGTTTTACGCGATGACCCGGATCCCGATCGCGGAAGTCACCGCGATGAACTATCTTGCGCCGGTCTATGTCACGCTTGGGGCCGCGATTTTTCTTGGCGAAAAGCTGGCGGCGCGGCGGATCGCAGCGGTGGTCATTGCCCTGATTGGGGCCGCTGTGATCCTGCGCCCCGGATTCCGCGAGGTTGAGGCCGGGCACCTGGCGATGCTCTTTGCAGCCGTGGTCTTTGCCGGTTCTTACCTCTTGGCCAAGATCCTGGCGGATGAGCTGAAAGCGACCGTCGTGGTGGCGATGCTGTCGATCTTTGTCACCATCGGGCTGGCCCCTTTTGCTCTGGCCGATTGGGTCACGCCGTCGCTTGCAGATATCGGCCTGCTCTTTGCGGTCGCCTCTTTTGCGACCGCAGGACACTATACAATGACGCGTGCCTTTGCAGCGGCACCCGTGACGGTCACACAGCCCATCACCTTTCTGCAGCTTGTCTGGGCGGTTTTGCTGGGGGTGCTCTTTTTTGCCGAACCGGTTGACATCTGGGTTATCGCGGGGGGCGCTGTTATTCTCGGGTCGGTGACCTTCATGACCTGGCGCGAGGCGATGATGAAACGCACGCCTGTCACCCCGACAATGCCCGAAACCAAGCTCTGATTTTTATTGATTGACGAGTCAATTAAAAACGATCAGGGTGCAGCGCGATTGAAACGCCGGGGATCGTCATGCCGAAAATTGGAATGGAACCCGTGCGTCGCGCCGCATTGGTCGAAGCAACGATTGCAGAGATCGGGGCCGCGGGCTCGCTTGATGTGACTGTAGGCCAGATTGCCAAGCGGGCAGGGATGTCGACCGCGCTGGCGCATCACTATTTTGGTGGCAAGGACCAGATATTTCAGGCGGCCATGCGCGAGATTCTGCGCCAATTCGGAGCGGAAGTCATTGCCGGTCTGCGCGCGGCCAAAACGCCACGCGCCCGCGCCGAGGCCTTGATCGCAGCCAGTTTCGCGCCTTCCTGTTTTGATCCCGCCACCGTCAGCGCCTGGATGACGCTTTATGCGCAGGCAACCACCCAAACGGAAACGCTGCGCCTTTTGCGGCTCTACCAGCGACGTTTGAACGCCAATCTGACCCATGCGCTGCGCCCTCTCAGCAAAACGCCCCGCGCGGACGCCGAATTGCTGGGGGCTTTGATCGATGGGCTTTACCTGCGCGCTGCCCTTGCACGCGTCACAGACCCGAAAGCGGCGCAGGCGACAGCGCTGCGCACCCTCGACACTCTGATCGGAGCAAAACATTGACCCAGCCGAACATCCTGATCTTCATGGTCGACCAGTTGAACGGGACACTCTTTCCGGATGGGCCCGCCGAATGGCTGCACGCCCCGAACCTCAGGAAACTGGCGGCGCGGTCGACCCGCTTTGCCAATGCCTATACCGCGTCACCGCTCTGTGCACCGGGGCGGGCTGCGTTCATGTCAGGGCAATTGCCAAGTGCGACCGGCGTGTATGACAACGCGGCTGAATTTGCGTCGTCCATTCCCACTTACGCCCACCATCTGCGCCGTGCGGGCTATCAGACCTGCCTTTCGGGCAAGATGCATTTCGTCGGCCCCGATCAGTTGCACGGGTTCGAAGAGCGTCTGACCACGGATGTGTATCCCCCCGATTTCGGTTGGACGCCCGACTATCGCAAACCCGGTGAGCGCATCGACTGGTGGTATCACAACATGGGGTCCGTGACCGGGGCAGGGGTGGCCGAGATCACCAACCAGCTCGAATATGATGACGAGGT
>CAYGQZ010000268.1:3776-5672 GCA_964352055.1 uncultured Rhodobacterales bacterium
GTCGCGATGGAATATGCGGCCGAAGCGTCCTATGCGCCGATGGTGTCGCTGCGCTATGGCAAATGGAAATACAATCGCTGCACGCTCGATCCCGATCAGCTGTTCGATCTTGATGCAGACCCGCATGAATTGACCAACCTTGCCGAGGTGCCAGCCCATCAGGGCACTCGGGATCAGTTGCGGGCCAAATCCGAAGCCCGCTGGGATCTGGATCGTTTTGATGCGGACGTGCGCGCCAGTCAGGCCCGCCGCTGGGTCGTCTACGAGGCGCTGCGCGAGGGGGGCTATTACCCATGGGATTACCAACCGCTGCAAAAGGCGTCCGAACGCTACATGCGCAACCACATGGATCTCAACATCCTTGAAGAAAGCCAGCGTTTCCCGCGCGGCGAATGACCCTTTCAGCGTTCCAGAAACACTCCCGCCGGAGGCGATCATGACCTATCCAACGCAACCCAACGCCAGCCATTTCATCGGCGGGCAATATGTCGAAGACACTGGCGGTGCGCCAATAGACGTCATCTATCCCGCAACAGGAGAGGTGATCGGCCGGGTGCATTCCGCCACGCCTGCCATCGTTGCGCAAGCCGTCGCATCCGCCCGTGCTGCGCAAGCCGCGTGGGCGGCGATGACAGGCACCGAACGGGGGCGCATTCTGCGCTGTGCCGCCGACATCCTGCGCGAACGCAACCATGATCTGTCGGTTCTGGAGACCTTTGACACCGGCAAACCTTATCAGGAAACCAGCGTGGCCGATGCCACCTCCGGCGCGGACGCTCTGGAGTATTTTGGCGGTCTGGCCGCAGCGCTGACCGGTGAGCATATCCAGTTGGGCGAGGACTGGGTCTACACCCGGCGCGAGGCGCTGGGCGTGTGTGTTGGGATCGGAGCGTGGAACTATCCGACCCAGATCGCCTGCTGGAAGGGCGCACCGGCGCTGGCCTGCGGCAACACGATGGTGTTCAAGCCGTCCGAGACCACACCGCTGTGCGCCTTGAAAGTGGCCGAAATCCTGCACGAGGCCGGGCTGCCTGCGGGCGTCTACAATGTGACTCAGGGTCTGGGCGATGTGGGCGCTGCATTGGTCAGCCACAAGGACGTCGACAAGGTGTCGCTGACAGGCTCCGTGCCCACGGGCCGCAAAGTCTATGCCGCGGCGGCCGCTGGCGTGAAACATGTGACCATGGAGCTTGGCGGCAAGTCCCCCTTGATCATCTTCGACGATGCTGACGTCGAAAACGCGGTGTCCGGCGCGATCCTTGGCAACTTCTATTCCTCCGGTCAGGTCTGCTCGAACGGGACCCGGGTGTTTGTCCACAAGGCCATCAAGAACGCGTTTCTGAGCCGACTGGCGGAACGTCTGGCGGGTGCCGTGATCGGTGATCCGATGGATCCCGCGACCTCCTTTGGCCCAATGGTCAGCGCGCGGCAGATGGACATCGTCCAGAGCTATATTGCGAAGGGCGAGGCTGAAGGTGCGCGGTTGGTATACGGTGGCGGACGTGTTGACCGGCCCGGTTTTTACCTGCAGCCAACAGTCTTTGCTGACGTGACTGATGACATGACGATTGCGCGCGAAGAAATCTTTGGCCCGGTCATGGCGGTGCTGGATTTCGAGGATGAGGCTGACGTTCTGGCACGGGCCAATGCCACGGAGTTCGGTCTGGCGGCGGGCGTGTTCACCCGCGATCTGAGCCGGGCGCACCGTGTCGCCGCAGGCTTCGAGGCAGGCACCTGCTTTATCAACAGCTACAACGACGCGCCCGTTGAGGCTCCGTTCGGTGGGTCCAAGCAATCGGGCGTGGGCCGCGAGAACTCCAGGGCCGCGATCGAGCACTACAGTCAGTTGAAGTCGGTCTATGTGCGCATGGGCGATCTTGAGGCCCCGTTTTAACC
>CAYGQZ010000269.1:0-5652 GCA_964352055.1 uncultured Rhodobacterales bacterium
TCCAGGTCCGACAGCTCCAGACTGGCATCAAAGCCAGGTTGTGTCGTCGTCGAAGCGGTGTACGTGAAGCTGTCGGTATCACTTTCGCCAAAACCCAACTGATCGAATGCACCGTTGGGATCATAGTCGAACGTTCCGTCTGCGTTCAGGGTCAACAACGCACCTGAGGGCAGTGTGATCTGCTGGCCGACCGATACAGCAACGCCATTTACAGCAATGGTTTGAAGGCCAAGTGCAACTGCATCCGCGCCATTTCCATTGTCGTCAAACACATTGCCGGAAACCCCTGTTTCCTCGGTTGCAGTGAAAAAATCGTCATTGGCAATAAGTCTCAAAAGTCTTTCTCCTGAATGGCAAAGGCGAGGCGAAAAAATTCCAGATGCTCCGCGTTTTCTGCAGTTTAGCGGTGTGGAAACATCGAATACAAGTCGGCGGCGTTGCCTTGCGCATGAACAGTCTTGCTGCCGACGCTCCCGCTTCTATCGCAAGTTGTTTTCAGTATTCGATGGACTTCGCTGCACAATCGCAAATCGATCTACTTGGGTCAGGTCTCTGGATGCGCAAGTTGAAGACGCGGGCGGAACGCGCCGCGCGCAACAAACAGCCAAATGTCTGGCGTTCGTGATTGGGCGAACTCGGAAGAAACTCGGTTAGCGGGCCAGATGCGCCGCCACTTCCCGTCTCAGCCAGTCCGGCAGTTCAACCGCAATCGCCCCTTCCTCAAGCCGTGAACTCACCACGCCAACAATTCGCCGGTCTCCATGCTCTGTCATTTGCAGTAAGGGGCCCCCGGAATTGCCACTGATCACCGGACAGCCCACACGTACCAACCCCAATCCAAAGCGTGTCACGGGACAGGAGAAATCACCGCTCAGCACGTGTTGAGTTTTGCGATGGTAACCGATCAGTGCGACATCAGTGCCATGTAAGGCACCTTCGTCAACCTTTCCGAGTGGGATCGATGTGACGTCTTCTATGGGGCTGTCCAGGATGACCAAAGCTATGTCATTGCGGGGTGAATGTGGGCCGTCCAATGCATAAGCAGGGTGGCGTAACTCTCGCTTGGATTGTTGATTGCCACTGAGAACTGACCCGGCAACTGCAGAAATTGTCATTGAGAATTGACCCATGTGCAACCTTTCCCTGGCTTGAACTGGCTGGGGGCATATGGAGTGATAGACATGGGATTTTTGAGGGTAATTCGGAGATGGGCGCTGCGAGACAAGATGCCCCTTCGCGAGATTGCGCGGCGGACGGGCGTTTCGCGCAACACGATCAAGAAGTATCTACGGGAAGGGATCGTTGAGGCGGAGTTCCAGACGCCGGACCGCCCGAGCAAACTGGACCCGTATGCAACGCAACTGTCTGCGTGGCTTGTTTCTGATCAGCGCAAATCACGCAAGGAACGCAGGACGGCCAAGCAGATGCATGCCGATCTGGTGCAGCTTGGATTTGATGGTTCCTATGAGCGGGTCGCGGCTTTCGTGCGGGACTGGAAGGGCGAACGGCAGCGCGCGCAACACACGACCGACCGCGGGGTTTTTGTGCCGCTGGTGTTCCAGCCAGGCGAGGCATTCCAGTTCGATTGGAGCGAGGACTGGGCCTATGTTGGCGGTGAACGCATCAAACTTCAGGTCGCCCATATCAAGCTGTCGCACTGCCGGGCCTTTCTGGTGCGGGCCTATCTGCTGCAAACGCATGAGATGCTGTTCGATGCGCACTGGCATGCCTTCCGCGTCTTCGAAGGCATCCCGGGGCGCGGCATCTACGATAACATGAAGACTGCCGTTGACCGGGTAGGAGCTGGCAAGAAACGCGACGTGAATGCTCGGTTCCTGGCGATGACCAGCCACTATGTCTTCGATCCCGATTTCTGCAATCCGGCGGCAGGTTGGGAGAAGGGTCAGGTCGAGAAGAACGTGCGAGACGCGCGCCATCGCATGTGGCAACTCATGCCAGCCTTTCCGGATCTTGCAGCCCTGAACAGCTGGTTGGAAGACCGCTGCAAGCTTCTTTGGGCTGAGATGGCGCATCCAACATTGCCCGGCAGCGTTGCCGATGTGTGGGAGGCCGAGAAGCCCGCGCTGATGCCGCTGCCCACGATGTTTGATGGCTTTGTCGAAGAGAGAAAGCGCGTTTCTCCCACTTGCCTGATCAGCTTTGATCGCACCCGCTACTCTGTGCCGGCCAGCTTTGCGAACCGCCCTGTCAGTTTGCGTATCTACCCTGAACGTCTGGTGGTTGTGGCCGAGGGGCATGTCATTTGCACGCATGAGCGTATTTTTGAGCGGTCCCACCGTCAGCCAGCGCGCGTCATTTATGATTGGCGCCATTATCTGGCGGTCGTCCAGCGCAAGCCCGGAGCCTTGCGCAATGGCGCTCCCTTTGTCGAGATGCCCGAACCCTTCCGCAAATTGCAGACGAAGATTCTGCGCCAGCCCGGTGGGGACCGCGAAATGGTCGATATCCTGTCTCTGGTTTTGCATCACGATGAACAGGCCGTGCTTTGTGCGGTGGAATTGGCGCTGGAGGCTGGCGTACCGACCAAGACCCATGTGCTGAACCTGCTCCACAGGTTGCTGGATGGCACACCGACTGACCAGCCGGATGTGAACCCGCCTGCAGCCCTTTCCCTGAGCAAGGAGCCCGAGGCCAATGTCGCGCGGTATGATGGGCTGCGCACCCAAAAGGGAGCGCGTCATGCGTCATGATCCCGCGGGTGCTGCCATCGTCATCATGCTGCGCAGCCTGAAGATGCCGGGCATGGCGCAGGCCGTGAACGATCTGCAGGAGCAGGGCTCGCCCGCGTTCGAAGCCGCCATGCCGATCCTGTCGCAATTGCTCAAAGCTGAAATGGCCGAACGCGAGGTGCGCTCTATTGCCTATCACATGAAGGCTGCCCGCTTCCCGGCATACAAGGACCTCACCGGCTTCGACTTCGCGGCCAGCGAAATTCGTGAAGCTTTGGTTCGACAACTGCATCGATGCGAGTTCCTGGATGCCGCCGAGAATGCCGTGCTGATCGGAGGTCCCGGCACTGGGAAATCCCATGTCGCAACGGCCCTCGGCATCCAGGCAATCGAGCATCATCGCAAACGCGTGCGCTTCTTCTCCACCGTCGAACTGGTCAACGCGCTGGAGCAGGAAAAGGCCCAAGGCAAGGCCGGGAAGATCGCTGAGGCGCTGGTCAAAACCGACCTCGTGATACTGGATGAGTTGGGATACCTGCCGTTTAGTGCATCGGGCGGCGCCTTGCTGTTCCATCTCCTCAGCAAGCTATACGAGCGCACCAGCGTCATCATCACTACCAACCTGAGCTTCAGCGAATGGGCCAGCGTGTTCGGCGATGCGAAGATGACGACCGCGCTGCTCGATTGGCTCACCCACCGCTGTCACATCCTGGAAACGGGAAACGACAGCTACCGCTTCAAGGCCAGCTCGGAGACCGCGAAAAAGAAACGGAAGGAGACAGCCGTATTGACGACAACATGAAGCACAGGAAATAACAACTGGGTGGGTCAAGTCTCGGTGACAATGCCGGGTCAGTTCTCAGTGACAATCAACACACTTGGTCCTCGACCCGCGCTCATCGCGCCAGCGCATCGGTGATGGCGGCGATTTCCGCCGCCCTTAGGGCGTGGTCGTCGCCGTAGATAATGTGTGAGGAGCAGAGCGTGAACCTGAACCAGCCCGCCTGGAACGCCGCAAAGAACGGAGAGCGGGCGATCTGGGCCCGGTTGGCAGGGTGGTTGAAGGGATTACGATCTCGCCGATGATATTCCGGAAGATCACCTTGTCGGTGTTGTAGAAGAACGCCATGCGCTCTGAATTGCCGCCCTCGTTCTCGCAGACATCGGTCAGGAAATAGTCCCAGCTCGGCCCAAGCAGCCTCTTCAGCCGCCGGATCGGGTCGAGATTTGGCTTCAGCTCCTGCAAGGCACAGATGTCGAAGGCGCTGATAATCTCGGCGATGTAGTGCAGGCTCTCGTCGAGCCTCGGCAGCCCGCCATCGAAGGCGCGGATGTTCCAGGTCCCGACAATCAGAGAGTTCGGGCGGCGGTCCTTGACGAGCGTCATGTCGAGGTCATGACGCAGCGCCAGCAGGCGCTCGGCGATCCATCTGTGCTTGTCAGGATAGGACGGGTCCAAAACGTCCCGGTATCCGTGCAGGTCTTTATAATCGGGCAAAGCTATGACCTCTTGGTGATTGCCGGTTCAGGGTTACCGGGGCTGCGCGCCTGAGACCAAATCGGGGATTGCCAGCGAACAAGTTGAGCCGGAGGGCTCAAGTTGAAGCGCAATTGCAGAAAACGTCAAGCCGCAGGTGCAGATGATCGGCACGGCGGAATTTCGAGCCGTCCGCCAAGGTTTTCGCGGCCAGGACCGCAGCCCCTCTGAACGGCGGCCAATGCGTCCCTCATTGATACCGAGAACCTGCGGTGTTCTGGTTTGATCAACGTCTGAGCGACCCGCGTTCCCGGGTTCCTCCTTTATAGAACGGAAACGGGCCCGTGACGGCACGTTGAGCGCGTCTCGTGAATTATGCAGGTTAGTTTTGTGGTGGATTTTGTAGAGCCGCACCGTGGCGATCCAGGATTGTTCTGGGATCGCGCAAACCTGCAAGCGGTGCGCAAGTTCTACTATGACGGCAAGAAGCAGGCCCGCGAACATGGGAACTTTCCCAAAGCGCGGGGGAGGGGTGGGTATGATCCCTGAAAAGTTTATCGCGCCAAACCCCTTATCCCCGCATCCGCAGATTTTTTTTCCTGATGAATAATGGTTTTTCCGCGGACCGATCAGATGGCCCTTTTGGGCGACCCGATAGACCTTGCATATCCAGATTGGGACCACTTTGATTTTATTAAAATACAATAAAAACGAATGGTTAAGTGCTATTCGACCGTGTTTAAGCGGATCTAATCGCGGATTGCGAAGCAAATTGCGTGCGACGAAAGACATTGCGCAAACATTTTTCCCGATAAATGGCAGCGCGGGGATCCACCCGGTTTGCCAGATTGGGCTTGCGCCGGGTGCGTTCAATAAGGGCCTCGACACCGCCATCCCCGACCGCCGACTTGTAGCGGTAGAACGTGTCGCGCGACATGCCCATCACCTGGCAAGCTTTGGACACGTTACCCAACTCCTCGGCCAGGTTCAGAAATCCGGTTTTGTGTTTGATGATCTTGTCGGTAGTAATCAACATTGTGGTTTCCTTGTTTGATGGTTCGGTTTGCACCTCCATCAAAACGGACAAGCGTCCAAGCAAATTGGACCCATATACGGATCGGTTGTCCGCTTGGCTTTTGATCCAGACGCGGAAGTCACGCAAAGAGCGGCGGACAGTGAAGCAAATGCATGCTGATCTGGTGAAGCTGGGATATGACGGCTCCTATGAACGCGTGGCAGCTTTCGCCCGGGCATGGCGTGACGATCGGCATCGAGCGGAACAGACGACGGGGCGCGGCACCTACGTGCCTTTGGTGTTCGAGCCCGGCGAAGCCTTCCAATTCGATTGGAGCGAGGACTGGGCCAACATCGGCGGTGAGCGCGTCAAACTTCAGGTCGCGCATATCAAACTGTCACACAGCCGTGCGTTCCTGGTGCGCGCTTACCCGCTGCAAACGCATGAGATGCTGTTCGACGCTCATTGGC
>CAYGQZ010000270.1:0-5643 GCA_964352055.1 uncultured Rhodobacterales bacterium
TTGAGGCGAACGCGCTGTGTCGCGCCGCCATTTTCCGATCCGGAAAATGGGCCGGAAACTGTATCAGTTTCCGTCTAGCCCCCATGGGCGCGCAAAACGTCCAGAACCATGTCCGGCGCGACATCATCCGTGACAAAGGCCGCGCCAATGCCGCGCGCCAAAACAAAGTGCAACTGTCCGGCCACGACTTTCTTGTCTTGCCCCATCAAGTCCAGCAGGGCTTCGGCAGACGGCAAATCGCCCGGAATATCCGACAGGTCGGTCTTCATCCCCATCGCCTGCAAATGCGCGCGCACGCGGCTGGGCTCTTCCTGACTGACCAGTCCCATCCGCGCCGACAGCGCAAAGGCCAGACTGCACCCGATCGCCACGCCTTCGCCGTGCAGCAAGCGATCCGAATAGCCTGTGGCCGCCTCCAGCGCATGACAGAACGTATGGCCCAGGTTCAACAGGGCGCGATCCCCCTGCTCTGTTTCATCGCGGGTCACGATCTCGGCCTTCATTTCGACCGACCGCTTGACCGCAGCCATCCGCAGCGCCATGTCGCCTGCCGCCATTGCGGCGGCATTGTCTTCCAGCCACGCCCAAAAGGACGCATCCCCAAGCAGCCCATATTTCATGACCTCGCCGTAGCCTGCAAGGAAATCCCGCTGGCTGAGCGTGCGCAGCACATCCGTGTCCGCCAGAACAAGGCTTGGCTGGTGAAAAGCCCCCGCCAGGTTCTTGCCCTGCGCCGTATTGATGCCGGTCTTGCCGCCAACCGAGCTGTCCACCTGCGCCAAGAGCGATGTCGGCACCTGAACGAACCGCACGCCGCGCCGCAGGATCGCGGCCGCAAAGCCCACCAGATCCCCGATCACGCCGCCGCCCAGGGCCACAACCACATCACGCCGCTCGACCTTTTGATCCAGCAACCATTCGGTGACCTGCGCCAGATGGGCCCAGCTTTTGGTGGCCTCGCCCGGTGGCAGTTCCAGAACGGTGCATGCGATGCCTTCGGCGGCCAAACCGGCCCGCAAACCTTCAAGATGCGCCGCCGCAACGCGCGTTTCCGTCACCACGGCAACACGCGGTCGGGGCAGCAAGGGTGCGATCAGGGCACCGGCCTGCGCCAACAGCCCCGGACCAATGACGACATCATAGGCCCGGTCGCCCAAAGGCACATGTACCACCTCACGCATCGCGCATCTCCAACACATCTTTCCGCTCCGCCAGCAGTTTGGCGATGACCCGGTCCACCATCTGATCGATCGACAGGTCGGGCAAGGATTTGACCGCCACATCCGCCTTGGAATAGAGCGGGACACGCGCGGCATAGAGTTCGGCCAGGGTTGCGCGCGGGTCGGCCGTGCGCAGCAAGGGGCGGGTGTCCTTGTGTCTGACGCGCTGCCACAGCAAACCTATATCCGCATCCAGCCAGACAGAGACACCGCGCGCAGTGATGTTTTCGCGATTCATTTCGGACAGAAACGCGCCACCGCCGGTGGACAGAACGCCACGCGCCTCGACCAGCAGACGTGCAATGACCTCTGATTCCCGCGCCCGGAAAAACACCTCGCCGTCGCGTTGAAAAATCTCCGGCACCGTCCGGTTGGCAGCAGCCTCGATCTCTGCATCGCTGTCGAGAAAGGGAACACCAAGGCGCACGGCCAGGGCGCGCCCGACGGCTGTCTTGCCCGCGCCCATCATTCCCACCATCACGATGGTTTTTTTCAGTGTGTAGTTGGATTTGGAGTGCTGTTTTTCGCTCATTGCGTTGTCAATGACGTGATTTTGATAAAAAGGCCATATATGCTTTGAGCAAAACACGCAAAAGCATGCGTACATACTGAGGCACGAACTACCATGGGCAGAATTTTTAAGGGTTTGTTCTTTCTGATTGTCGTCGGATTTGTCGGGCTGGTGGGCTACGCCTATGTCGGCGAGTTTTTCGGGGCGAATTTTTCGCCGCCGCTGGCGGAACACCGCGTCCCTGTGATCCTGGAAACCGAGTAGGATGCGCATCTTTTGGGCAGGCCTGCTCGTGGGTGTTGCGCTGGCGATGACAGCCAGGGCTCAGCAGCCGCCCAGCACTCCGCTGAGCGTGATTGACTGGCTGGATTTGCAATCCGCCCCTCAGGCCGCCCTGCCCTTGCCCGCAGAACCCGACGTCACCGCCAGCGGGTCGGTGCCTGACGTGACGGTGGGCCCGCTGGACGGGGCCGGCGCGCGCCGCGTGGGCCTGGCCCCGCCATCGGTGACCGGCTTGCCAGACACGATCTGGTCGTCCAGCAGCGGGCGCGCCCTGGCAGACAAGATCCAGTCGATGCCGACCCTGCATCTGCCAGCCCTCCAGTCACTTTACTACACGTTGTTGCTGGCAGAGGCCGCACCGCCCGCCGAGGACGCCGACATGTTTGACATGGTGCGGATTGATGCGCTGATGGACCTGGGCGCGCTCGACCCTGCCCTTGCCCTGATCGAACAGACCGGTCCCGGACGATCGCCGCCCCACTTCGCGCGCTACTTCGATATGACCCTTCTGGCAGGGACGGACAGCACCGCCTGCGCCATCCTGCGCGATCAGCCCCGGCTGTCGCCCAGCACGGCGCATGATGTCTTTTGCACAGCGCGCGATGGTGCGTGGGATACAGCCGCATTGCTTCTGGGAACAGGGCGGGCGCTGGGCCTCATACCCGAGGCGATGGCCGCAGCACTTGAGCGGTTTCTTGATCCCGACCTCTACGAAGACGAGCCCGCACTTGCCATACCGACCGACCCCGATCCCCTGAGCTTTCGCCTCTATCAGGCCATCGGAACACCCATTCCCACACGGGTCTGGCCACTGGTCTATGCCAATGCCGATCTGTCCGACACAGCCGGGTGGAAGGCGCAAATCGAGGCGGCAGAGCGTTTGGCCCGCACAGGTGCGCTGCCCGACAACCGGCTGCTCGGGCTTTATACCTTGCGCCAGCCTGCCGCGTCGGGCGGTGTCTGGGACCGGGTCGCAGCCTTGCAGAGGTTTGAAACGGCGCTCGAATCGGGCAGCTCGTCCGCGGTGTCCAAAACTCTGCCGGCGGTTTGGCAATCCATGATCGCGGCGCGGCTGGCGGTTCCGTTTGCCACGTTGTTCTCCGAGAACCTCAACAGCATGGTGCTGAGCGGCCCAACCGCGGACACGGCCTTTGAAGTCCTGCTGCTGTCACCGCTTTACGAAACGGCCCTCCGCACCTTTCCGGCCCGCGCCGTCCAGCGCCCCGTCCTGGCCGCCGTGGCCAGCGGGACGGTCCCGGGGTCATTGACCGCGGACGGGATCGAAGGGGCTGTACTTGCCGGGTTTCGTGATGCCGAACCTGACGCCGCCATTGTCCAGGCGGCGCGCGCAGGCGAACTGGGCATGGCCCTTTTTGACACGGTCCGGCTGATGGATGCGGGCGGCAAGGGCGATGTGGCGCAATTGACGACCGGTCTTGCGACCTTGCGCGCGCTCGGGCTCGAGGATGTGGCGCGGCGCACCGCACTGCAAATCCTTCTGTTGGGGCCGCAGCAATGACGCGCAGATGGATTTCCACCTTTCTCGACGCACAAGCCGCCGAACTGGGTGCCGCGCAGAACACGTTGCTGGCCTATGGCCGTGACCTCAAGGATGTGCAGGACTGGCTGATTGGGCACGGCCACGACTTTGACAGCGCCACCCAGAGCGAGATCGAGGCCTACCTCATTCACTGCGATGCACAAGGTCTGGCCAAATCGACGCGCGCGCGCCGCCTTTCGGCGATCAAGCAAATTTACCGCTTTGCCTTTGAAGAAGGCTGGCGCGCGGACAACCCGGCCATCCAGATTGCCAGCCCCGGCCAGGACAAACGTCTGCCCAAGATCCTCGACGAGGCGGAAGTGGAGCGGATGCTGGTCGCCGCCCGCAGCTTTGGCCGCAACACCCATGACATGCTGCGCGACACCTGCCTGATGGAGCTGCTCTATGCCACGGGCATGCGGGTCAGCGAGCTTGTGGGCCTTCCGGTGTCGTCGGCACGCGGGAACCCCAAGATGCTGCTCATCCTGGGCAAGGGCGGCAAGGAACGGCTGGTGCCGCTGTCACCGCCGGCCAAGGCGGCGCTTGCCGCGTGGATCGCACTGCGCGACACACGACAGGCCGAGGCGAATGACCAGAGGCAGCCGCCATCGCCATATCTCTTCCCGTCCCGTGGCCAGTCGGGGCATCTGACGCGACACTGGTTTTATGCACGGATCAAGGCTCTGGCCGTTGACGCGGGCGTGTCACCGTCCAAGGTCACACCGCACACCTTGCGCCATGCCTTTGCCACGCATCTGCTGGCCGGCGGCGCGGACCTGCGCTCGATACAGACGATGCTGGGCCATGCCGATGTCGCCACAACCGAAATTTACACACATGTCGTCAGCGACAGACTGACCGAGCTTGTGCTGGAACACCACCCGCTGTCCAAGGCGCGACGCAAAGACGATGAGACATCGTGACACCCGTCGTGGCCGGTGCCTGCTGCGTCACAATCACACCGATATGCGGCCTTATGGAGGGTCCCGTCCAGGCCTGAACCGGCACCCCCCGGCGGTCCGTGGTCGCGTATGTGCAACGCCACTTGATTGCGCCGCGCCGCACCCCCATAACGCATGGCGAATAAGAGGATCTTTGACGTATGGACGACCCCACTACAGCCTTTGATGCCGCGTTCTGGATCACCGCGGGCGCAATCGTGTGCCTTCTGGTGCTGTCCGGCTTTTTCTCAGGCTCCGAGACGGCCCTCACAGCGGCCTCGCGCGGCAAATTGCGGAGCCAGGCCGACAGGGGGTCGCGCGGCGCAGAGCGGGCGCTGGAAATCACCGATGACAATGAAAGGCTGATCGGGTCTGTCCTGCTGGGCAACAACCTGGTGAACATCCTCGCCACCTCACTGGCCACCGCCCTGCTGACACAGGCGTTCGGGGAAAACGGTGTGGCACTGGCCACGTTGGTGATGACATTTCTGGTGCTGATCTTTGCCGAAGTGCTGCCCAAGACCTACGCGATCACCAATGCCGAAACGGCTGCGGCGCTTGTGTCGCGGCCCATCTCTCTGGTGGTCACCGTGTTTTCGCCCGTGGTCGGGGCGGTACGGTTGCTTGTCCGCGGGATCCTGCGTCTTTTTGGCGTCCGGATCGATCCCGACAGCCACATCATGGCGGTCCGCGAAGAGATTGCGGGCGCGCTCCAGCTGGGCCGCTCCGAAGGGGTTGTGGAAAAGGAAGACCGCGACCGTATCCTCGGCGCGCTGGATCTGGGGGAACGCACCGTCGAAGAGGTCATGCTGCACCGCTCGAACATCGAGATGATCAATGCCGACGATGATCCGCAATCCATTCTGGAACAATGTCTCAAGTCAAGTCACACGCGCCTGCCGGTCTATGCGGACGATTCGGAAAACATAACCGGTGTGATCCACGCCAAGGACCTCTTGCGTGCAATGTACAAGGCCATCGGCGGGCCCGAAGGCGACGCCAAGGCGCTCAAGAATTTCGATATCACCGCCGTGGCGATACCGCCCTATTTCGTGCCCGAGACAACAACGCTCGACGATCAGATGCGGCAATTCCTGCGCATGCGCAGCCACTTTGCGCTGGTTGTCGATGAATACGGGACCTTGCAGG
>CAYGQZ010000271.1:0-2365 GCA_964352055.1 uncultured Rhodobacterales bacterium
AGGCTGTGTCGCAATTGCAAGTGGCTGAGGTTCGCGGCGACGGGTGGGTGTGACAAAGCTGCATGGTACGTCGGGCGGACGGTGCTTTATTCGGTGCCGATTATGCGGCGGTGAAAAGGGGGCTCTGCCCCCCGGCCTTTGGCCTCCCCCCGGGATTTTCCGGAACAGAGAAGGGGACCTGTCAGCCTTGGTGTTTCCGGGCAAGGAAGCTGCGGGCTCTTGGGATCGGATTGTGTAGGTATTGGTCGGGGCCGCGCATTTTTCTGGCGTTGAGGGAGGCCGTGTCGCGCAGGTCGAAGTGCACGGTTTCGACCGTTCCGGACCAGCCCGCGACGTATTGGCCCCAACTGTGCCGGAACCAGTCCAGAAGGCGATCTTGGGCGACGTATCCGCGGTAATCAAAGGCGACGTGGCCGTCGGTTACATAGATATGGTTGCCTGGAAAGGGGCCGTTCGGGACCACGCGTTCGGCGTAAAAACCGGGGCGTGGTGGGCTGTTCAGGTAGACGCCCGCGAGGATGTGACAGGCCCCATGCGCAAAAAGGCCCGATCCGGCAGGGTCCCGCGTTTTTCGGGATCGCCTTTCGTGCCGGGTTGTGGTCGGAACACGCGGTTCAGCCGTCGATCCGTGCGCCCATGATCGCGATAGCCTGCTGATAAACGGTGGCTGCGTTCCATTGTTTGATCACGGCAAAGTTTGGCTGACCTTCCTGATAGCCCTGACCGGGTTTCCAGCCTTTCTGGCGCAGGAAATTGGCTGTCGAGGCCAAAGCGTCAGTCTGATTGTAAAAATCAACCCTGCCGTCACCGGTCGCATCGACACCGTATGTCAACGCGTTGCCGGGCAGGAACTGGGTATGTCCCAACTCGCCATGTTTTGCCCCTTTTGTCGCGCCGGTGATGGCGCCCTGATCCACCAGCTTGAGGGCCCCGATGGCATGGGGTTTGAAAAAGTCCGAGCGGCGGCAATCATAGGTCAGGGTCACAATCGCAGACACAACCGAACTGTCCCCCATGAACCCCCCAAAGGCGGTTTCCATGCCGTGAATCGCAATCAGCACGCCGGCCGGCACACCATATATCCGTTCCAGGGCGGCGTAGAAGTCCGGGCTGCTGGCCTTGCGTTTGCGGCCTTGCGCCACGATCGTATCCGCGCCGCGGATCTGCATGAACTTCGGGAGTGAATAGCGAAACGACTTCTGGTTGCGATCCGCAGAAATGGTGCGCGTTGCGTATTGCGCCTGCGCCAGAGCGTTCAGGCCCGGACCCTTGACGCCTGCGCGTTTTGCGTCGCTGGCAAAATCCGCTTTCCACGCCTCGAATCCAGCGCCGGTATTGCCGCAGCTTGCAGCCTCGGCGACGCTGCCAAAAGACAGGAGAGCCAGAGCGATCAGAACATTTTTCATTGTTAACACCTTTTGCAACACGACACGCTTGCGCGCCACTATGGCGTGTTTGCAGCCATGCGCCAAGTGCGCGGTGTTCAGGCACTTGTGAGGGCGTGATGGTGTTGGGCTGTCTTGATTGAAAGGTCGTGCGGCAGGTGATGCGTGCCGGACGGCGCGCAGCCAAAATCGGCGAGACCAGCTTTGTGCGGGGATCGCCCCGGTCCCCCGCAGATCCCACAGGCTTGTTTGTATAAAATGGTTTTTTGGTGCAAAGGCCGTCTGCCCTCACCCGAAATGAAAAAGGGCGTCCCCGAAGGAACGCCCCAAAAGTCAGGTCCCCTGCAGGTTCAGCAGCTGTAATACATGCCGAACTCGACCGGGTGCGGTGTGTGCTCGTATTTTTCGATCTCTTCCATTTTCAGCTCGATATAGCCTTCGATCTGACCTTTGGTGAACACGTCACCAGCCAGCAGGAAGTCCATGTCGGCTTTCAGTTCTTCCATGGCTTCACGCAGGCTGCCACAGACGGTCGGGATACCGGCCAGTTCTTCGGCCGGCAAATCGTAAAGGTTCTTGTCCATCGCCTCGCCCGGATCGATCTTGTTGATGATACCGTCCAAGCCAGCCATCAACAGAGCCGCGAAGGCAAGGTACGGGTTGGCGGCCGGATCGGGGAACCGGGCTTCGACACGCTTTGCCTTGGGCGATTCGGTCCATGGGATCCGAACGCAGCCCGAACGGTTCCGGGCCGAATAGGCGCGCAGGACCGGGGCTTCAAAACCCGGGATGAGACGTTTGTAGCTGTTGGTCGCGGGGTTGGTGAAGGCATTCAGCGCCTTGGCGTGCTTGAGGATGCCGCCGATGAAATACAGCGCTTCCTGGCTCAGGTCCGCATATTTGTCGCCCGCAAAGACAGGCTTGCCATCTTTCCAGATCGACATGTTCACGTGCATGCCGGTCCCGTTGTCGCCCGCGAT
>CAYGQZ010000271.1:2465-5635 GCA_964352055.1 uncultured Rhodobacterales bacterium
CCGATGCCGGTGGACTTCAGGTAGGCTTCGGCTTTTTCGGCGGTGCCGCGCGGGTCACGATCATACGCCTCGCCTGTGTCCGGCTCAACGACCGAGCAGTGCACGCAGATCGTTTTTTCGGCATAGAACGGATCGACATAGGCACTGGCCTGATCGGGCATCAGTTTCATGTCTGAGGCTTCGATGGACTTCCAGCCCGCAATCGAAGAGCCGTCAAACATGAACCCTTCTTCAAGGAAATCTTCGTCGACCTGATCGGCCATGACCGTCACGTGTTGCAACTTGCCACGCGGATCGGTGAAGCGAATGTCGACGTATTCTGCGCCTTCTTCCTTGATGAGGTCGAGAACAGGGTGAGCCATGTTCAGTATATCCTTCCAGTCTTGTAGGTTTGATTACAGCGCGTCCGAGCCGGTTTCGCCGGTGCGGATGCGGATTGTTTGTTCGACGCTTGAGACAAAGATCTTGCCGTCCCCGATTTTCTCGGTTTTGGCGGCAGCGACAATCGCGTCGATCGCGGCCTCGGCCTGGTCATCGTCCAGAACCACTTCGATTTTTACTTTCGGCAGGAAGTCGACAACATATTCGGCGCCGCGGTAAAGTTCCGTATGTCCCTTTTGACGCCCGAATCCCTTGACTTCAATCACGCTCAATCCTTGAACACCGACGTCCTGGAGGGCTTCTTTGACCTCATCAAGCTTGAAGGGCTTGATGATTGCTTCGATCTTTTTCACGGCTTGGCCTCCCTTGCCATATTGCCACTCCGGTGGATCATTTGAGGTTCGGAGCGTCCATGGGATCGGGTAGAGTTTTGGAATATGCAGATGCGTTTTACTGCATGCCGCCCTCAATTGAGGCAAGATGATTAAATTATGTGCGAAAGTGAATCGCGAGAGGTTTTCGAGATGACAGAAGTGCTGACCGCAGCGGAAATGCGCGCTGTCGAGGGGGCGGCAATCGACTCGGGTCCAGTCACCGGGCTGGCGTTGATGGAGCGCGCGGGTGCAGGTGTCGTTGCGGCCATGTTGTCACGCTGGCCGGACTTGTCCATAGGCCAACGTCGCGCCGTGGTGCTGTGCGGGCCGGGCAATAACGGCGGCGACGGGTTTGTGATTGCGCGTCTGCTAAGGCAGGCGGATTGGGCTGTGGAGGTCTTTCTGCTCGGAGATTCGGGCAAGCTTCCGCCCGATGCCCGGAGGAATTTCGAACGATGGGCCAGGTTGGGCACAGTCAAGCCGCTGACCAAGAACATGATAGAAGATCAATCCGTATCCGGTTCCTGCGATGTTCTGATCGATGCCCTCTTTGGTACGGGGCTGGCGCGAACAGTCTCTCTGCCCCTTCACAGGTTGGGCGGTCATCAAGCCACCTACAGGACCGTTGCAGTGGACATTCCCTCCGGGTTGTGCGGTGACAGTGGCCGCGTGATCGGACTTGACGACGCAGTGCTGCGCGCCGACCTCACCGTGTCTTTTCATCGCTTCAAACTTGGCCACATGCTGGCACAAGGCCCCGCGGTGTGCGGGCACTGCGTCGTCGCCGATATCGGGCTTTGATCCACCTTCATCTTGCTAAAAAAAACTCCCGCCGGAGGCAAAAAAATGGTAACTCATCTGATTGATCGCGACACGCTGCCCAACTTGGAGAAACCGCCGGGGCATAAATTCGATCACGGGCACGCGCTGGTGCTGAGTGGCGGGGCAGGGCACACCGGGGCGGCGCGGATGGCCGCGCGGGCTGCACTTCGCATCGGGGCGGGGCTGGTGACGCTTGGTGTGCCGCCCGCAGCGCAGTTGGAAGTGGCCACGCAGATCAAGGCGCTCATGCTGACCCGGATCGGCGATGCCGACGCGCTGACAGAGCGGTTGCAGGACCCGCGGATCAATGCGCTCTGTCTGGGGCCCGGGCTTGGCCTGGGCAAGCGCGCAGATGCGCTGGTCGATGCCGCATTGCACCATGGGCAGGCGCATGCGCACTGCGCCGTGGTGTTTGATGCGGATGCGCTGACGCTGATTGCGTCCCACCCCGCGCGCATGGGGGCCTTGACCGCCACAAACGTGCTGACGCCGCATGGCGGAGAGTTTGCGCGGCTCTTTCCGGATATCGCAGAACACCTTGCCAAAACGCCCGAAACCGGACCGGCCTACAGCAAGCTGGACGCCACGCGGGATGCGGCACGCCAATGCGGTGCGGTTGTGCTGTTCAAGGGGCCGGATACGGTCATTGCGCATCCGGACGGGCGCGCATCAGTGCATGCGGCGGCCTATGATCGCGCAGCACCCTGGCTTGCCACGGCAGGGGCCGGGGATGTGCTGGCCGGGTTCATCACGGGATTACTGGCCCGGGGCTTTGATCCGATGACGGCGGCGTCCACGGCGACATGGTTGCACGTGGAATGCGCCCGCGGCTTTGGTCCGGGCATGATTGCCGAAGACTTGCCCGAGATCCTGCCGCAGGTCTTGCGGGCGCTGCAGGCCTAGGCCGCGACGGGTGTGACCTGACGCAATGCAGGCACCGAAATCTCAAGCCCGTCCGCATAGACAACATAAGGCGTGTGAAACCCGAGGCGCACCAGCGTCATCTCGCGCGGGCCCAGCGACGTGATGGAATGATCGTCGATCAGGCACCCTGCGGGCATCACGGCCTGCATGGCCCCGTCCAGCGCCTTTGCGCGCCAGTCGCGAACCAGAACCATCTGCGATGCGGGCACCACGACGGCGTGGTTCGGGCGGGATGCGCCCAGCGCGCCCGCGGCAATCGCAACCGCCTCGACCGTCACCTGTTCTGTTTCGACCGCCGCAAGGGCGACAAGTCCGGCGTTGCGCGTGACGATCCTGTCGCCGACGGACAGGTGTTCGACAGGGATCGCATCCCTGCCTGTCAAAAGAATTGTACCGGCCACCAGGCCGACATGCGTGAACTCAGTGCGCATCTGCGGGATTTGCCCGCTCGTGGTGCGCCCGACCGTTTTCGGTTTCATGGCGTCTCTCTTTTTCAACCTGCCTCTAGGTTGTGCAAAAGGTATCGCAGCACTGATTCGAAGTCGCGCAAATTCTGTGGGGCTTGCGTCAAATTGCGCTCGCATCCCCACACAGGCTTTGCTACAGCAGGGGCTGTTGCGGGTGTGGCGGAATTGGTAGACGCACCAGATTTAGGTTCTGGCGCCTTTG
>CAYGQZ010000272.1:0-5609 GCA_964352055.1 uncultured Rhodobacterales bacterium
AAACAGGAAAGGCCGCGCTGGTGTTGCGCGGCCTTCGTAAAAAGTTCCGAAGTCTCTTAGCGACGCAGACCCAGACGCTTGATCAGGTCCTGGTAGCGGGCTTCGTCCTTGCCTTTTGTGTAGTCCAGAAGTTTGCGGCGCAAAGCCACCATTTTCAGCAGACCGCGGCGGCCATGGTTGTCTTTTTTGTGCGTCTTGAAGTGTTCTGTCAGCGTCGCAATCCGCGAGCTGAGGATCGCAACCTGTACTTCGGGCGAACCAGTGTCGCCTTCCTTGATTGCGAACTCTTTCATGATGCGTGCTTTTTCTTCGGCAGTGATCGACATCGTATTCTCCTATCTTAGGGTTTCAGGACGCCGCCGCCCGGGATGTCGTCCAGCGCGGGGCCATGTAAGCAATCCTTGGTAAGCGCCAAGGATGCGCGCGTATAGGAGAGATTCGGATGGATGGCAAAGCCAAAATCAAAATTGGATGACGCCCAAGCCGCCGTACGTCAGAGCGGAAGCATGCCTGACGATTGCGCCATGCTGAGCGGCATGACTGCGATATCGTCAATCGATATCTCGGACCCGTTTCCGACGGAGGCCACCGCGATGCCGTTCATGAGCACATGAGTGGTTCCTGTTTCGTCCGGATCCGCCTGCAAGGTGATTTCCGGCTCGGGATCTTCGTCGTCATAGACCAAGAGAATGTTGTCATCATCTGCGTTGAAATCACTGATGTCCGTCGCATGCCCTTCGGTGATCCAGTCGCCAGTGACAATGGTGTCGAAACCGTCACCCGCTGTCACGTAATCATCCTTGCCTGCGATCATCAGATCGTCACCCGCGCCGCCATTCAGGAAATCACTGGTTTCGCCAAAAACGCTGTCGCCCGCGTCGATATCGTCCAATGCGGCTGTTGTGCTGTCGTCTTCGATACCACTGATGACGTCATTGCCGTGCCCGCCAAAAAGGCTGTCGTTGCCCAAGCCGCCACTCAGCATGTCATCGTCGAGGCCGCCGTGAACAGCGTCATCATCGTCGCCACCGTGCAAGACGTCATCGCCCAGAGACCCTTGCAGCGTGTCGTTGCCCGCGCCTCCATCTATGGTGTCGTCGTCGTTGTGCCCAAAAGCGACGTCGTCGCCCGAGTCGCCCGAGATCAAGTCAAAGCCGTCCTCACCGTGCAGAGTGTCATCGCCGGCATTGCCATTGATTGTATCGTTGCCTTCTTCCCCGTATAGGGTGTCATCGCCCTCTGTACCGTTCAGCTCATCATCTTCATCCGAGCCAAGGAGCAGTGAGAGATCCGTCGATGTCTCAGGGTCATTCGGACTTGTATCGCTGCTGTCTGTTCCGACTGCATCCTCTTTCTCCTCGTCATCGTCGGAAGAGGAACCAAAATCGATTGTCGAAAGCGCGCCGGCCGCCAGCAGACCCATTAAACCCGTTAACCAAAGCATAACCATTTCCTAACAGCCGAAACACGAAGCCTATCGTAAAATACGGCCATTTGGCGGCATCGGGCAAAGCAAAACGAGCTGGTTGGTTAACTAAAAGTTGTTTCAGTGCCAGCGTTTAGGCTGTTGGGTGTAAGCCAGATAAAGAGGATGTTTGGGGTGACCGGCCTTGGACAACCCCAGATGAAACAGCGGTCTGTGCGCAGCTCTGAGCATATGTGCAACGCAATCGCCCCGGTTGAGATACGCGCCATGCGTACCCCAGGCCGCAATCACGTGATCGGCCCACTGCGCGCATTCCAGGATTGTCGTATCATTGTCCGGGCCGACTGGATCGAGAGCCGCGCGCATTGCGCGTGGATCCGTATCGCGCCATGCAAAAATATTTGTGACCGCAAAACTGCCATATCCCAATGCGCGCGCCCTGCGTTCACAGCGCTCCACCGTTGGATCGTTCTGCACCTCGGTCGCTGTCGAAGGATTCAACATGACGAAGTTGACCCGCTTGCCGGTTTCATCCCAGATGCGGGTCAGGCTGTAGCGGTACTTTTCGCAGTCGGAATAGAGTGCTATGGACGGTGCATCGCCCTTTGTGTGGGTGCGTGTGATCATGCGGGCGTTGTGCCAGTCTGGTTTGCTGTCCGCAATCGCTTCATGAGGTTAGAGGCCGCCCAAAC
Organism: uncultured Rhodobacterales bacterium; assembly: GCA_964352055.1. GTDB lineage: Bacteria > Pseudomonadota > Alphaproteobacteria > Rhodobacterales > Rhodobacteraceae > Tateyamaria. The sequence goes on from CAYGQZ010000272.1 coordinate 2,119, forward strand.
AGGGCGACCTCATGCCGTTGTTTATTCTGCAGGAACAGCCGTTGGAGTTGCGCGCAGATCAAGAACGGCCCCTTTGGCTTCCATGATCCATGCGGCGACAAGGGCGTACACAATATGGCCCCAAAGCGCGACCCAAGTGATACCTGTCCAACCAAGGAAAGGTTTGTTGCCGGTGACCAGGTGCGCCATGACATAAAGAGCAAAGACCCAAAGAACGATGCCGTAGACAACCGCCGTGATGGCCCAGTGCAAGCGCGGGGCAAAAGCCAATTGCAGCGGACGCGCAATGGCGAACCACCCGATTGCATAGGCCAGCAGACCTGTCAGCAGGTGAAGCATATGCGCAGCACCTGACGGGTTTACCCCAAAGACGGATTTGAGAGTCGCCCCGGCAAGGCCAACAGGCGCGAGCTTGGCATAGCCCAGCAACGGGCTCAGGCCCTGACCGAAGGCGTCAAAAGCAAGAGTGGCAAAGGCGCCTGCTGTCAGAACTGTGTTGGCGGTTCTTAGGGTAATCTGGGTCATTGGAAGTCTCCCTTGGGTGAATGGGGTAAATCTGATGACACAGATATAGACCGAATGGTTCCAAACTAAAAGCAAGCTCACGAAGGGCTGATAAAATGAGGACCTTTTGAAACAAATACGCCGATTCACTCCGGAAAAAGACCAGAACCCGGAGAGTTTGTTACACAATTGGGCCCGTAAGGCGCACCCATGGTGCGCCACCCGCCCGAATCTAAAGGTTGAAAACGCGCGCAGGATGCAATTCGCCTGCCTTGTAGCGGCCGACCGCAACAGGAACGCCATCCAACGAAGCCCAACACTCATCGCCGTATTCAACGTCTGATGCAAAAACCATGCCCGGATTGCCATTGCGCATGCGCGTTGCGCCATCGGGGGTGGCACGGACTTCGGGCAATTCAGCCAAACCATCGGCGACCGGGCGCAGATACGTGTCCAGTTCGGGGGTCTGGGCCAGCTCTTCAACCTTGGCCAGCGTCAGACCATCCGCGGCGTCAAAAGGACCGGACCAGATGCGCCGCAAGTCACGGACATGTCCGAAACACCCCAGGGCTTCGCCCAGATCGCGCGCGATGGATCGGACATAACCGCCCTTGCCGCACGTCATCTCGAGCGTGACGTGGTCGGCGTCCGGCCGATCTGTCATCACCAGCTCTTCGACCCAAAGAGGGCGGGCGGCGATCTCTACCTCCTCACCGTCTCGGGCCAGTTTGTAGGCCCGCTGCCCATCGATCTTGACGGCAGAGAATTTTGGCGGGACCTGCATGATGTCACCGACAAACCGGCCAAGGGCCGCTTTTATATCGTCGTCCGACGGGCGAATATTGGACGTTGCGATGATTTCACCCTCCGCATCGTCCGTATTGGTGGACTGACCCAGCCGCACGGTAAAGGCATAGGCCTTCAGCGCATCCGTAATGTAAGGCACCGTTTTGGTCGCTTCGCCAAGGGCAACAGCAAGAACGCCAGTAGCATCGGGGTCAAGGGTGCCTGCGTGGCCCGCCTTCTTGGCCTGCAAGGCCCAACGGACCTTGTTCACCACAGCGGTCGACGTTGGACCGGCCGGTTTGTCGATCACCAGCCAACCAGAAATATCGCGCCCTTTGCGTGTGCGGCCCATGTGAGTTCCCCTGAAAGATCAAGAGCGCCGGGTATCGCAGGCCCACTTGGCTTGTCAATCATGACCCTGCATTTCGCTATTGCGCTGGAACGACTGTTCCAATGATTGGCCCCAAGGCAAAGCCGAAATCGTCCCGGTTCAACTCGGGCGCATAAAGACGCGAGATGTTGCCATCGAAGTAAAGTGCGTTCGGCACGCCAAGGTGATCGCGAAACAGGCTGCCAAAGTCGTGAAATGTGACCGGATTGTTCGAGATCACAAAGACGGCTCTGGTCCCATCGGTGGAGGTGCCGACCCCGTTGCGGATATAGCGGGACGTACTGTCCGGCAGGAACCGGGGATGCAACGCGCCATCGACCACCAGCATTGGGCCCGACTGGGTTGCATAAATGCAGTCGGGTGCCAGTTCGACAAAGCGAAGTGTTTCGATGACCTGCGCCTTGCCGGGCGAAAGGCAAAATACGCCATTCGGTAAAAGACCAAAGTTTCCGGGACCTGCGTTGGGGATAACCCGCATGACCTCCTGACCATTTTCGACATAATGACCGACTGGCGCGCGGTTATCATGATACATGCCCGCATTCATGGCAAAGCCAAGGGTTTGGCCTGTTGCCGCCAAGGCGTCGTTGACACGGCTGAACTGACCATAAAGCGTGCCACCTTCGTCATTCAGGAACAGCCGCAACTCTTCGCGGCTCACATCTACATCGCAAAGGGTATAGCTGTTTCCCTCAAAACTGAGGTTGCGGCAGTCGCTTGCCCATACCGGCCCGGCGCAAAGCACGAGAACCAGTATGAAAAGATGTTTCATTCGTCCGCGTCCCGCTGCACGTCCGCTTTGACCGTGGCCTCTGCCAGCATCCGGCGCGTTTCATCCATCCGGTCAAAAGTTTCATCAAGCTGGAACCGCAAATCGGGGGCAAACTTCAGCGCCAGCTTTTTCGACACCGCCCTGCGCAACTCGCCCTTGTTGCGCGCAAGCAGCGAGACAACTTCGTCGCGCCCTTCGCCGCCCAGGGGCAGCACATAGGCGGTTGCAATGCGCAGATCGGGTGACGTGCGCACCTCGCCGACCGTAATCGACATGCGGTTCAGTTCGGGGTCATGGACGTCGCCGCGCGCCAACACATCGGATAGGGTGCGGCGGATCAGTTCGCCGACACGCAGTTGCCGCTGGGACGGACCGGGGCCATCGTGGAATTTGTTCTTTGCCATAGTCATCATCTAAGCGAGACGCTGACCTTTGCCAAGCGATGCAAGGCAGGTTAGGACAGCAAGAAGCCGCCAAGGGAGTGCCGAAAATGTCAGATTTGCCGGGTATCGTGATTGCAGGGGCGTCGGGCCGCATGGGTCAGATGCTGATCCAAACGGTCATGCAAAACGACCAGGTCAAACTGGTGGGCGCACTGGAACGATCCGGGCATGACTGGATCGGTCAGGACGTGGGTGTGGCCATGGGTGGCGCTGCGCTGGGCGTTATGGTGACCGATGATCCGCTTGAACCGTTGGCCGAGGCGCAGGCCGTGATTGATTTTACGGCGCCCGAGGCCACTCTGGCGTTGGTCAAAACCGCAGCACAGGCGCGTGCCGCTCATATCATCGGCACCACCGGAATGACCGATGACCAGATCGCACAGCTTGAACCCGCATCGCGCCATTGTGCGATTGTGCGGGCTGGCAATATGAGTCTTGGCGTCAACCTGCTGGTGCAGATCACAAAACAGGTGGCCGCCGCACTGGACGAGGACTTTGATATCGAGGTGATCGAGTCGCACCACCATCACAAGGTGGATGCGCCTTCCGGCACGGCATTGATGTTGGGCGAAGCTGCAGCCGAAGGGCGCGGTGT
>CAYGQZ010000273.1:0-5534 GCA_964352055.1 uncultured Rhodobacterales bacterium
TGTCGCCTGCGCCATATCCTGTATCGACACCCATTCCAGCGGGCCATGCACATTCTGCATTCCTGTGAAAAGGTTGGGACAGGGCACGCCAAGCTCTGTCAGTTGTGAGCCATCGGTGCCGCCCCGGATCGGCACGGACACTTCGTCAATGCCCAGATCGGCCAGAGCTGCACGGGCAAGCTCGACCGGAGTCATGTCATCTTGCAGCCAGTATTTCATGTTGCGGTATTGTGGCGTGATCTCGCAATTTATCTCGGCACGCGGTTCGGTGGCGGCAATGGTGTCGCAAACCTGCCGCAAGAGCGCGCCCTTGTCTTCAAGGCCCTGAAGCTCAAAGTCGCGCAGGATAAAACGGACGACGAGTTCGGCCGCGCTGCCGTTCATGTCCACCACGTGAATGAACCCCTCATCACCCTCCGTTGTCTCTGGTGTCATGGTGACGTGGGGCAAGGTGTCGACGATTTTTGATCCAAGGTGGATCGCATTGACCAGTTTACCCTTTGCATCGCCGGGGTGAATGGACACCCCCTTGATCGTGACCACGGCAAAGTCCGCCGAGAACGTCTCGTAAACGATCTCGCCCAGATCGCCACCATCAAAGGTATAGGCAAAATCCACACCCAGATCCGCGGGCAATTGTGCGTCCACACCGCGCCCGATTTCCTCGTCCGGTGTAAAGGCGATGCGGATCGTCGGGCGCTCAATCTGGGGGTTTTCCAACAGATGCCGCGCCGCCGTCATGATGATGGAAACTCCGGCCTTGTCATCCGCACCCAGAAGGGTCAGGCCCGATGCCGTGACGATGTCGTGGCCGACCTTTCCTGCAAGATACGGAAACGCCTCGGGGGTCAGTTCGAGGCCCGGGTTGTCAGGAAAGGTTATGGCCCCGCCATTGTACCCTTCCGTGACCCGTGGTTTGACGCCCGTTGCATGGAATTGCGGTGCCGTATCGACATGGGCCAGAAATCCGATCGTGGGCCCGTCCACGGTGCCGGGAATCGTGGCAAGCACCGTCCCGTACCCGGTCTTGATCACATCCGCGGCTCCGATCTCGGTCAGTTCCCTGACCATGAGGTCCAGCATCTCATGCTGGCAATCCGTAGACGGGGCCACCGGATTATCGCTGCCTGACTGGCTGTCAATGGCACAATACCGGACAAGGCGGGCTTTCAATTCCGCGTTGAATTGGGACATGATGGTTCCTTTTCTGATCCACCTCAATTGGGCATTGGCGCCGCACATTTTTCATCCAAGTAATTGTCAGGCAACAAGCGATTGCAATCGAAAACAGCCGGGTATTTGATTGGTTCCGAACAGGCCAAAGGCTTTCCGCGCAGAGCGCGGGTTGTGCATGCGGTTCGCGATAGCAATCAGGTCCGCGCCGGAACGTCTCCGATATTCACGATATCATATTTCTCGTTAAGCGCGAACATTTTGACCACATCAGCAAAATCGGCGTCCGAAAACGTCTTCGGTTCGGCAAGGTATTGATCAAATCCGGACGGCTGGAAAATCATCAGCATCCGGCCCGCGACACAGCCTTTTGACATTGTGCAGGCATGCGGCACACCCGGCGGAATGTGCAGACATGTACCCGGTGTCGCCGTGATCCAGTCGCCGTCCAGATAGAAATCGATGTTTCCTTCAAGGATATAGAATGTCTCGGCATGGTATCGGTGCATATGAAGACCGAAGGCGAAATTGGCCTTCGGGTTGTCTTCCATCAGCCTATACATGCCGCCGGTGTCCTGCGCGGAGACTTTCACAAAGGTGTGGTCCGCGCTCCAGTCATAGTTCTGCCCTTCGCTTGGGAGAATGACCGAATACCTCTTGCTCAGCTTGCGACCTCACATTCGTTTCCCGTGACATGATTTGAGTGCATCGAAACACACAGCGCCACACCGCCCTGCACCTAAAATCAAGCGCCAAAGCGGGATACAAACGGATCAACAGCCCGATTACAACAGAAAGGTATTCTTACTATTAGTGACACTATATGCTGAGCATGTGAAAGTGTGACTTTCACAAGAAAGTTTTGACATGACAATCCGCCTTTTGCGCACCCTGGTCGCAATTGCAGACACCAAGACGTTCAGCGCCGCAGCAGAGGTTGTGAACGTCACCCATGCGGCCGTCAGCCAACAGATGCAAACGCTTGAAGCTGATCTGGGAGTGGCCTTGTTCAACCGGCGCACGCGGACACCGGAACTGACGCCAATCGCGCGTCAGATCGTGGCCAAGTCGCGGCGCCTGATTGCAGATTACGACAATATGGTGCCGTCCCTGCTGGCCGATGGCGGGTTGAGCGGGACCATGAATATTGGCGCACTTGGCACAACGCTGACAGGGCTGATGCCGCGCTCGCTGTCCGTGCTCAAGGCGCACTGTCCGGACTTGCGCCTGCACATTCGGCCCGGACTGACAGGCGCATTGCTTGCAGACATCGAACGCGGCAATCTGGACGCGGCAATCGTCACCAAACCGCATCTCATGCCCATCGGCGTGCAATTCCGCACGCTGACCCAGGAACCCATGCAACTGATCACCGCGATTGAAGAGCCGGAAGACGATCCCCTGAAACTACTCCACCACAGACCGTTCATTCGGTTCAATCGCAACGCGGTCGTCGGCACGTTGATTGACAACTGGATCCTGTCGCACCGCATTCGGGTTGTCGAGGCTATGGAACTCGACAGCCCCGAAGCCATCACAAGCATGGTCCATGCCAATCTGGGCGTTTCAATCGTGCCCGATTTGGCGGTCAAACCCTATGATATTGTTCCGGTCCGGCGGTTGAGCCTTGGGGCCGACGCGCCAACCCGGATCATCGGCCTTGCCTATCCCGAAGACCCGATCAAGACAAAGGCCATCGACGCGCTCTACAACGCGCTTGCCAGCGTCATTGACGATGCCCAGACGGATGCCCAATGACCGGTGAAACCATTCTGTTTCTCGTGTTGGGGGCGGTCGCCGGTGGCTTCATCAACGGGTTGTCCGGCACTGGCACCGCGCTCTTTGCGCTTGGGTTTTACCTGGTGGTTCTTGATCCGATCACGGCCGTTGCCATTGTCGCGCTGATGTCCGTGTTGGCAGGCTTGCAGGGCCTTTGGATCGTGCGCGGCGAAATTCTGGCGCAGCCGCACAGGCTCCTGCGCTTCTTGCTGCCCGGATTGCTGGGTGTGCCGCTGGGATTGTCACTGCTCGACGTGATCGATGCGCGGGCCTTGCGCATCGCCATCGCCGTTTTTCTGATCATCTACGGGGGATATTTCGGTTTTCGAGCAGCCTTGCCCGCGTTTTCGCGCAAAACGCCATGGGTAGATTCCATGATCGGCTTTCTGGGTGGCGTGCTGGGCGGGGCGGCCTCCGTCTCCGGCGCGATCCCGGCCATGTGGCTCTCGCTGCGTCCCTGGACAAAGGCGGAAACGCGCGCGGTCTTGCAACCGTTCAACGTCGCGATCCTGAGCACGACCATCACTCTTCTGGCTCTGAAGGGTGCCTATGACAAAACGGCCTTCAATGCCTTGCTGATCACCGTTCCCTGCGGGTTGATCGCGGCTCAGATCGGCATCATGGTCTTTCGGCGGCTGAGCGATACAGTCTTTCGGCGGTTGTTGATCATCCTGACTTTGCTGATGGGCATAGGTTTGTTGCTAAGCGAATTGACCTGACACAGCGGTTTTGCCGATCTCACCAAAGAAGGCTCGGCGGGGTTCTTCGTATTGTTTCGAATCGCCTTTGGACTAACTGATATCAAGACGAGCGTCGTGCTCGTGTCTTTGGGAGGACATCATGAAGCATTTGATAAAGTCAGCCGCTGTCGGAATTCTGATGGCAGGCACCGCACTTGCGGACGGACATCGCAGTGCAGCACCGGATGGCGCAAGCGCTTATATCGTGTCACCGGCAGACGGGGCGACGGTGTCAAACCCGGTCACAATCATCTTCGGACTGGAGGGGATGGGCGTGGCACCTGCAGGTTCGGATTTCGACAATACCGGCCACCATCACCTTTTGATCAACACCGACCCAAGCACGCTTGACCTTGATTTCGGCCTGCCCGCTTCGGATCAGGTGGTTCACTTTGGTGGGGGACAAACGCAGGTCACCAAGGAGCTTCCAGCCGGGACGCATACCCTTCGGCTTTTGCTGGGCGACGGGAACCATGTCCCGCATGACCCGCCTGTGATGAGCGAAGAGACAACGATCACCGTAAACTGAGCCCATTTTTCGACGGCGCCTGAACGACAGGCACCGTCGGTATAGATCGGCTCAGCAAAATAGAAGCAGTTGCTGAATCTTCTGGGTTGTCGTTCCGCACGCTGGTTCAAACCGCCAAGAACCTGAACCGGACACCGATCCTCAGATCACCTCGTCCGTGCGGTCATCGCTTTCGCCATAGCGTTTCAGAACCGCCGGTTTCGTGCCTTCATAGACCCGTGCCACGTTTTCGGCGATCTTGGCGTTTTCGCGCTCGAACAGGCAATCTCCGTTCAAATCGGATGCCACGATGAACGGCCCCATGCGGTTGCACTTGATCACCCACATGGCCTGGGCCAGCCCCAATTCCTCGTTCCAGTGCACGGCCTCGACGCTCTCGACCCCGCGCCCCAAGAGCGCTCCGGTGCCATAGCCCACGGTCGAGAGGTACACCGCGCCGTTCGGCACGAAGTATTCCTTGTAGTCCTTCGACGTCATGCCGCCCTTGCCCACAATCAGTCTGGCCCCCGTCTTGGCCATCCATTCCGGCAACCACTTGGCAAAACGGAACGAAGCTGTCGCGGTGACTGCCCCCATGTCAAAGGACCCGTCCGCATTGATCCGGGCCGCAGGCGAGCAATGGAAATTGGCCGCCGACTGGCTGGGCAATTCCATCGGAATGTTCGCCTTGTCCTCAAGCGCGCGCATGTAAACACCTTCGCGCGCCGTATACATCAGCCCATCCAGATAGACGACATCGCCCAATCGCAGGTCCGCAATCGCTTCGGCTGTGGGCGTCGTGGAGAGGCGGACTTCGCGCGGGCCACTCATTCTGCCGCCTCCTGAATGGGGTCCCATTCAACCGTTTCACGGCGCTGATAAGGCGTGAACCAGTCGGGATCGGTGCGATGCTCCACCCGCCCATCCGCATGGATGCGCGCCACGGCACGGCGGGACGACAGGCAAAACGCATGCACCGACATCGGCATGCCGCCCGTGTGGCAGTATCCCACCTCGATATTGCAATCGATCACCATGTTCTTGCCGACAAAGCCCATGGCCCCCATTCCGATGGAATTGCCAAGCTCTTTGAACGCGTCCTCCATCTCGGCGATGCGCGGGTCCGAATTGCGGCTGCCCACGATCCGCAGGGTCGAGGCGCGCTTGCCCAGCGTCATGCAGATGTCCTTGGACCCGCCGAGGCCAATACCGATAATCGCAGGCTGGCAGGCAAGGCCGCGTTTGCCAAAAGCCATCAGACTGTCGAGGTAGAACCGTTTGATCCCCTGAATGCCGTCGCTCGGGAACAACATGCGGTAGTCGGTGCCAAAAAG
>CAYGQZ010000274.1:0-5507 GCA_964352055.1 uncultured Rhodobacterales bacterium
CGTTCGGCCATGATCTCTTCGAGATCGCGATACGAAACGGGAAAGCGGACGTAGAAATATACGGCGTACAGGATCACGGACTTCCGGTATTGGGCGCCTTTGAAACTTATCAACTCTTCTATCCTGGCTTGGGCTCGGGAAAGTGTGGGGTCTGGCTCGGCACACCGGGCAACGCAACTGAAATCCAAAACTTTGCGACGCTACCGATTAGGGCAAAACCCCCACTTTTGGAAAAGTCCCGGTGCCGCCAACTGTTCCCGCCACGATGTTGCTGGCGATCATCACCAGCACAAAGAGCATCGTGAAAGGCAAACGGGCAATCATCACCATGATTTCGCCCTGCCCTCAAATCGCGTGACGCAAAAAAGCGACCCGAAGTAGGTGGCTCTGCCTGCCGTCTCGATCATGCACGAACACCCGTCCGCATTACTTGACAAGACCGCGCACACCGCCGGACACCAGCACGTTGACCTCATAGAGGATGCGCGGCACGGCAAATCCTCCGGGACTTGCCAGATAGTTCGGCTGCCAGACCGGATCGAATTTCTGTTTGAAAGCACGCAGCCCTTCGAAATGATAGAAGTGTTCGCCATGCTCATAGACGAAGCCGCCGACGCGGTTCCAGAAAGATGCGAGTTGCCGGTTGTCGATACCCGAGAAAGGCGCAGATCCCAAAGAGAACCAGCGGAACCCCTGCTCTGCTCCCCACATCATCATCTCTGCAAACAAGGCATCCATTGCGAAATTGGGCCCGCCCGGAAAATATCGCATGAGGTCCAGCGACAATTCATGCTTGTTGCCGCCCTGAAACAGGTTTGCGAAGGCAATGATCTCGCCGTCCGGGTTTCGAAGCACGGCATGATCGAAATTGGAAATGTACTCTTCTTCGAAACCGCCAAGCGCAAAACTTTTTTCTTCGCCCTGTTTGGACGCCAGCCAATCGTCTGAAATGGCCCTGAGTTCCGGCAGGAACGGCGCAAGGTCTTCCTTGGGGATGACTTCGAACGTGCAGCCTTCGCGAATGGCCCGGTTTTTGGCCTGTCGAAAGTCTTTCTTGGAGGACCCCGCCAACGTGAAGCCTTCCAGGCTGACCCGGGCAACCTCGCCGATTTTCATGATCGAGAGGCCAAGATCCAGATAGGTCGGCAGATAGCGCGGTGACACCGCATAGAACGCGCAGCGTTTGCCCGCCCGGTCTGCCATTTCGCGCAGTTCCCAGATCAACTCGCGCCCCTGTTCTTCTGCACCGACGGGTTCGCCCTTGGTGATCAGGGACGTTCCGGTGTCGGCATAGGACAGGAATGCTGTTCCATCCTCTGAAATCAGGAACGACTTGTCGCCAATGAGGGCCATGTTCGCTTCGGTGTCTTCACTTTCGGCAACCAAATTGCGCACCACGTCCGGAATGGGGCCACCACGCGTTGGCGTGTGCCGATTGGACAGCACGGAATCGAATGCAATCGCAGCCAGCAGGAAACAAACCACCAGACTGGCGCGCAGATAGCGGGACGCATCACTGTGCCATGCGAACTCCCACCAGAGCGCGTCGCGGTATTCCACGTGGCTGTAGGACATCGCGCCGATCCACGTGATTGCGGCAAGCAGAGTGACCAGACTGACGATCCACGTGCCGTTCAGGCGAAAAACGGAGGCGCGTTCGGCCCGATAGAACGCAGATCGGAACAGGCTGAGCATCGCGATCATCAACAGCAGCCCGAGGCCTTCCTCCCAGTTGAGGCCCTTCACCAGAGAGACGAAGAAACCGACCACCATGAGAAGCATGGCAATGATCCATGCGCGATAGAGTTTCCGGTAAAGCCCCCGCGAAATGACGATCAGCAAAAGGCCTATGATGCTTCCCATCATGTGAGAGGCTTCGATAAAGGAGAGTGGCACGATGTCGCGCAGCACGCCCAGCCGCGTTGTATCCGCCGGCAGATTGCCCGAGATCAAAAGGATCGAGCCTGCGAGCAAGGCTATGCCCGCCGTGGCAAAGGGAATGATCGGGCGGGTCAGATTGTACACCTGAACAGCGGTGCTCGTTATCGCACCGCGCTGTGTGATGACCCAGGCGACCCCCAAACCAATGACGGCAATCAGAAACGGCAGCAGGGTATAGACAGCCCGATACAAAAAAAGCGCTGCCAGAACGTCGGACCGACCTGATGCGCCAAGGCCCACGATGATCGTAGCCTCGAACACGCCCAGGCCACCGGGCGAGTGGCTTAGAAGCCCAAGTGCCACGGCTGCCACGTAAATGACGAAGAAATAGGGAAAGCTTTGGACCAGATCGGCAGGCATAAACACGTAAAGCGTCAAGGCCGAGGCCCCGATGTCGAACACACCCGCGACGGACAATCCAGCAGCCAGACGGCCATTCGGCAGATTGAACGAAAAACCGGCAATGCTCAGACGCCGCTCGCCCCTTGCCAGCCAGATGATGAAAGCAAACAACCCGACAAGCAGGCCCGCTCCGATAAGGGTTTCTGTCGTACTGTCCAGAGGCACGACTGAAGACAGGTTCGCCGGGTGCATCGTGAGCAAGACACCGGCAAGAATGGTCAAACCCATCCAAAAGCCGATCCAGGATATGGCAATGACCCCCGCCACCCGCGCAAGATCAAGCCCGAGCGAAGCATAGATCCGGTAGCGGACGGCCGCGCCGGTCACGTAGGCAAATCCAAGCAGGTTGGACACGGCCTGGCTGCTGGCACCGGCCAGGGCGGGCACCCAAAGCGGAATCTGTTCCTTGACCACGCTGCGGACCGCCAAAACATCGTAACATGACAAGGCGACAAAGCTTACTGCGGTCCACATCACGGCTGCAGCAAGCGCTTTCCATGAGCTATCGGCGATGTCGGTTTGAATGTCAGACCAGTTTGCTTCGGCCGCCATTTTGTGCAGCACGAAAATCGCAATCGCCATAATCACAAGCGGCATGACAATCCGAAACACAGGGTGTTCCACAATGCGCATAAGACGGCTTGTGTCAGCGTCGTGCGGTGTTTCCGCCATCTAGGCGCCTCGCAAATCTGTTTCTGGCTGCTCTCGGCATTCCGATTGGTCAGCGAAAATAGTCAGCAGTGTCATGAGATCGAACAGATACTGGACGAATCGCCATTGAGTCCAGAAGATGAAAGAAAAACCCGCACCGCCAACAGGTTCTGCGGGCGGCGCATGGTCACATTCGACTTTGGACCGCGCGCGATCTTCGGGGGGGTAGCAATGGAAAATGCCGACACTGGCTGGGCGGCCCTTCAAAACTCCTATTATTTTTGGGATGTGATCACTGCGCTTTGCGGCATGGTCTGCGTGTTTGGCGGTCTTGCGGCACTGATATGGTTATTGGGCTTGCCCGGCCGCATCGCAGTTGCCCGCAATCATCCCGAAGCCGAAGCCGTCTACACCATGGGCTGGGCCGGATTTCTGGCCGTCATTCCCTGGATCAACGCCTTCATCTGGGCCTTCAAGCCCACGGACGTCGTGGATATCCGGCGCTTTCCGGATGAAGAAGCAGAAGCCATCAAACGCGAGATTGCGCGCCTGAAAAAGAGCCTTTACGGCAAGGACATCGAACCCGACGCCAAGACAGGATCCGAAGAAACAGAACGGCCTGCCCAAGGTACGCCGCAAGACAGCCGCGGGACCTAGAGCATGTTGGGTGTCGTCGCAATCACGCTGTTTTACGTAGCTTTTGTCTGGCTGGTCTTCTTCAAATTCAAACTGATGCGCTTTACGCCGGCATGGGGATTGATTTCCGGGTTCTTCATTCTTCACCTGCTGATTGTTCCTTACATCGGCACACGGATGCAGTCGCCCTTCACAAGCGATGTGCGCGTCGTGCGCCACACGGTGCAGCTGGTGCCAAGACTGCCAGAACCGACGATGGTCACGGAGGTGCACGTGGTCGACAACATGCCCGTCAAGAAGGGTGACTTGCTGTTCGTTTTCGACCAGACCATTTACCAGGCACAGGTCGATGCGGCGGCAGCAGGATTGGTTGCAGCACAGCAAAACGTGAAGATCCTCGAAGCGGACATCGCCATCGCGGAGGATAGCGTCGTACGCGCCCAAGCCGAACTCGACTTTGCGCAAGTTCAGCAAAAGCGTTTTGCGACATTGGCCACGCAGCGGGCAGGTTCTCAGGAATCTGCTGACGAGTGGACAACACGTGTCACGTCCGCCGAAGCTGCGCTTGCCGAAGCCGAGGAATCCAAACGGCGCGCCGAGTTGAGTTTCGCTTCCGAGATTGACGGCGTAAATACATCCGTCATTCAGGCCGAGGCAGCATTGACCGAGGCGCAGTATTATCTCGAGCAAACCGAACTGCGCGCGCCACAGGATGGAACGATAATCAACCTACAGGTTCAGGAGGGTATGGTTTCCGGCGTTCTGCGTGTGGGTGCGATTGCCTCGCTCATAGTCGATCACGAGCCCTATTTGCTGGCCGCGTACCACCAGGCGACGTTGCGCAATGTCCGCCCCGGTCAACCGGTTGTGATTGCCTTGAACACCCACCCCGGAGAGCACTTTACAGGTCGGGTGGAAGAGATCTGGGAAGCCAGTCGGCGTGGGCAGTACACGCCGTCCGGCGATTTGCCCCTATTCCCAAGCATTCCAATTCATGTTGAACCCAGGCTGCCAGTCAAGATTACGCTTGATGATCCGGATCTGACACCGGGCATCGGCGTCGGTGGTGCGACCCTGATCCTCACGACAGATGGCCCATATACCTGGATTGGCCAGATTTCACTCAGAACATACACTTGGTCCCGCTGGATCTATCCTCTGAGGATTTAAGGTCAGTTGGGAAAGAAAATGAAATACAGTGCACGCGGCAGTCTGGCTGGAATTCTGGTGACGGCGATTGTGATGTCAGGCTGCGATCTGGCGGAACCGCCCGCCGATGCCGAAGTGCTTGAAGAGGCGCTTCCGGTGACAACCGAAATCCCGGCCAAATGGGCCACGTCGGGCGTGCCAACTTCGGCGGTCAAGGGCAACTGGGTCGGCACGTTTCGCGATCCGACCATGGCAAAGCTCGTTCAGGAAGGTTTGACAAACAACCGTGATATGGTGGCCGCCGCCGCGCGGGTCGAAGCGGCCCTGCAAACCAGCGTCATCGCCGGTGCGCCACTTCTGCCACAGATCGGGGCAGAAGCCAGCCGACAATCGTCGGAGGTCGAACTCAGAAACCGAGACATAAATTCGACCACATCTGGGGGCGCACTGGCCGCCTCGTGGGAATTGGACATCTGGGGCAAGCTGCGTGCAGGAAGAGCCTCTTCAAGCGCATTGGCGCGGGCTGTGTCCGAAGATGCCATTTACTTGCAACAGTCTCTCGCGGCCACCATTGCGCGCAGTTGGATTGCCAACATCGAACTGAAACGCCTCGCGGTGGCCAGCCAAAGGGCTGCAAATGATTATGCCGGGTTGCTGCAGTTGACAACTGACAGGGAGGCCGCCGGACAGGTCTCTGATTTCGACGTGGTCCAGGCCCGTGCGCGGCT
>CAYGQZ010000275.1:0-5464 GCA_964352055.1 uncultured Rhodobacterales bacterium
CGACTTCGATGCGCGCAGCGGATGCCTATACGGACGGGAACAGGGTCTTGGGGAATACATTGCTGGCGCAGGCCCGCGTGGCCAGTGATGCCGTTGACGCCGCACTTGCGGAACTGGTCGAAAACCTGTCCGCGAATGCCGACCGTACCAGCAACGAAGCAACCCAGGCCGCCAAGGCCGCGATGAACCGCGCGATCATTGCCTGTATTGTCATTGTCATCGCCGGAGCGCTGCTGACCTGGCATGCGCTTCGATCCATTCTCGTGCCGATGCAAGGCATCAGCAGGGCAATTTCGGGCCTGATCCGTGGTGACCGGGATGTCGATCTGCCACCGGAGGGGCCTGACGAACTGGGGCGGATGTCGCAAGCTCTCAGAGCATTGCGGGACAGTCAGGACAAACGCCGCGCGCTGGAAGAAGAAGCGCGCGCGCAGCGCAACACCATCCTGACCGCCATTGAAACAATTCCCGACGGGTTTGCGCTGTTCGACAGCGATGACCGCCTCGTGCTTGTCAATGAGCGGTTCCGCAGTATTTTCGCAAAAATCGACGACGTGCTGGAACCCGGTACCCGGTTCGAAACAATCCTGCGTGCGCAGTTGGAACGCAATCTCGTGGATGCCCAGGGTGTGCCGGAAGACGACTGGGTACGCGAACGCATTGAGCGGCACCAAAGTCCGGGGGGCGACCGCAGGGAAGTCGTGATGGGCGGCGCATGGATACAAATATCCAGACGCAAGACACCAGATGCAGGAACCGTCGTCGTCTACA
This sequence comes from uncultured Rhodobacterales bacterium, assembly GCA_964352055.1. GTDB lineage: Bacteria > Pseudomonadota > Alphaproteobacteria > Rhodobacterales > Rhodobacteraceae > Tateyamaria. The sequence goes on from CAYGQZ010000275.1 coordinate 772, forward strand.
GTGATATATCCGATCTCAAATCCAAACAGCAGCAACTGGAAGACGCCAACGCACAGGCGATCGCGGCCAGTTCCGCCAAAAGCCAGTTTCTGGCATCCATGAGCCATGAGTTGCGCACGCCCCTGAATGCCATCATCGGCTACAGCGAAATGCTGTCCGAAGATGCGCAGGACATGGGATTCGAGACCGCGACGGACGATCTTGAAAAAATCATGGCATCCGGCCGCCACCTTCTGTCCCTGATCAACGATGTCTTGGACCTGTCCAAGATCGAAGCGGGCAAGATGGACATGTATGCAGAGACCTTCGCGCTCCGGCCACTGCTGGACGAAGTTGCGTCAACTGTCGTGCCTCTGGTCAAGAAAAACGGCAACGAACTGGTCCTGACCGTCGATCTTGACGACACCGACGAGATCGAAACCGACAAGACCAAGTTGCGGCAGAACCTGTTCAACCTGCTGTCGAACGCTGCAAAATTCACCACAGGCGGCAAGATCGAACTAAGCGTATCCAAGTTAGAAAAGAACGAGACACCGTTTTTCCGGTTTGCAGTGCGGGATGACGGGATTGGCATGACGCCAGCGCAGCGCGACAAGCTGTTTCATGCTTTTGTTCAGGCGGATCAGTCCACAACAAGAAACTTTGGCGGCACCGGGCTTGGCCTTGCCATCGCGCAGGAATTCACGCGGATGATGGGCGGCGAGATCACTGTTGAAAGCGAAGAAGGGATTGGATCAGTCTTCTCGTTTGAAATCCCAGCACAGTACGCCTCTGTGTCTGCGGTGACAGGCGACGAGGGAAGCGCTGCGCCCGTTTCGGCGTTGGGGCGTGTTCTGGTCGTGGATGACGACGAGAACGCACGCAACGCCGCCGCGCAGATATTGCGCGAAGAAGGCTACGGCGTCTTGATGGCGCAAAGCGCGGTCGCGGGCATGGAACTGGCGCGGGCGCACAGGCCGGACATCATCATGCTCGATGTCATCATGCCGGAACGCGACGGTTGGTCCATGCTCAAGGAACTCAAGGCTGATCCGGAATTGTGCGAGACACCGGTTGTTCTGGCCACGATTGTTGCAGACCGCGACATGGGGCTTGCGTTCGGCGCAATCGAACACCTGATCAAGCCTATTGATCCCGCGCAACTTATCGCCACACTGAACGCGATTGCTGCCGGAAGGGGCAAGGATGTTCTGGTTGTGGACGATGATGCCGCGACGCGAAACCTGTTTCGCCGCATTCTGACCCGCCAGGGCTGGACTGTACGCGAGGCGGCGGACGGAAAAGGGGCGCTTGGTCAGTTGAAGTCCAGCCGACCAACGCTGATGGTACTGGATATAATGATGCCGAATGTGGACGGTTTTGATGTTCTCAAATCCGTACGTGCGGATGATGATCTGGCCGATTTACCGGTGATTGTTGCGACGTCCAAGGATCTGACGCGCGACGAACTGGACTGGCTGAAGGCCCATTCGGGGGAAGTCATCCGCAAGGGCGATACAGGTCGCGCTGATCTGCTGGCCGCACTCAAGCGGCAGTTACAGGATCGGGCGTAAGCGGGAAATTCAGGACGATGGCCAAGATACTTATTGTAGAAGACAACGATATGAACCTCGATATGCTCTCGCGTCGGCTGGAGCGAAAGGGGTTTGAAATCATCTCGGCACGCGATGGACAGGCAGGCGTGGAACAAACGCTGTCTCAAAAGCCTGATCTGATCCTCATGGACATGAGCCTGCCGGTGATCGACGGGTGGGAAGCGACGCGGCAGATCAAGGCCAATCCCCAAACCAAGGCCATCCCCGTCGTGGCTCTGACGGCGCACGCCATGCAAAGCGACCGCGACAGGGCGATGGATGCCGGATGCGATGATTTCTATACCAAGCCTATCGAACTGCCCGGTCTGCTTGACATCATCAACAGGCTTTTGAAGGGATAGTACGGGATGGGCGGGCAAAACAGCGAAGACAAGCTGGCATTCGCAGCCCGCATTTCCCAGAAATTGAACGGGCCGTCCGAAGCCATCATCGGCTTTCTTACCCTGTTGACCGAGGAGGTGCGGCGCAGCGGACCCCAAGATGTTCTGGAGGATCTGGAAAAGATTGGGGTCGCTGCCGGCAATCTGAGCCGAATGGTCGAAATGCTTGGCACAGGGGCACGCCAGATATCGGCTGACGCAGACGAACAAGCGAAGTTGCGGCACGATCTGCGCTCACCCATAAATGCGATCCTCGGATATTCCGAAATGATATTGGAAGACTTCGAGGCAGAGCTGGAGGAGACAGCGCGCAGGGACATCAACGCAATCCTGAGCGAAGCGCGCAAACTGACCATTCAGATCGACAGCGCCATTGATGCGGAAGAGGTGCAGGATAGCGCAACAGACAGCGGCCTCGACGACGAGATCGCTGCGGGACTTCAGCGCAGTCTCTCAGCCCCAAAACCAGACCGCGATACACTCACCGGCCACATTCTGGTGATTGACGACGAAGCCGCCAATCGCGAAATCCTGAGCCGCCTGTTGCAACGGCGGGGGCACACTGTTCGTGCGATCGGATCGGCCGCGGAAACCTATGAGGTGCTGAGCACCGAGAACTTTGACCTTGTCCTTCTCGATATTCTGATGCCGGAAGTGAATGGCATCGATGTACTGGAGCGCATGAAAACAGACCCGTCGTGGCGCGAAATCCCGGTTGTCATGGTTTCGGGCCTCAAGGAAACGGGCGCTATTGCAAAGTGTATCAGCGTTGGCGCCGAGGACTATTTGCCCAAACCCATTGACCCGGTTTTGCTGCACGCGCGTGTCGACGCTTGCCTTGAACGCAGCCACTGGCGCGCCAAGGAACTGGCTTTCACAAACGAGATCAAATACGAACGCGATCGGGCCGATGCGTTGTTGCATTCGATGCTTCCTGCGCCAGTCATTCAACGGCTCAACGAGGGAGAGACCCACATCGCGGATCGATTTGTCGGCGCGACCATCCTTTTTGCTGACATCGTGGATTTCACGCCGCTGGTTGCGCGCATGGATGCCGGTGATCTGATCAAGGAACTGTCCAACCTGTTCACGGCCTTCGATGATCTGGCAACGCAGCACGGAATTGAAAAGATCAAGACGATTGGCGATGCCTATATGGCCGCCTCCGGTATCCCCTCAGCGCGCGACGACCACGCCCGCGCTGCCGTCGATTTTGCACGCGACATTCTAAGCGCCATGTCAGACAGCACGGTGAGCGAGGCTGGATTGCAGATCCGTATCGGCATCCACTCCGGACCTGTCATCGCCGGTTTGATTGGCCGAAAACGATCAATTTACGATGTCTGGGGAGAAACCGTCAATCTTGCCAGCAGGCTGGAATCCTCTGGTCGGTCCGGCCGGATTCATATTTCGGCCGAAACGAAACACGCACTCGGCAACGCGCCATTGAAGTCCGAAACGCATACGCATCATGTCAAGGGCGTCGGCGAAATAACGTCGTATTTTATTGTTTGAAATGTATTGGTCTCGCCTGACAATCCTGTGCCAGTTGTAATTTGCTCTGCGCTCATCAGCGCCTTCATGCCCTGTGCGTGCACGCACGACGCGACCTTACACGTCCGGGCGAGCGGATGTTTCGCAAATGCCGCGTGTACGCGTTCGTCGATTTCACCATTTGTGAAGCGGGACGCATGATTTTCGAACGGCGCACAAATTCTACAAGACTTGTTGTACCACGGACGCCAAATGCGCACAGTTTCCGCGTGTTCGGATCAATGGGAACAGCGTGAAGTGGCGAGCCCTGGAGGACTCGAACCCCCGACCTGAGAATTAGAAGTTCCCTGCTCTAATCCAGCTGAGCTAAGGGCCCGCACTTACGGCGCTTCTAAGCCACGTGCGCCAGTCAAGTCAACTCGACGAAACGGGGGAAACGGATGGTCGTACCAGCATAACTAAAATATCCAGTATTCAACATTTTAAGCACTCACGGTGCATGGAAAACTTCACTTTGCCCAGTGGCGCCACGACGCCGTGCCAGGCTCGCATTTTTCTGCAAAGTAGCGATCTGCGCGGATCAAAACGCGCGGCGATTCAGAGCCGTCGTGTCATGAATACGCTCAAAGGATCCTCTGAATAACTTCCAAACGGATCACACAAAGAAAAACCGTTGCGCGCGTACAGAGCACGTGCCGGGGCGAACGTGTCGGCGCTTCCCGTTTCAAGGCTCAGACGGGTCAAGTTGCGTTCACGGGCCGCCTTCATCAATTCTATCAGAACAGCTTGCCCAACACCTTTGCCACGGGCTTCGGCTGCGGTGTGCATGGATTTCAGCTCTCCATGGCCCGGTGCAATCACGGTCATGGCCCCAATGCCCAGGACCTGTTTGCGTCCGCCTCGCGCTGCAACAAGCACAGCGTCGCGTTCCAGCAACGTGTCCGGCGCCATGACGTGGCAGCTTTCTTCCGGCGAGCCGGCGCGCATCAAGGCAAAGTGGCGCTCAAGCAAAGCGCGCACATCAGCGGTGTTCGGCGTATCAAAGGCGAGTGTTAGTGAGTCCATGCTCCGCGCCGACCTGTCGCAAAATTCTCGCCATAGCCGCCGGGGCGAATATTGGCCTTGCGCTTGTTCGGCTCTTGCACAACGAAATCAATCCCTTGTTCACGGGCATAGTCTTCGGCGTCTTCACGGCTTTTGAACGTCAGATGCACCTGGCTTTGC
>CAYGQZ010000276.1:0-5463 GCA_964352055.1 uncultured Rhodobacterales bacterium
TGTTCGCGTCGTGGCATGTCATTCTGGTCAAAGAGCGCGCGCACTTTCGCGCCGCGCCCCTGATAGACGATCCGCTTGATCGGATCATACCCTTTCAGCACCTTCTTGATCTTGTTGGGGGCCGCGACCGCTTCCAGCGTTTCAATCACGGCATCGCTTTCGCGCGCATAAAGCAGCGGCAGCACCCGGTAATGGCAGCTGACCGGCCCGTCCAGATAGTCATGCACCGCACTGTCACGTCCGCCACCCAATGCATGAATGACCAGCGGCAAGGCGACTTGATCCAGCCAGGGATCAAGGCTCTGACAGACAAGGGCGTCAGGCGGATCATTCCTGATCCGCAGCGCATAGTCCAGAAACCGCGCGCCGAACGCATGCGGGCAGGCGCCAAAGAAAAACCCGGCGTTGAAATAAAGGTAGCGCTCCCAATACTCGTCCGGCTGGCTCAGATCGAGGCTGGCGGCAAAATCGAGCCCGAAGGCATCATAAAGCGATTTCCATGTCTCGGTGTACCCGGGTCCATAAAGCTCGATCGTGGGCCACGTCCCCTCGCGGCGCATCGACGCGCTGGGGCGATCAAAGTCGAAGGGGACAGTTGTTATGTCACCGGTGATCAACGTGTCGGTGTCGAAGAAAACGAACGGCTCACCTTTGGGCAACGCAGACAACATTTCGATTTTGTTGCCATAGGGGTAAGCCGCGCCAAAATGCTCGGACTGGAAGGGCACGATTTCCGCGCCGAGGTTGATCAGGGCGGCGCGCACATCCTCGGCCACGATCCGCGGATCCTGGGGCCAGAGCGGACCGGGCTGCGGTTCCGCAACGATCAGCCGCCCCGAGAAGTCCGGACTGCACTGGCGCAGCGATGCCGCAAACAGAACCGCTTCATAGCTTAGCCTGCCGGATTGCCCGACGATGGCAATATTGAAATCTGACTGAGGGCCTGCCTTCGGTGCCATTAACCTGCTCGGGTCATGCTTTTGCCCAGCATACCTGCCTTTGCGATCTGGCAAAAGGGTGCACGGACAGCGTGGTTACCATGCCCTTCAGTTCAGCCGATCATAAAGCTTTTGCAAAAACGTCAGGATCAAAAAGACGCCAATCGCCCAAACCAGTAATTCAAAGGGCGCAAAGTCCGTGCCGCGCAGCCATGTGGCCAAAAGACCGCCTTGAGGAGGCAGTTCGGAAGTCCCGAAAAGGCCGGGGCGCGACCAAAGAGACCAGATCCAGAAACGGGACAGGTAAAGCAGGATCAAGCCAACCGCAGCAACGCCGACAAGCCAGAGGAACCGCTTCATTGCACCACCTCAATGGTCTCCGGCTCAATCTCCCAGAGCAGAAGATCGCCGTGGCGGGTGATGTTGCCTTCGGCGGTGATGTATTGCGCCACGTAATCATAGGCCGCACTTGGCAGTCGCGTACCGTCCGGGCCGGTCACCAACAGGAACTCGCTGCCCAGCACGGGCTGGCTTGAGACAAAGATTGGCGGCACATCGCCCAACAAACACAGGTTGGCGCAGGCTTTGTGGGCGAGTCCGCGACCGGGCCGCATGGCACCTGCAAGACATTTGCCGTCGCAAATCTCTCCGGTCAGTTGCCAACGTCCTTGCGGTTCGGCCACGATCTCCGGGGCCTCGCCTTCGGCCGCCTGCAAACCGTTCTGACCGCCGCGGACCTGCAGCATGTACAGGTCGCCCCGTTCGAGGATGACGCCGGAAACCTGAGCCAATTGGCCTTCCAGCGGAATCGCACGGCTATCGACGCCTGACTTTCCGCCCGCCGTCATCATGAACGTGTCGCCGGGTTTGATCCGGTCATTGCCTTGGGTCACATGGATCAGTGGATAGGGCGTCAACTCGACAACGCCAGTCACGGTCTGTCGACCATAGTCGAACCGGAATGCCCCTGGTCCGGGATCGTCCTGTGCTGCACCCATCAGGTAACCCGCAGCGCCAAGCCCGCCGACCACCAGAACCGCAACCACGATCAGAAAGGACCGCAACGGGCCGGGTACTGGCAAATAGCCGACAAAGAATGGTTTCTCGCTCATGCGGGCGCTCCTTGTTCGGACCCGATTGGTGCGTGCAAAGGGACCGGGTCAACCGGCGTGCCGGGCGGATTGGCATCCGGGTGCACCTCGACCATGCCGTTGTGAATGCGAACGCGGTAGGTGGGCACCTTTTCGGTGAAGGGGGCAGGGGATTGGCCGGTGCGCACGTCATATTGGAACCCGTGCCACGGACAGGTGACCAGGCAATCGATGATCTTGCCCTCGCCCAAGGGGCCGTTCTGGTGCGCACATGCATTGGAAATGGCGGATAATTTGCCCTCCAGCAGAAAGACGGCAACCCGGTCGCCGTTGGCCAGCAACGCGATCCTGGCCCGGCCTTCGATCATTTCAAACGGTTCTGCGACCTTGACCCATGCGCCATCTTCGATGGCGGTTCTTCCGCCACGCTCGGACCTCCATGCAGCCAGATGAAGAACGATCACTGCACCTGCGCCAGCCAGGAAGATCACGGTGAAAACCTGGTTCTGCTGGTCCTGCAGGATACCCAGCGACACATGCGCCACGACCGAGAAATAGGCGACATAGATCAGATAGTGCAGCCGCTTCCAAACCGGGGCAGTCAGGAACTTGAGCCAGAAATCATGGCTGGTTGCAGCGAGGATCAGCAGGCAAATCAGAGCGATAATGCCAAAGATTTCAAAAGGAAAGCCCGCCACTTGCCCAAAACTTGTATTGGCATAAAGCAAGCCCACGAATTTGTCGGAGCTTGAAAAGTTGAAATACCAGTTCAGGATGTAGCTGGCGTGGGTCAACGCCACAAAGGCCGTCATCACGCCAAAATGTCTGCGATTGTACAGCAACGGTAAAAACCGTTTATCAAGGCGTGCAGCAGGCCCGATGCACAGGATCACGCTCAGCATGACAAAGGCGCAGGCCCCAAAGGCGCGGGCATTGTGGATCTGCGGATTGACGGCCCGTTCATGGCCAAGCACGTCGGGCGTCACATAAAGAAACACCCAAAGAAACGCGCCAACACCGGCCAGCATGATCGCGTCATAGAGCCATTTGTTGGTGTTCCACTGGACGGGTGTGTATTTGACGCTCATTGACCGGCTCCGTCGCTGAGTTGCACGGGCGCTGCATCGGCGGGCCACTGCTGGCGCACGGACAGTCCCGCAACGACGATGACGACAATACCAAGGCTCATCAGAATGGCTGCAGCACCATGGGCACGGCGCACGGGCTGATACCGTTCGGCCCATCCGGCGCGTTGGCTTTCGATCCGCCACCAGCGCCAAAGCACGAGGGGCCAGATCAGCATCACGCCGGGGATCAACAGCGGGCGAAAGATGTAAGCGCCGCGCGCATCCTCATCGACGCGGTCTATTCCGATGGTCAGAAAGACTGCGGCAACAAGTGCACCGATGATACCCCACGCCTGAACCGACATGACAATGGCCTCTGCGATGTCCATGATGTCTCCGCGCAATGCATAACTTTCTTGGAGTGCACCCTAACGAAGCCCGCCAACGGTGCAAGGCGCTGGCGGTTGGAACAGACCACGATCCTGAGATCGTGATCAAAACGTGCAGTTTGATGCCGAAAATGCGCATTTTTCCGCGGGCCTCCTGAGCCGGTGAATGCCGGTCCGCCTTTGAGCCCCGCAGCGTTGAAGCAAAATGACGGCACAGGTCCCACGCCATACCGTCCGTTTTGGTTTCGCCCAAAACTTGACAGGTCGCCCCGCGTCTCTTAGCCCGATGCAGACAAATGACCGGACGGGAAGCGGCACCATGACCGGATCACTTATCACTTCGGACGTGGATTTTGATGCCGCAAGCAAGCACACAGGGTACTTGCGCGTTCCGCATTCCGTGCACCGCTCCGCATATGGGTGGCTGCCGATCCCGGTCGTCTTGATCAAACACGGTGACGGGCCAACGCTGGTTTTGACAGGCGGCACGCATGGCGATGAATACGAGGGTCAGATCGCGATTGCCAATCTCGCCCGGAGCCTCAAGGCGCAAGATATCCGGGGCAGGGTGATCCTGGTGCCGATGCTGAACGCGCCGGCCGCCGAAGCAGGCTTGCGCACCTCACCGATTGATGGTGGCAACCTGAACCGGCTGTTTCCGGGCGATGCGCGCGGCGGGCCCACTGAAATGATCGCTCATTATGTCGAAGAGGTGCTGATGCCCATGGCGGATTTTGCGGTTGATCTGCATTCCGGGGGCAGCTCCCTGTTCTATCTTCCGACCCTCTTGCGTGGTCAAGGGCACAGAGAAGACGAGCGTGACAGTCTGCTGAAGATGCAGGCGGCGTTCGATCTGCCCTATGCGTGGGTCTTTACCAGCGGTGGCGGTCGCCAGAGTACGGCGCGCACCTTGATGGGGGCCGCAAACCGTAATGGCGTGGTGAGCATCATGGCCGAACTCGGTGGCGCGGGCACTGTGACACCGGATATTCTGGCGTGGACCGAGCGCGGTTTGCGCAGGATCCTGCATGCGCTTGGCATGTTGCCGGAGTATGTTCCGGAACCCGCGCAGGGCACGCGTGAACTGCATGTGCAGGGCTCGATCTATGCGTATGAGCCGGGTGTCTGGGAACCGCGCGTGGCATTGGGGGATGACGTGGTCGCAGGCGATGTTGTCGCCGTGATCCATCACCCCGAGACGCCATTGATGCCGCCGACAAAGGTCACCTCGCCCTATTCTGGTATCGTGCTGTGCCAGCGCGCCATGGCGCAGGTTGTGCGCGGCGATGCTGTGTTCCAGATCGCAGCAGACGCGGAACACGGTTGAGATGAGAGCGCGGCCGGTGTCTTTGGATGTATTGGCCGACCGGGCAACGGTGGCCATGGAATTGTTTGAAGCCGCGGGACAAACGGCTCCTGCGACGGATCAGACGCGCTTGGCCGATATGCTGGAGGATGTGGGATGACACTTCAAAAACGCCTTGTTGCGGAATGGCTCGGGACGTTTTCGTTGCTGGCAACCGTCATCGGATCCGGCATCATGGCAGAGCGTTTGGCAGGCGGGACCATTGCCGTCGCCTTGCTGGGCAACACGATCCCGACCGGGGCCATACTGGTGTTGCTGATCACGGTCTTTGGCCCATTTCGGGTGCGATTTTAACCCTGCGGTTACGCTCAGTTTCTGGATACGTCGGGAAATCGCTGGCGGGGATGCGTTGTTTTATGTGGCCGAACAGGTTTTTGGGTGGATCGTCGGCGTGCTGGCAGCGCATCTCATGTTTGAGCACCTCTTGATTGACCCCTCGACCACGCAGCGGGGCGGTGTCGGTCAGTGGACCGGAGAGTTCGTGGCCACGTTTGGCCTTGTGGGGACGATTCTTGCCTGTCTCAAGGCGCGCCCGCAGGCGGTGCCGATGGCCGTCGGGCTTTATATCACGGCGGCCTACTGGATCACCTCGTCCACGTCTTTTGCGAACCC
>CAYGQZ010000277.1:0-5451 GCA_964352055.1 uncultured Rhodobacterales bacterium
CAGCAATCGCACTCGCGGCAACCGTCATTTACTGGTTATGAGTCCTGACCCTAGGCTCCAGACCCATTAATCGGCTTTAGGCTGTCAGAGCTGCGTGATTCAACCTCGCCAAACTGAGGGGTATTATGAGCAATCTTTATTGGCTGAGCGAAGATCAAATGGCGCGGCTCCGGCCGTATTTTCCGAAGAGCCATGGTGTGCCTCGTGTTGATGACCGACGCGTGCTCAGCGGTATTATCTTCATCAATCGCAATGGGTTGCGATGGTGTGATGCGCCCAAGGAGTATGGTCCCCCCAAGACGCTTTATAACCGCTGGAAACGGTGAAGCGATATGGGCGTGTTCGCGAGGATATGACGCGGATTGGTTTCGTGAGGCCCTTATAGACAAGGGAATAACGCCTTGCATCCCAGGGCGAAAGTCGCGCGACAAGCCTGTCAAATACCCCCTCGGAACATTGCTGCGCAATGTCCTGCCGGGCAGTGGACAAGCGTCGCTACAAACGACGCAATCGCCCCTCTCGTGACATCACGACGTGATGCACTGCCGGGCAGTGATCGAGATCATGCTCGGTCGCCTGAATGACTGGCGACGGATCGCAACCAGATACGACCGTTGCCCAAAGGTATTCCTGTCTGCAATTGCTCTCGCCGCAACCATTTTGTTCTGGTTATAATTTAATGAGTCTGGAGCCTAGAGACAATTTTCAACGCCATATCCAATAGGTCGAAGGTCATCGCCCGCGATACGCTGCTTGGCTTCGGGTTTTCGACAATAACTCCGCAAACCATCATTGCGCCGTCGCCGTTATTTCGCGCTAGCAGCGAACAGCCGGTTTGGCGGGCAGCACCGCAGCATTGAAAGTCGATAGGCAACGGCGGTTCTGGGCCGCTCCGTGTCTGCAAAGGTGTCACCTGACAGACAAAAAGCTGCGACCGATCTAACCGCGGCAGGAAGCCCGAAGCTTGTTACGCAGCGGCGTCCACGGTTGTCGGCTACTAGCGTTCCACACAGCCGGATAGCTTGCAAAAATCGCGGACTAGGGTTACCAACCGTGCGTGTTCATGGAGATTTTATGTCCCGATAATGTGGGGAGGCAAAACGTCCTCCCGGTGCAGTTCTAAACCAAGCAAGCGCCGCGTGTTTTCGTCGTGGTGATAGGAATTTTGCATCCGAGTCTATCAACACATTATTTCGCGGAGTTGATCCGCGCCCTGAAGATGAAAGTTTACAACAATGACACGGGACTATTCCCAATTTTTGCCGCCGTCAGGTTCTGGCAAAATTCCGAAACGCCAGCATTCGCCGTTGGAGAAACTCGGCTGGAATCCTTACTTTGACCAACAAACCGGCATTGAGAGCACTGTTGTTAAGCAGCCCGTTCGCGTGGTTGCAGTCCACAGAACCGGCCTGCACGTACTGGGTGCAAATCTTGATGCCGTTATTCCGCCAGGACTAGAAGCAACGGTGGGTGACTGGCTGTTCTACGATCACCTCCAACCTTCCAATAGTCAGGTTCTGCAACGCAAAAGCGTGTTTGAACGACGTGCGCCAGGTTCTGACCGCAAGCTGCAACTGATTGCAGCGAACGTGGATACGGTCTTTATCGTGTCTTCTTGCAACAACGATTTCAATATTGCACGGCTTGAGCGCTATGTTGCCCTGGCACTCGAAGCAAATGTGATGCCCGTGATTTTGCTCACCAAGGCTGATCTTTGTGACGATCCCGAACATTACCTCGACGAGGCAAGGGCAATTTCAAATCGTGTTTTGGTGGAAGTGCTCAATGCCTTGAGTGAGGAACCGACAACCCGACTTGCTCCGTGGTGCAAGCCGGGACAAACAGTTGCCTTTCTAGGATCGTCTGGTGTTGGAAAATCCACACTGGTCAATGCGTTGTTGAGGGATGGGGTCGTGGATACGGCCGCCATTCGTGAAGATGACAGCAAAGGTCGCCACACAACAACGCGGCGGCAATTATATTTCACGCCAGAGGGCTGCGCGGTGTTGGATACCCCTGGTATGCGGGAGCTTCAGATGACGGATGTGGAGGCGGGGATCGCAGACTTGTTTGCAGATCTGGTCGCATTGGCGGGCCAATGTCGTTTCAATGATTGCAAACATGAAACCGAACCGGGCTGTGCAGTTCAAAGCGCATTGGAACACGGAGACATCGACCGTGCCAGACTTGCGCGTTGGAACAAACTCGCTGCTGAAGAGCGGTTTAACGCCTCCTCTCTGGCGGACCGAAGATCCGCGGAAAAATCCTTTCAAAAACGGATCAACTCTGTCCAGCAGAAAAACAGAAAGTCAAAAAGATGATCCGCAAATACAAAACCAAGGACACCGATGCACTGATCACCATTTGGGATAATTCAGAGGCGCTTGCGCATCCGTTCCTGCCAAGCGACGTCAGGGACCAAGTGCGCAAAGACATGCGCAACGTTTATCTGCCAAATGCCGAAACCTGGTTGTTGGAGGCAAACGGCGCCCCGGCTGGCTTTATCGCGATGATTGAAAAGGAAATCGGCGGCTTGTTCGTTGACCCATCCAAGCAGGGCCAAGGCTTGGGCTCCAAGATGATCGATCACGTTGTATCGTTGAAAGGCCCGCTTTCCGTCGAAGTGTTCAAGAAGAACAAGATCGGCGTGCCGTTTTATAAGCGTTATGGATTTGTGGTGATCGGCGAGGGCACCTTTGATGTAACTGGCGACAAAACACTTAAGATGGCAATGATGGAGTCTTAACAGTCGTATGGAAGGCAGTGCTGGACAGTGCCTTTCGCAAACAACCAATTGGCAAGGAGATATCCGGGTTATCTTTCGAAGGGCAAACCAAGTCCCTCAGACCAGACCTGCATGCCTGGCGCGTCAAATGACCGTTCCGCACCCAGAAAAAAAGCAAGAAGCCGACAGTTCCAGAAACCATAAGCCCAGCAAAAGCTCTGGTCAAAATATGCTGGTTTTTAATGCTGTCGGTCAATGAGCACATTCCCAATAACCTGGCTGGTCAGCGTTCTGATGATCTTCGCCACCTACATTCTTGCCCTGAACACCCGCGTTCCTGGCCGCGCCAGAGTTTTCTTATGCGCCTTTCTATTGTGTCTGGTGTTCGTGACGGTTTTGCTTGGGATGCGGGTCTCATTAGATTGGCTGTGGCCCGCTCGCGCGCAACCCTTTGTCGCCATTTTGGCGGCTCCCACCGCCTATCTCGGATTTGCCGCCCAAACTGTGGAAAACAGTGCACGCTGGAACAGAATATTGCTTCTGAATGGTGGCATCGTCGCGCTCGCTTTGTTGGGGCTAGCAGCACCGATACAGGTTTCTGCTGATGCTTTCATCCTGGCTATCAATTGTCTGTATATCGTGCGGCTGGCAGGCTTGTTAAGCCTTCGACCTGATGATTTTCTTTCCGTGCCGCCACATGCAACCGGCCTCTGGCGTGCCGCTATGTTCGCAACCATTGCGTTGATCGGATTGATGATTGTCGCGGATGGCTTGGTCTTTGCAATCAGCCTTGCGACGAGCAATCCGCATCTGGTGACGGTTCTGACCGGGGTTTCCGGGTTGTTCACCGGGTTTGTTTTTGTGGTCGCTTTGATCGGCGCGCCGTTAGTCTTGCGTGCATCGCAAGGAGGCGCCCCAGACCAAGTGACACCGTCTGACGCGGACCACGCGTTGATGCAGACCCTAACTGGGATCATTAAAGACAAAGAGCCGATCCCGGCTCATGCTGCCATGCCGCCATACTGCTTGCGCCATCGGTAATAGGTCTGCTGCGACACGCCGATCTGGCGCACCGCCTCTGCGATCCCCATGGCTTGTCCTTGCAGCACTTCAACCTGCCGAAGCTTCAGCACCACGTCTTCGGGTTTGTCTCGCTTTCCAGCCATCTCTGATCCTCCTGAAACGGGATAATACTATCCCAGTTGGTGGACCACTTCAGTGAGGGCACTCCACGTCAGGTCCAGATCTTTTATCTCTCGGGTTAGAACAATCCATTTTGCGAAAGGGTCTCGGCAGGCATCCTTATGCATTCGTACTCGCAGCCCACAACGATTATTCCCGCCAGATCCATTCCGAACAAATCGGGCATCACTGCGAGTTCAATTTCCTCCATTTATGGGCCACGCCATGCGTCGCCATATCAAAGTGCAAACCTGGCCCGTGTGCGATTTGCAATTGCGACCAGCGTCAACATAACGGGCACCTCGACCAGAACCCCTACGACGGTTGCGAGGGCAGCACCCGAGTTCAGCCCAAACAAGCTGATCGCGACGGCAACGGCCAGCTCGAAAAAGTTGGACGTCCCGATCAAGGCGCAAGGTGCAGCAATGCGGTGCGGCACCTTCAATGCGAATGCTGCTGCATAGGCAATTACAAAGATTCCATAGCTTTGCAGGATGATCGGCACCGCGATCAGTACGATGATAAACGGCTTGGACACGATCACCTGGCCTTGAAGCCCAAAAAGGATCATGACGGTAACAATCAAACCCACAACTGAATAGGGTTTTACCCGTACCTGAAACGTTTTGATTGCCGCCTCTGACCCAAGGCGCTGACGTGTCACCAACCCTGCGGCAAGTGGCAGGGCGATAAACAGCAATACCGACAGAACCAGTGTCGACCAAGGAACAGTGATATCTGTGACGCCCAGCAAGAAGGCCACAATTGGCGCAAAGGCGATGACCATAATCAGATCATTCACAGATACTTGCAAAAGCGTATACGTCTCATCCCCGCGCGTCAGTTGGGACCAGACAAATACCATCGCCGTGCAGGGCGCTGCTCCAAGTAGGATCAACCCGGCGATGTATTGCATCGCGTCTTCGGGGGAAATCCATGGCGCAAAAACATACTCGAAAAACAGCACCGCCAACGCCGCCATCGTAAAGGGCTTGATCAGCCAGTTTACGACAAGAGTGATCATCAATCCGCGGGGCTGTTTTGCCACGTCTTTCAGCGATCTGGGATCAACGCCGACCATCATCGGATAGACCATTGCCCAGATCAGCACAGCGACAACCAGATTGACGCTCGCGACTTCTGCCGCTGCGATGGCATCGACCAATCCAGGGGCGACATTACCCAAAACGATCCCAGCCCCCATCGCCAATGCGATCCAAAGCGAGAGGTATTTTTCAAAAATGTTCATTCGGCGACCCTATCATTTTCTGGAGCTTTGACCCACTCCCGGCCCTGAGCTGCCGCTCGCCGGGCGTGTTATGTGCTGCGATGCCACCCGCCGAATCTGCCGTTCGCTGCATCTGCAAAACACTCACATAACTGAACTCTCAGTGTGCGGAGTCAAAGCTGTCGTTCGTCTCGCTAAAACAAATGTCAGGTTTCTCATTGGGTAGTCCCTGTATGAGACGAGCAACAGTTCGACTTTCAGTGACCCAGCCCCCTGATCCGGGCCGTTCAGATGTAGAATCCGTTCCTGTTTCTTT
>CAYGQZ010000278.1:0-3727 GCA_964352055.1 uncultured Rhodobacterales bacterium
GTAACCGCGTCACCAATCTCGCATTCCGACACGTCGATGGTGATGTGATCGGGGATGTCGCCCGCTGTCACGATCAATTCAACTTCGGGCCGCATCAAGGTCAACACACCGCCTTTTTTCAGGCCGGGCGATTCTTCTTCGCCAACCACTTCAACCGCAATAAAGAGGTTGATCTTGGTTGTGCGCTTGAGGCGCATGAAGTCGACATGTGTTGGCAGGTCTTTGACCACGTGGCGCTGAACATCGCGGCAGATGACGCGTACGTCGTCGTGGCCTTCGATCTTCATGTTGAAGAGGGTCGATTTGAACCGACCGGCCTTCAGCATTTTCAGCAGTCCGTTAAAGGGCAGATTGATTGGTGTCGGATCCGTGTCGCCACCAAAAACAATCCCCGGAACCATACCGGCACGAC
Organism: uncultured Rhodobacterales bacterium; assembly: GCA_964352055.1. Taxonomy (GTDB): domain Bacteria; phylum Pseudomonadota; class Alphaproteobacteria; order Rhodobacterales; family Rhodobacteraceae; genus Tateyamaria. The sequence goes on from CAYGQZ010000278.1 coordinate 413, forward strand.
GTGCCTGACGAGCGGCGCCCTTGCCTGTCCCCGTCCGTTCCAGGGCTACGAGATCAGGAATCTCTTTAGCCATAATAAGTCTCCAAGTGTTAGGGCAGGGTGCCTCCAAGGCTGTCACCCTGCGTGAAGTGCGCCAAATAGACCGGATGGGCCCTTTTGAAAAGGGTAAAATGCGCGCCTTTGCTCTGGACGACCAGCAGGGATCATGCCACCGCTGGCGCATGCAGATTTGGAACGATCTTGATGCCTCGCGCAAGGCCTTGGCCGCCTTTGCCGCCATCGGTATCGGGTGGGCCAGTTTTTCCGCGCAGATGCCTGTGATCAAGGCCCAGGTCGGCGTGGGCGACGGGTTTTGGGGCACGATGCTGCTTTTGGGCTCCACCGGGGCACTGATGGCGATGTGGCTGGCGCCGCTTGTCTACCGGCTGTTCGGGGCTTGGGCCTTGATCATCGGCCTCGCTGCGATGTTTATCGGTTTTCTGCTGACGGGCGCCGCGCAGGGTCCGGTGCTTTTGGGAATTGGATTGTTTCTGGCGGCTGGCGGATCCGGTGTGGCGGACGTGCTGGCCAATGCCGAGGTCAGCGAAGCCGAGACAGAAACCGGGCGGAGCCTGATGAACCTGAACCACGGTCTGTTTTCCGTGGCTTATGCCAGTGCGGCCATTCTGGTCGGCGTGGCCCGCGAGGCAGGCGTGGGACCGATTGGCATTTTTGCGGGGATGGCACTGGCGGTCAGCGTCCTCATGCTTTGGATGAAACTGCCGGATCGGCGCACCTTGCCCGAAGATGAAACTGCGGATGCGTCAGGTATGCCGTTTGCGGTCGTTTGGGTTGGCGGTCTGGTCGTTTTGGCGGCGTTTCTGGGCGAAGCGGCGTCCGAGGGATGGTCTGCGCTGCATGTGGAGCGCACATTGGGGGGCGGCGCAGCCGAAGGCGCGATGGGTCCTGCCCTGTTGGCCGGTGGTATGGCGATCGGCCGATTGGGTGCGCATCTTTTTGGTGCAGGCTGGCCTTCGATCCGGGTGATGGTCATTGCGTCCTGCATTGCGGGGTCGGGCCTGGCACTGGCAGGTGCCGCCCCGACAATTGCCGTGGCCTATGTGGGGTTCTTGCTGGGTGGCCTCGGGGTGTCGGTCGTGGGCCCGCTGGCGCTTGGGCTTGTCGGGCAGGCGGTGCGCGCAAAATACCGTTTGGCCGCAATCTCGCAGGCGGCGGCACTGGGCTATGCGGCCTTCTTTCTTGGGCCCGTTATCATGGGTTATGTGGCCGAAGGGTTTGGTCTGCGCGTGTCGTTCTACGTGATCGGGGTCATCATGTTGGCTGTCGCAGCCATTCTGGTGCCGATGTGGGCGCGGATGCTGGCCAAGGTCGAAAGGCCGAAACCTCAGACGATCAAGTGACCGGTGTCCAGTGCGCGTGCGTGCAACGCGAACTCAGCCGGACGCGCTGCGCGCAGCGCGTCCTCGACACTGGACGAGATCGGTGCGGGAATATCGGGCGAGACGTTTTTTTGCTTGAAAACCAGCCTCGCGCCGACGCGGTCGCAGAGAAAACCACGCAAGACGGTCTGGCGTTCGTAGGCAAAGAGGTGATCGACCAGCAACGCGCCTGTTCCATCGCATAAAAACCGGTGCTGATTGCCAACTTGCGCGTGCAGTGGCGGATCATCGGCGATCACGTCCATGATGAAGTCATCAAAGCTGAGACGCGCGGTACTGTAAGCCGGATCATCGGTATCCTCCCGCTTGCGATAGCGGTACCAGCTGCGCAGCCGGTCAACCGGGTTGCGGATGATGGCCATCGTTTGCGGGCGGAGGTTCAACGTATCGGCCAGAAAGGGTGCGATCACCTTGTGATAGCGCCGGGCGGTCATGTGCTTGCGGTGCTTGCCAAAGACAATGTCGGCATGTGGCATCAGCGCGACCTCGACAGCGGTGGTGCCCGTCTTGGGAACGGCCAGGAAAACCAGGTTCGCGCCAGAGCAGACCAGCATCAGGCCTGCCAGCGCCCTTCGAAATCTTGCGGAATCAGCAAATTGTGCTTGCCGAGGTTCGCGACGTTCGTCTCTCCGCACAGGGCCATGGTCATATCGAGTTCCTTGTGGATCACTTCGAGGGCCTTGGTCACGCCCGCCTGTCCCATCGCACCCAGCCCATGCACAAACGCGCGGCCGATATAGGTGCCTTTGGCCCCCATCGCGACCGCCTTCAGCACATCCTGCCCGGACCGGATACCGCCATCCATGTGCACTTCGATCTGATTGCCAACCGCGTCCAGGATCGACGGCAGCGCACGGATGGAACTGAGTGCGCCGTCCAATTGCCGCCCGCCATGATTTGAGACGATGATGGCATCGGCCCCAACCTGAAGCGCCATTCTGGCATCCTCGGCGTCCAGTATCCCCTTGAGGATCACGGGGCCGCCCCACATCTTCTTGATTTCCTTGACTTCGTTCCAGTCCAGTTTCGGATCGAAGCTTTCCGCCGCCCAAGCCGAGAGCGATGTCATATCGCTGACCCCGTCGATATGGCCCACGATATTTCCGAACTGGTGCCGTTTGGTCTTGGCCATGCCGGCGATCCACCGCCATTTCGTTGCCAGATTGATGATGTTTCCAAGCGACGGGCGGATCGGAACAGTCAGACCGTTGCGGATGTCGGCGTGCCGCTGCGCAAGGATCTGCAAATCCAGTGTGACCACGAGGGCTGAGCATTTCGCGTCCTTGGCCCGCTGGATCACACGCTTGATATATTCCTTGTCCTTCATCGCATAAAGCTGAAACCAGAAGGGCTTGGTTGTGTTCGCCGCGACATCTTCGATCGAACAGATCGACATCGTTGACAGGGTGAAGGGGACCCCAAAGGCTTCGGCAGCCTTGGCCGCAAGGATTTCACCATCCGCATGTTGCATGCCTGTGGAACCTACCGGGGCGAGGGCGACAGGCATGGCCACGTCCTGCCCGATCATCCGGGTGGCGGTGCTGCGCCCTGTCATGTCCACCGCAACGCGCTGCCGCAGGCGGATGTCGGCGAAGTCCGTCTTGTTTTCGCGGAAGGTCTGCTCGCTCCAGCTGCCGGATTCGCAATAATCGTAGAACATGCGCGGCACCCGGCGCGCGTGCATCCGCTTGAGGTCTTCAATGTTGGCGATCACTGGCATTGTGCGGCTCTCATATTGGTAACATTTGCTTACCGGTGGCTGGAATTGTTGGCAATTGTGAAAACCACCTCGAAAGGTATGAAATTGGACCCGATTGGCAGGGTGTCGGTCCATGATGCGGCATATGTTTGAAAGCGCCGGATACTGGTGATGAAC
>CAYGQZ010000278.1:3827-5392 GCA_964352055.1 uncultured Rhodobacterales bacterium
GCCGCCGGATACACGTTGCCCGAGGTCCCGATGGCCGCAAAGATATCCGCCCGAGACAAAGCAGCCTCGATCCGCTCCATATGATAAGGCATTTCGCCAAACCATACGATATCAGGACGCGCAGTCGGCGCGCCGCAGGCGGGGCAGGTTTCCCCCACATGCATCTTGAGCGGCGCAGGCCACCGGTGATCGCAGGCCCCGCACAACGCCGAGTTCAATGCGCCGTGCATGTGGATAACGTCTGTACTGCCAGCCTTTTCATGCAGGCTGTCGACGTTTTGAGTGACCAGAAGAACGTCACCGTCAAATTCGGCCTGTAGCCGGGCCAGCGCACGATGCGCTGCGTTTTCCGTGGCGTCCGCAGCTTGCGCGCGGCGGGTGTTGTAGAAATCGACAACCAGTTGCGGGTTGCGTGCAAACCCTTCGGGCGTTGCCACATCCTCGATCCGGTGCTGCGCCCACAAGCCGCCTTCGTCACGAAATGTGCCCAATCCGCTTTCGGCGGAAATGCCTGCTCCGGTCAGAATGACAATAGATGTGTCTGCCATGGATTTGCCTCGCTTGCGTGATCCTGACCATCAGATCAAGGACAAGATGGGAACACAAGCGCGCACGGGTGAGTTCGCGTCGCCACGGCACGGCATGTGCGGCGAACCGATGGGATCACTTGATCGTCAGGCGTCCAGCAACCGCAAGTCGCCCGCCAGCCAGGGCAACTTGCCCAAGGCCGGGTCAATCATGTGCGTTTGCATCAATCGCCGCATCGTGCGCGCCACATCCGTTGGGACGTTTCCGGCCCAGTCCGCACTGGCATAGAGAGAAATCGTTCGGGAGAACGGTTTGAAAGGCAGGGGAAACGCTTCGACTTCGTCATGAAACCGACCCGCACGCATAAAGCCCAGCGGGGTTGTCACTGCCCAGCCGATGCGCCGCGCGACCATGGCCATCAGCGCCAGATGGCTGCCAATTTCAAAGCGGTCGGGGAGTTCAAGTTTCTGTCGGGCCAGATGCGCCTCGATCTGTCGCGAGATCAGTTGATCCCGCTCATACCTCAAGAACGGCAAGTCGCGCAGGGCTTCGAGTGTGTCGTCGCCCTCGACCCGACCCTTTGGTGCCACCAGAATGAAAGGGTCGCGGGCCATCGGATATTCCAGCACACCATCGCGCATCGCCCCGTCGCTGGCAGAGATCGCGATATGCAGCCTTTTGTCCGCAATCGCTCGCAGGATTTCGTGACTGGGCGCGGTGGCGAGGGTGAATTTGCAGCGGGTCAGGTTGTCCGCCAGGATCGTGACAAGGCGCGGCGTGAGGTCGTTTTCAAAGTCATCAATCACGCCGATGCTGAGGGCCGACAGATGCGCCAGATCCATGACGGTCAATTCCGACTGTGCCAGCCTGAGTTGTGACAAGGCAGCTTCGGTGCGGGTTAGAAAGGCTTGTCCGGCAGGTGTCAGCCGCATCGGCCTTTTGCCATGATCGATCAGATCGGTGGCAAGCGCCGTCTCGAGGTTGCGCAACTGCTGGCTGACGGCCGGCTGACTGAGCCCGGTCGCTGTAGCGGCCTG
>CAYGQZ010000279.1:0-5362 GCA_964352055.1 uncultured Rhodobacterales bacterium
TCGGTCGTGAAGGCATAGACGAAGATCAGCAGGATCGGCAGGTGCATGAAGGCAAGGCCAAGACCTGCTGCGATCTTGAGACCCAGTGGCGCGCGATCAGAGTGCATCGAACGCCCCCTTGCGCTTGGCAATCCACAGATAGACCGCCATCAGCAGGATCGGCACCACGGCAAAGGCCGCCGCCAGCGGGATGTTTCCCGCCGTGCCCTGGAACGCATATACCGCTTGGCCTATGAAGCGCCGCGATGAGCCCACGATCTGGGGAATGATGTAGTCGCCCAGTGTCAGCGAGAAGGTAAAGATCGAGCCCGCGATCACCCCGGGAAGTGCCAATGGCAACAGGACATGACGGAAGGTCTGTGACGGGCGGGCGCCCAGGTCTCCCGAGGCTTCCAGCATGGAGACCGGCACCCGCTCAAGCGAGGCCTGGATCGGCAGGATCATGAAGGGCAGCCAGACATATAGGAACACAAGGAAGGTTCCTGTCGCACTGACGGACAGGGAATTTCCACCAATGATCGGGATGGACAGATACGCGTTCAGAAGCCAGCTGAGGTGGAGTGTCTCGAACAGCCAGTTCAATATGCCCTCTTTGGCGAGGATCAGTTTCCAGGAATAGACTTTGACCAGATAGGACGACCATAGCGGCAGCATGATGCCCAGATAGAAGACCGCTTTCCATTTGCCGCGGGCATACCGCGCCGCGTAGTAGGCCACCGGAAAGCCGATGATCGCAGCCCCGATCGTGACGGCCCCCGCCATGACGACCGTCCGGATGATGATGTCGAAATTCGACGGGCGAAACAGCTCCCTGTAGGTTTTCAGCGTCCATTCGTATTGGATCTGGCCGGTAAATTCGTCGATTGAAAAAAAGCTTTGGGCCAGCAATGCAAAGAGCGATCCCAGATAAATGATGCCAAGCCAGAGCGCGGGCGGAAGGATCAGCAGAAAGATCAGCATCGACGGGCGGCGCCACAAGGCGTCCGACAATCGCGTCATCAGCCCGGCGTTGCGCCCCATGAAAGCCTGATCACTCATGCGCCCATCACATGCAGGCTGTCGGCCGACCAATCGACATGAACCACCTCTCCGGTTTTCGGGATTGCGGCGCCCTTGGGCAGCAACATGGTCATCGCCGTGCCATCGACATCCAGGCTGACGCGGGTGGCCATGCCCAGAAAACTGACCGATTGGACATGTGCGACATGCCCGTTCTCGACCAGATGCACCGCTTCGGGCCGCACCGCGCCATAAGCGCTGGTCCCTGTCAGTTTTGCAACAAACGCGGGTGGCAGAACATTGGAAGAGCCCACGAAATCGGCCACGAACGGTTGCTCGGGCCGGTAGTAGATGTCCTCGGGCGCGCCGACCTGTATGATCTTGCCTTCATTGAACACCGCCACGCGGTCGGCCATCGACAAGGCTTCGCTTTGATCATGAGTGACAAAGACAAAAGTGATACCAAGATTGCGTTGCAGGACTTTCAGCTCTTCCTGCATCTGTTCGCGCAGCTTGAGGTCCAGCGCGCCCAATGGCTCGTCCAGCAACAGCGCTTTCGGCTTGTTGACCAATGCGCGGGCGAGCGCGACACGCTGGCGCTGTCCGCCGGACAACTCCGAAGGCTTTCGATCCCCGTAGCCGCCCAGGGCAACTGTTTCCAGCGCCTCATCGGCCACCTTGTACCGCGCGGCTTTTGGCTGCCCCGCGATCATCAGGCCGTACGCCACGTTGTCGCGCACATTCAGATGCGGGAAGAGCGCATAGTCCTGAAACACGGTGTTCACGTTGCGCTTGTAGGGCGGCGTGCCTTGCACGACCTGCCCGAAGATTTCGATATCTCCGGCCGTCGGGCGTTCAAATCCTGCAATCAGACGCAGACAGGTTGTCTTGCCTGAACCGGACGGCCCGAGCATCGCAAAGAATTCGCCCTCGGCGATGTCGATATCGACGCGGTCTACAGCTTTCACGTCGCCATAGTGGCGCGAAACGCCTGAAAAGCGAATTGCAGTCGTCATGGAATGTCCCGGGATTTGGGCCCGCCACATCACCGTGCAGCGGGCGCATCAGTCTTGAGCGGTTACTACCGGCCGCCAATCACGCCGATATAGTCCGACACCCAGCGATAATAGGGCACGCATTCTCCCTGGCTTTCGCAAGACGACACCGGCGTGGTCCAGAACTTGATCCGCTCAAAATCGTCGAGCCCGTTCTTGGTGCAGCCTTCCGCCGTCTGCATGCCGCGCCCGTCGGTGCAGGCGGCAGGCACCGCAGGGTTCGCACCAAACCAGACCGAAAGGTCCGCTTGCAGGTTGGACGCAAGCGAATGTTCCATCCACAAGTAGCTGCAGTTCGGATTGTCAGCGTCCACATGCATCATGGTTGAATCGGCCCAGCCCGTCGCGCCTTCTTGCGGGATGGTGGATGCAACCGGCGTGTTGTCGGCTTGCAGCAGGTTCACCTGAAACGGCCAGGTTCCAGAGGCGGCCATGCCTTCGTTCTTGAAGTCATCGATCTGGATGAAGGCGTCATGCCAGTAGCGGCTGACGATCGTGCGCTGTTCACGCAAAAGGTTCAGCGCAGCCTCGTATTGCTCCTGATTAAGCTCGTAGGGCGAAACAATGCCCAGTTCGGGCTGGTGGAACATCAGATAGTTGGCCGCATCCGCGATGTGGATCGGGCCGTCATAGGCCTGAACGCGGCCTGCATTCGGCTCGCCATCGGGCAGGTCCATCGCCTTGAAAACGACCTCCCAGCTTGTCGGTGCTTCGGGAAACACGTCGGTGGAATACATCAGGACGTTCGGCCCCCACATGTAAGGCACCCCGTAATGCGTGCCATCCACGTAATGCCAGGGCGCTTGCTTGAGGCGGTCGTCAACCGTCGACCAACTTGGGATCAGGTCGATGTTGATCGGTTGGACACGCTTGCCCGCAACCATCCGCAGCGACGCGTCACCCGAGGCGGTGACAAGGTCAAAACCACCTTCGTTCATCAACGCGACCATCTCGTCGCTGGTGTTCGCCGTCTTTACATTGACCATACATCCCGTGGCTTCTTCAAAAGCCGTGATCCAGTCAAAATCGGGCGATGTTTCGCCGCGTTCGAGATAGCCCGGCCAGGCGACGATGTTCAACTCGCCTTCGCCTGCGCCGATCTCGGTGATCATTGTCTGTGCTGCGGTCTGACCGGCCATGGTCAGCGCAAGCAGCAATGCCGTGCTTGATTTCAAGACATGTGTCATGTGACGTCTCCCCTTTGAACACATCGGTTGTTTCTTTGTTTGGCGTGAGAGTGCGGGAGGCCTTCTGCAATCACAAATTCAATTAACAGAATTGTGATATCGAATTTTCCGATATCCTTGGATCACGGACTGCTGATCGCCTTATGGCCTTGTGCCACGGCAATGAATTCACACGCAGCCGCAGACAATTGCGACCCCTTGCGCCAGACGAGGCCCACTTGGACAACGGGCAAAGCCCCCGATACACCGCGTGCTTCGATCCGGTCTCCTTCGAGAGACCAGGGGCGATAGACCAGGTCCGGAAGCAGCGCGACTCCGGCACCGGTTGCCACCAAAGATCGCACCGCCTCGACCGACCGCGTACTGAATGCAACCTTGGGTCGCGTTCCCAGCACTGAAAGCAGTTTGACGGTTTCCTGTTCCATTTCGTCAATATTGAGCATGATCAAAGGCTCGTCCCTGAGATCGGCCAAGGCGATGCTGTTCTGGCGCGCCAGACGGTGGCCAATCGGCATCCACAAGCGGTATGGCGACACGTCGAGGGTTTCTGCATGCAAGCCAGACCGCTCTGTCATTTTCGAGGTCATCATGACCGCAACATCCATCTCGCCGCCAATCAGCAGGTGTTCAAGGTACTCCCCCGATTCCTCAATCGCCGTGATCTCGACCTTCGGATTGGCGCGTTTGTATTTTGCCAGCAAGTCAGAGATCACGTAGCCCGACACCAAAGAAGTCAGACCCAGATGCAACTGACCTTGTGCCGACTGGCTTTCATCCTCGAAGACGCCCCGTGCCCCGGCGACTTGCGCAAGGATCGACGTTGCGTGCCGCAGAAACTGATGGCCGCGATGTGTAATCCGCAGCCCCTTGGAATGACGTTCAAACAGTGTGACGCCCAGATCGGCCTCAAGGTCCTTGATGGATTCAGTGACCGTGCTTTGCGAGATCGACAGGCACTGCGCACCCGCGCTGACAGAGCCATGCTCTGCGACGGCAACAAAGTACCTGAGTTGTCGCAGCGTGAAGGACACAGACACCGCCTTTATCTTGGAGTGATACATTGATCGTAAAGGCCACTGCGGCGGTGCTCAATCACCTTTTGGCCTTGGCTGCCTCGGCCTCGCGCAAAACACGCCGGTTCAGTTTCCCTGACGAGGTCATTTCAAAACCGTCCACGAATTCGACCTCGCGCGGGGCTTTGTAGCCTGCAAGCCGCGTCCTGACGTGATCCCTCAGGGTTTGCGCCAATGCGGTATCGCCATCAAATCCCGGTCGGGTTCTGACAACAGCCTTGACGATTGCACCGCGATCCGGGTCCGGTTTGGCGATCACGGCAACTTCGGCCACGGCTGGATGTGACAACAGGCACTCTTCGATTTCTGCCGGACCGATGCGGAAGCCCGATGATTTGATCAGATCGTCCGAACGGCCCTTGTACCAGAAATACCCGTCCTTATCCCGCACCGCCAGATCATGGGTCCGCCAATAGGGTCCCAGCTTCATGTCGGCGGTTTTTTCGACGTTGTTGAAATAGCCCAGAAACCGGGTGGGCGACGCGTGCGGGGTCACAACCTCGCCGGGTTCGCCATCTGCAACCTTTTGCCCGTCGCCATCGACCAGCAGCACCTCGTGGCCCGGATAGGCGCGCCCCATCGATCCGGGGCGGCGCGGGAACACGGCGGCGCAATTGCCGATCAGGTGATTGACTTCCGTCATCCCATAGAATTCGTTGCAGGTCACCCGCAGCTTGTCCTCCGCCCAGCTCAGCGTCTCTGCGGCCAGGGCTTCTCCGCCGGTACAGATCACCCTCAATGCCAGATCATGGTCGCGGTGCGGATCGGGATGCTGGGCCAGACGTTTGATGGCCGTTGGCGCAAGAAAGCTGTGGGTCACTTTGTGGCGGCTCATGAACCCGTAGGCGTAATCCGCCGTAAACCGCTCCAATGATGTGGCCACCGGTCGGCCCGCCATCCAGGCCGGAAACAGCATATCCAGCAATCCGCCAACCCATGCCCAGTCCGACGGCGACCAATAGACCGCGTCTGGATCATCCATGGCGAGGTTGAAAAACAGGTTGATCGAAGGCGTATAAGCCGCCAGCACACGGTGCCCATGCAGGAT
>CAYGQZ010000280.1:0-5301 GCA_964352055.1 uncultured Rhodobacterales bacterium
CACGGTTCCATCTAATGGGGTTGCCCGAGGGGGAAGGCCGCGCCTTCCCCCTGACGGGACGGGGGCGTTTGGCTTGCCCAAATCCCCCCGGGCCCAGCAAGAAATGGGCAAGTATGAAGCCTCAGATGGCTTTGACCTTCACGCCAAAAATTGACCCAACTTCAGGAAAAACGGAGATAGCCGCCGTTCGTACAAGTCGCGGCAAAGGTGTCGGGAGAGCCCACTTTGCCCAATTTCTGCGGTACAGCGAATGTCAGCTTCTGGGCGGCGCACCAAAAATGGTGGCATAGTCGGCCGAGGACTTGGAAATATAACCAATGTCACCAGCGTTGTAATTTCGTCGCCAACAGGCTATGTAAAGAATACAAAGTTTTTGGTTTTCTGCGGAATAGGCGTATCGCTTGTCGCAGTGAGCCATAAATTCCATCATTACAATTCAGCTGTCACATCCCTTGAAAGGGATTTGATGTTTGGGAAGGTTGCCGATGTCATCGCGCACGTCCACATCGCTTGTGACATTTGTTCATCCCTTTGCGCTGGCCGGTTACACGGACGAATTGCCGCCTGGCAGCTACGAGGTTCTGGCAGAGGATGAAGTTGTGCGAAGCCTCAGCTTTACAGCCTGCAGCAGGACAGAAACGCATCTGCTGATCAAGTGGGCCAGTGGCGGCTCCGAACTGCGCCCGATCGATCACCGGGACTTAGAAAAGGCTCTGGTACAAGATCAGGCCAGTACGGACGGAATGAAAAACAGTGAGGCGGCGCTTTCTCCGTCAAAGGAGCAAAAATGACTTTTCCTGAATGGACGAAACCCGGTGTGTACGGTGCTTTGACCGGTGCGGTTGTGGCAAGTGTTCTCGGTTTTACATGGGGTGGCTGGACAACGAACGGCAACGCGCAGGAGTTGGCAAAAAGCCATGCTGCCGAGGAAGTGACTTTGGCGATGGTGCCCGTTTGTCTGGATATTTCCGCAACTGACCCCCAGCGCGCGGCAAAGCTGGCGACACTTCAGGGTGTCTCCGGTTTCAATCTGAGCAAAGCCATGATGGCAACGGGATGGGCGACACCTGCTGGTTATGACGAACCAAGCCGCACTCTGGCGAAAGCCTGTGCCGAAGGGCTGGAGCTGGATGGATCGTAGATCGCAGGTGAAGGGGGCTGTGCCGCAAACGTCCGTCAGGACCCTTGCCGCGTTGGACGTGCCAACGAAAGGGTGGCTGCTGGCCATGTCGATCTGGGTCCTTCTGATGGCAGCACTTCCTGTGCACGCGCAATCGGCAGCACCAATGATGCCAGAAAATGCGAGCGCCAAAAGCTATGGTGACGGGTGGGCGTGCGATATCGGATACCGCCTGAGCGGCGATGTGTGCGCCATCATCAATGTCCCGGACAACGCGTACAGCACCAACCGCACATATGGTCGGGGATGGGAATGCCTTCATGGATTTCAGTTCGACGGTAGCGCGGGCTGTGTCAAAGTGTTCGTCCCAATGGGAGGTTTTCTGGATTCATCCGGCGAACGCTGGCAATGCCTGCGCGGGTTTAGCAAGCTCGGTGAGACATGCGTAGAACTTGTTGTCCCCACAAACGCCTATCTGGTGGATTCTGCCTATGGATCGACTTGGGTTTGTAACCGTGGCTTCGAAATCAAGGATGACGACTGCGTCGCCATTGAGGTTCCGCCCAACGCCTATCTGAACGAATCAGGCTATGGAACGCCGTGGACATGTGAGCGTGGCTTCGTTGAACGGGCGGGCGCATGCGAAGCCGTCGCAATCCCTGCAAACGCGTATTTCGACGATGCGACCTATGGCAAGGGATGGAAATGCGCGCGCGGATTTTCCGCCGCTGGTCAGAGTTGCGATGTGATCGAAATCCCACCAAACGCCCATCTGGACCGGTCGGGAAACCGCTGGGACTGCGACAAGAATTTCCAAAAGTCCAAAGGCCAGTGCGTTCTAGGCAACTAGGGTCCTGCCACCGGGCGCACAGCAAAAGCAACATCGGCTTCGTAACGACGACAGGTCACCCCTGCGTCGTCTTTCGTGTCGAGCATCACAAGGAAACACCATGGAAACCGAGTTTGGCACCATCGATGACATCCACCGCCCCGAAAGGGCTGTGCAAACGCCACCGCTAACCCACGCAGGAGATACAGATACGCTTGCCAAAACACCGCTCATCCCATCGGCCATTGTCTATTGCGAGGGCAACTTTGACAAAATCGATGGCAAAACGGCGAATGGCCTTGTGCGACATTCAGAGGCGTACCGCATCCTCTCCGTTATCGACAGCACCTGTGGCGGGCAGAACAGCGGCCTGATCCTTGACAAGATTGTCAATCACATACCGATCTTTGACAGCCTGCATGCCGCCGTCGCTGATCAATCCGCTATTCCGGACACGTTCATCTATGGCATGGCCCCCTCAACGGGGCGACTTTCGCCGCAGGATCGACACGTTGTTTTGGATGCGATCGGGTTGGGTATGAACATCGTCAGCGGTTTGCACGAATACCTGAGTGACGACCCGGAATTTGCCGATGCCGCAGCCAAACGCAAGGTGACGATCCGCGACATCCGCAAGCCCAAAGCGAGTAAGGACATGCGCTTGTTCGACGGCAGTGTCGCGCGCGTCGACGCGCTCCGCATCGCCGTTCTTGGCACTGACTGCGCAATTGGCAAGCGGACGACCGCGACCATTCTGGCGCGTGCCCTGAACGCAAAGGGCATCAAGACAGTCCTTGTCGGCACAGGCCAAACGGGTCTGATGCAGGGTGCGAAATTCGGCGTGGCGCTGGATGCCGTGCCCCCCCAGTTCTGCTGTGGTGAGCTTGAGGGCACGATAATCGCTGCGTCTGAGGCGGAACACCCGGATGTCATTCTGATCGAAGGTCAGGGTGCGCTGAGCCACCCGGCGTTCTGCACATCCGCCTTTATCCTGCGCGGCAGTCAGCCGGATTCCGTTATCCTTCAGCATGCGCCCAAACGTGCACATCGCTGCGATTTTCCCGATATGCTGATGCCAAACCCGGCCAGCGAGATTGCCTTAATCGAGGCTTTTGCCGACACCAAGGTCATCGGTGTCACGCTTAATCACGAAGGGATGTCCGAGGTCGAGATTTCGGAGACGATTGCCGCACAATCACAAAAACTCGGCTTGCCTGTGACCGATGCGCTGAGCCGCCCAACATCGCATTTGCTCGCGATGGTCTTGTCCGCCTATCCCAGTTTGCGCCAAGGACCGTCAGTGGCGGTGATATGAGCACACCGCGCATCGAAGTAGACCTGAACAAGATACGCGACAACACCCGGACGGTTGTAGAGCGCCTCAAGGCGCGCGGGATCAGTGTCACGGGCGTAACCAAGGCTGTCTGCGGGCTTCCGGCCATTGCTCGCGCCATTCTGGATGGCGGTGCTGTGGGTCTTGCGGATGCCCGGATCGATAACGTGCGCAAGTTGCGCGACGCTGGCGTGAGATGCCCAATCACCCTGATCCGCACACCGATGCTTAGCCAAGTTGATCAGGTCGTCCAATCCTGTGAGGCGAGCTACAACACAGAGATCGCTGTCATAGCGGCGCTGGCTGCTGCCGCGATCCGACAGGGCACAGTTCATGACATCATACTGATCGTCGAAATGGGCGATTTGCGCGAAGGGATCTTGCCCGAAAACCTAGGCGCAATTGCGCAGCACGTTGTGCAGATGCCCGGCGTCGTATTGAAAGGTATTGGCGCAAACTTTGCTTGCCTCAGCGGGACCGCCCCGACGGCTGCGAAAATGTCAGAACTTTGCGACCTTGCAAATGAAACAGAAGGAAGGTGTGGCCCTTTCATCGAAACCGTGTCTGGTGGAAACTCTGCCAACTTGCCTTGGGCGTGGAGCGATCCGTCGATAAGCCGCATCAACGATCTGAGATTGGGCGAGGCCATCCTTCTGGGCATGGACCCGGTATCTGGACACCCGTTCGACGGGCTGCACACGGATGCCTTTACGCTGATCGCCGAAGTTATCGAGATGAAAACAAAGCCTGTGCCGTCCCATGACGGTTTTGTGGATGAAGAATTGATCCGGCTGAGGCTGGTGTCAAACGATGACTACGTGGCGCGCGTGATCCTCGCCATAGGGCAACAGGACACGGATATTTCGGGGCTGTCGTTGCCTTTGGGATGCACATTGATCGGCGCGACAAGCGATCATCTGGTCATCCGCACGCACCAGAATACACCGCAGGTCGGTTCGGAAATGAGATTTCAAATGAATTACAGCGCCTTGATGCAAGCCATGGCCGCGCCGGATATCGAAACAAAGCTGCTCCCTGACCGGGCCACGATACCGGTGCTGCCACCCCGAGCCAATGCCCAACATCTGGCGTTGGTTTAAAATTCCCCACGCGAAACTGAGGAGACGAAACCATAAAAGGAGACTGACGAATGGCAAAGTTAACAAAATCGACTGTGTTCAAAGCGCAAGCGCCCAAAGCGGAAACGCCGATGGACAAGACAACGCGCATCGTCATGAAAATGATCGACGACGAAGCGGAAAAACGAAACGCCAAGATCACGCGACTGCGCAAGGCACGCCTTGAAAGAGAGGCTTTTGAGCCCGCCAAAACCGCGATGCCCAAAAAGAAAACTGGTCCATCCAAGGCTGCCAAAAAGTAATGTAGCCCTCTTTGGTGGCTTGTGTTCGCGCCATTTGCATGCGCGGGATGCAAACACAGCCCCTAAAGAGCTGCGTTTTTCCCACCCATCGGTAATGCCTCTACGTCTTGCAAGGATTTGGTCATGACAAACACGGACGAGAGCTCAGAAAAAGTTCATTATATCTGCCAGACATATGTGGAAACAAAGGCCGGGCGTGCTGGGCAAGTAGGCCTGAAAATAGCTAAGCAAATCGAATATTCCACAGCATCGGAGGCCCAAAATCGGGCCGAAAGGGAAGCCCTGTCCAAGGATTGCGTAGGCGCGGACGCCTACATGGTCAGTGAGGACCCAGACAGTGGAGAAGTTGGAATGCCGGACTTTCTTGTAAGATTGGGCATTGTCCCAGAACTCGACGATTTCTAGAGTTTGGCAAACAGTTTTAGTGTGCCGCGTAAAACGGCACTAGAACGCGCTTTTGTCGTTGGCAGAAACACAACTTAATATTTCAAGTGGAAAAGACTGTTACCAGCGTGGACACTTCCGCGCTCTAGCACTAGTGGACCAAAAAAGCGGTAGTTGGTCTACAAGCGGCGAATGCACACTTTGTCCGGATACTGTTGAAAAAGTCAGTTGATTGGTTGCTGAAGCCCTGATTC
>CAYGQZ010000281.1:0-5289 GCA_964352055.1 uncultured Rhodobacterales bacterium
ATGCCTTCTATGGTGACCATGCCCAGCATGATCGCATAGATATAACCCACGATGATACCAATGACGACGGCAGACACAGCCAACATGCCTTTGGCATAGAATTTCAGCGCCAAGGTCACAAAAATAACAACCAGTGCTGCGGACCAGTTCAGCAAGCTGCCGTATTCCGGTTGATTGATCGCGGGGACCCCTCCAGCGGCATATTGAATGCCGACCTTGACCAGCGCCAGGCCGATCATTGTGACCACAAGGCCAGTGACCAACGGCGGCAGGGCAAAGCGGATTCTGCCGATGAAAGTGGCAATGAGAGTGTGGAACAAGCCACCGATGATTACCCCACCAAAGAGGGCGGGCAATGCCTCGACCCCCTTGCCTGCGACCAGTGGGATCATGATCGGGATAAAGGCAAAACTGGTACCCTGAACAATGGGCAAACGTGCGCCGACCGGGCCGAAACCAATGGTCTGGAACAGTGTCGCGATACCTGCGAACAGCATCGACATTTGTATCAGGTACGTCATGTCGGGGAAGCCCTGCGCGCCCGCGTCAGATCCGAAGCCAAACCCGGCGGCGCCGGCAATGATGATGGCGGGCGTGACGTTTGATACAAACATGGCCAGCACGTGCTGGATCCCAAGTGGAATTGCGCGGTGAAGCGCTGGTGTGTAATTCGGATCGCGGAGCTGTTCCGGCGTTCCGATTGAGGTGTCGGCCATTGTTGGGTCCCTTCCTTACGTAGCCAAAGCCGGCCCCGCGCCAGCAGCGTTATTATCCCTGATCGACCAGATACGGGGTGTCGAACCAGTGTTCTTCCAAATTTGCGCCGCCGCCGATGCGATCGACCACTGCGAACAATCCCGGCGCATGCAAAGGCGTCAACACGCCGTGCCATGTGCCGCGATGAAAATTGATTGCTTGCCCCGGATGCGTAAAAAATGCGCAGGGCGTGCCAGGTGCGCCTCTTTCATCATCAGCAACGATCACAAGAAACCCATGTTCCGACATCGGGATGAACGTCTGTGACCCTTCAGGGTGCCGCTCGACCATCTCTAACCTGAGCGGCAGCGAACGCGGTTCGGCCTTGAACAGGCTGATACCTGCCCGCCCATCCGAAAAGTCGAGCATTGCTCGGTCGTGGAACCGCCCGCACAGGCCCTGGTTGATGATCTTGTCCGCATCGCCTGACGTATCGATCACATCGCCATAGGGTGCGAATGCCGATGCGGTGATTTCTTTGATGCGGACGCTACGGCTCATGCGCTGAATTTCTCTTGCAGGCGCAGCTCTGCAATCCGCTCAACCTGTCGGCAAGCTTCTGCAAATTCAGTGTCGCGGTCATTGTCGATGCGGCGCTTGAAGGCGTCCATGATCGACGCTTTGGTGTGGTCGCGCACGGCGATGATGAAGGGAAATCCGTGCCGTTCTACATATTGCGCGTTCAGGTCCTGAAACGTCGACCGTTCCTCGTCAGTCAGCAAATCAAGGCCAGCACCGGCCTGTTCTGACGTGCTTTCGGCGGTCAGTTGACCTGCCGCTGCCAGCTTGCCTGCCAGATCGGGGTGCGCGGTAAGAACGCCAAGGCGCTTGCTTTCGGGTGCAGATCGAAAAATGCGAGCCAAGGCCTGATGCACGCCGCGCGCTGTATCATGTGTTGGGCCCAGTTCCAGCCCATGCGCCCCTTCTGCGATCCAGGGGCTGTGTTCAAATATGCCGCCGAACTCGGATACGAACGTCGATTTTGACATACCTGAAGGACGGGCCATCTGCGGCGCCGGATGTTCTTTGGCCCAGTGTTGCGCGATCTCCAATCGGGTCGCGAACCAAACGCCGTCATGTGATGTCATGTGCTCGATGATGCGGCGCAAGGCGGCTGCGCGTCCAGGTCGGCCAATCAAGCGGCAGTGCAATCCGATGGACAGCATCTTGGGTGCACCGGCGGCACCTTCTTCGTAAAGCACATCAAAACTGTCCTTGATGTAGCTTTCGAACTGATCGCCATTGGTAAAACCCGCCTGAATGGCAAACCGCATATCGTTGCAATCCATTGTGTACGGGACGATCAACTGGTCACGGTTGCCGAAGTGCATCCAATAGGGCAGGTCATCGGCATAGCTGTCGGCGACGTAGTCGAACTGCTCCGTCTCAGCCGCAAGGCGCACCGTGTTGTTCGAGCATCGGCCCGTGTACCAGCCGCGCGGGACCTCACCCGTGACTTCAGTGTGCAGACGAATGGCTTCGGCCATTTGCGCGCGCTCTTCATCTTCGCTCATGTCCTTGTGTTCGATCCACTTCAGACCATGGCTGGCAATCTCCCAACCAGACGCCTGCATCGCCGCAACATGCTCCGGAGCACGCGCAAGAGCGGTGGCCACGCCGTAAACGGTAACCGGCAGATCGCCCAGAATACGATGCACACGCCAAAACCCGGCACGTGAGCCGTATTCATAGATCGTTTCCATGTTCCAGTGGCGTTGCCCCGGCCAGGCTTGAGCCCCCGTGATCTCGGACAGAAACGCCTCGGACGCAGGATCACCGTGCAGGATATTGTTCTCGCCGCCTTCTTCGTAATTCAGAACGATCTGGACAGCGATTTTGGCCCCACCCGGCCAATTGGCCCGAGGCGGGTTTGACCCATATCCGGTCATATCACGTGGGTAACGGTTCAAATCGACATCCTTTTCAGAGCTATGCCTTTCTAATACAAAACAATCGAATTCTTTTTCAAAAAAAACGCGAAAGACTATATTATAGTGGGGCTTTGCTGAATTGCCGGGCATCTGACTATAAGTCCCCATGCCACGATTGGAGGTGACCCATGGCCGGATATTTGACGACGCATGTGCTGGATACGGCACGAGGCTGCCCCGCAAGCGGACTTAAAATTGATCTTTATCGGATCGATGGCGATACGCGCACGCACGTGAAGTCACTGACCACCAATGATGATGGCAGAACGGACGAACAGATCCTGCCCGCAGACGCCTTCGAAGTCGGAACATATGAACTGGTGTTCCACGCCGGACCATACCTGGACGCAGCGGGCGTCCCGCCGGAAACGCCCCGATTTCTGGATGTGATCCCGTTGCGGTTCGGGATGTCAGAGGCGTCGCATTATCACGTGCCGCTGCTGTTGTCCCCGTACGGCTATTCGACGTATCGCGGCAGCTGAGCCTGGATTGAGCTGTCGCGCACAGCCGCACCGATCCGCTCGATCACGAACTCCATGAACAACCGGGTTTTCGGGTCTTGCCGTTTGCGATGTGTATACAGGCACGCCATTTGAATGGGTTCCGGCGGGGTCTGCATCGCAACAGGGATCAATCGACCCTTGGCAATATGATCCGCGATTTCAAACATCGGCTTCATCGCGATCCCATGTCCGGCCAATGCCCAGTCTGTCAGGACATCGCCGTCATCCGACTCGTACCGGCCCGTCACACGAAATTTTCTGGATCCCTCTGGCGTTATCAGCGGCCATTGAAACTCGGGCGCGCCCGGAAACCGAAGGTTCAGGCATTCATGCTTGTCCCGGATCAAATCATCACCGGAGTCCGGATTGCCATGGGCTGCGATATATGCGGGTGCAGCGCAGAGTACGCGCGTGACGTCTGCAATCTTGCGAATACGAAGGTTGCTGTCTTCAGGTTGACCAAGGAAAAAAGCCAGATCAAGCCCCTCGGTCGTCAAATCCACTTTGCGGTCTGTCAAGCGCAGGCGCACCTTGACCTCCGGGTATTCCGCCAAAAACTCCGGGACCAATGGCGCGATCAGCCGCCGCCCCACGCCAAGGGGGGCTGCCACGAACAGGGATCCTTTGGGATTTTCCGTGATGTTCACGACCTGCGCCTCAGCACTTTCGACTGACTCGAGCACCGCGCAAGCGCCGCCGTAAAAGGCCTGGCCTTGCTCGGTCGGCGTCAAGCTGCGCGTGGTGCGCTGGAACAACCGAACGCTCAGGTGCTCTTCGAGCTGCGAAATCCGCGAGGATGTCACAGCCGGAGAGATCCGCAAATCGCGCCCTGCCGCGGACATGCTGCCTAATTCATAGACACGGACAAAGGTTCTGATGTTCTCGAGATAAGACATTGTTCGGATTTTTTTGATGCTGCTTGATAATTTATGACAATACCAGAACAATCAAAGCCCGCCTAGTGTGTCATGAATGCAAATCCAAGGAGGTGAAGATGTACGATTTGGCTGTGATGTGGGACTGGGTCGCATTCTCTGTCCGTTGGTTGCATGTCGTCACCGCAATGGCTTGGATTGGCGCGTCCTTCTTCTTTATCGCCTTGGACCTGGGGCTCAAGAAGGCCCCGAATATGCCCGTGGGGGCCTCTGGCGAAGAATGGCAGGTGCATGGCGGTGGGTTCTACCACATCCAGAAGTACATGGTGGCGCCGGAAAATATGCCCGAACACCTGATCTGGCACAAATGGCAAAGCTATATCACCTGGGTGTCAGGTGCTGCGCTTTTGATGATCGTTTATTGGGTGGGCGGAGAGTTGTTCCTGCTGGACCCCACCAAGGCGGACTTGTCGCTGTGGCAAGGCATCCTGATCTCTGGTGGGTCGCTCACCATCGGGTGGCTGGCCTATGATTATATGTGCAAGTCAAAGCTAAGCGATCATCCAACCGCTTTGATGCTGTTGCTTTTTGTCATCCTGGTCGCGATGTCCTGGGGGTACAATCAGATCTTTACCGGTCGCGCGGCGCTGCTGCATCTTGGCGCGTTCACGGCAACGATCATGACGGCGAACGTGTTCTTTCAAATCATGCCAAACCAGCGCATCGTTGTGGCCGATCTAAAGGCGGGGCGCACGCCGGACGCCAAATACGGCAAGATTGCCAAGGTGCGTTCGACCCACAACAATTACCTTACGCTGCCGGTCATCTTTCTGATGCTGTCAAACCATTATCCGCTTTCTTTCGGTACGGAATATGCATGGATCATTGCCAGCCTGATCTTTCTGACAGGTGTCACGATCCGCCACTACTTCAACACTCTGCACGCAACCGGGTCCGGGCCGCACTGGACGTGGGGCGTGACCGTTTTGCTGATGATCGCGATTGCCTGGTTGTCCTCTGTTCGGCCAACAGAGACGTGGGAGGACGCCGAGGCGCGGCCGCTTACGGTCTATGAACAGAAGTTTGTATCGGCGGCCAGTTTTGATGACGCTTATGATGTGGTGATCAGCAATTGCTCCATGTGCCACGCCCGCGAGCCGGTTTGGGGCAACATGAAATGGGCCCCCAAGGGCATTCATCTGGAGACCCCGGGCGACGTCGCGC
>CAYGQZ010000282.1:0-1540 GCA_964352055.1 uncultured Rhodobacterales bacterium
ATCGTCAAAGGCTCTTCCTGATCCACCGCAAGCGCGCCGGCGGCCGTTTTGGGCAGCGCGACCGGAACGCCCACAGTCAGCAGCGGGGCCGCCACCATGAAGATGATCAGCAGCACCAGCATGACATCCACAAAGGGGGTCACGTTGATCTCAGACATCGGGCGCGTGCGGCCACGCCTGCGCCGCCGTGTGCCGCTGTCAGCCTTCTGGATCGTCCCGGCCCCCATCGCTCAACTGTCCAGCTGGCGACTGAGGATCGTCGCAAATTCGTCGGCAAAGGCCTCGTAGCCTGCTGAAATTGCGTCGCTGTCCGCGCTGAGCTTGTTGTAGAAAATCACCGCCGGGATCGCGGCCAGCAACCCAAGTCCGGTCGCCAGAAGCGCCTCGGCAATGCCCGGGGCCACAACGGCAAGGTTGGTGTTTTGCTGCTCTGCAATTTCGATGAAGGCGTTCATGATCCCGATCACGGTTCCGAACAAACCAATGAAGGGTGCCGAGGATCCAACGGTTGCCAACACGGTCAATCCGTTCTGCAACTTTTCGCTCTGCTTGTTGATGGCCACATCCATACTGCGATCGATCCGGGACGTGGCCCCTGCAATCAACCCACCATCATCGCGGTGCGAGCGTTGCCATTCGACCATCCCGGCGGCAAAGACCTTTTCTGCGGCCCCATCCGGTTCTGGTCCGATCTGCTCGAAAAGCCCATCCAGAGGCTCGCCTGACCAGAATGCCTGATCAAAGCGCTCGGCTTCGGCGCGCGCCCGGCGATAGACAATCAGCTTTTGAATGATGATGCCCCAGGACCAGAAGGACGCGATGATCAGAATGATCATCACGAGCTTCACCGTCAGGGTGGCACGCATGAAAAGCCCCCACATAGAGAAATCAATCTCCTGCGCCAGGGCGAGGGTTTCTGCTTCCATTTGCCTGCTCTTTGCTGCGGGCGCGTTTCTAGGCCCTTATTGAGCCAAAGCATAGCCGACGACCAAGCGGATTGCTATCACTTCGGCGTCAGAATCGGTTTATTTGCCAATCATTGCGCGGATTTCCGCGGGAAGCCGGACCGGTTTTCCCGTTGTCGTCATACAGACGGCCACCACATGCGCCCGGAAGATCAAATCATCGCCCCGGCGCACTGCCTGATCGAACGTCCAGCGCACCGGGCTTGCCGCCTGATGAGTCGTCACGACGTCCAGACGATCTCCAAGGCGCGCCGCTCCGATGTAATCTGCCTCAACCCGGCTGACGGCAAAAACCAGACCTTCAGCACGCATCGCATTCTGATCAACACCCATATCCTCGACGATGGTGGAGCGCGCCCGTTCGATATAGCGTAAATAGTTGGCATAATAGACGATGCCTGCCATATCGGTGTCTTCGTAAAACACGGTCACGGGGAAATGATGGGCCATCGTTCGGTCCTCCAGACACGGGGCCGAGTTTACGCAGCGCTCATGCGGACGCAACCCGTTCAAACACACACCAGTCCCACACCACACCAGCCTTCCGGTTGCCAGACTGATGTGACGGGCGTCGG
>CAYGQZ010000282.1:1640-5289 GCA_964352055.1 uncultured Rhodobacterales bacterium
CGCGCAGCCAAACGCAAGGCATGGCTGGCATCGGACGCAGCAACCGGCATCACCGGATCGTACGCGGCCCGGATCAATCCTGCGATATCGGGGCGCAAGACCGTCGTCTCCCCCGCCACCGCCAAAGGCGAGCGGTCGCGAAAGGCAAGATCCGACCACAGCAAAAAGGATTGCACCACTTGCGACAGCGCCAGGGTTTCCGCAGGCACCTTCGACAGATGCGCATCCATTCGCAAGAACACGAAACAGGCCTGAATGGCTCCGGTTTTGTCGAACCGGAACACACGGTACTGATTTGCGTCCGCCGCCTGTAACCGCGCGACCAGCGGCCCGAGGTCCAGAACAAGGCGGTCCAGTCCGGGCACCTCCGACAACTCGGACCAGTCGGAAAAGAAAAACCACATGAAGTTCGCACCCAGTTCCGGGTCCGTCTCGACCAGATCGTGGTTCGCCAGGTGACACACGGCCTCGATCGCGCCCTTCACCGTGGAAAGCGTCTGATCCTCAACACCAAAAACAACTGGCGCAAGCGGACGCCCCCACCGCGCAAAGGCATAGTCACCACTCTCTCGCCGGAACAGGGCGTCGATCTCATCTGCCGTCACAACCGCTCTCCAAACCTGCCAGCGTTCCGCGGCAAACGCCGGATATACTCGCCCGACAACTGAGCCAAAACGCCATAGACTTCTTCTGGGCCCAAATATCCCGGGGAGCACGAGGGGCCGGCCCCTCGTTTCACCCCAACCGCACCAAAAGGGACGGTGGGCGGGGCGTCGTTTCGGGCCGCAAGGCCGGAAACGCGCGTCGTCCTGCGTCCTTCAGTCAAACAGGTCACCGGCACTGCGTGGGGCATCCAGCCCCAGATGCCGCCAGGCGCGCGCCGCCAGCATCCGACCGCGCGGGGTCCGCTGTATCAAACCCTGCTGCAACAGGTAAGGCTCGATCACCTCTTCCAGGGCATCCCGGCTTTCCGACAACGCGGCACTCAGGGTCTCGACGCCCACGGGTCCGCCACCGTAATGCTCCGCGATCAAGGTCAAGTAGCGCCGGTCTGCGCTGTCCAGCCCCAGATGGTCCACCCCCAGTCGGGTCAACGCACTGTCGGCCAGATCCTGCGTCACACGTCCATCGCCCTCGACAACGGCAAAATCGACAACGCGGCGCAGCAGGCGTCCCGCAATGCGGGGGGTGCCGCGCGATCGGCGGGCAATCTCGCGAGCACCGCCCTCGTCTGCCGGCGCACCAAGTTTGCGCGCGTTGCGATCAACAATAATGAATAGCTCATCCTCGGTGTAAAACTGCAACCGGGTTGGAATGCCAAAGCGGTCGCGCAAGGGCGTTGTCAGCAAGCCCATCCGCGTAGTTGCGCCGACGAGGGTGAAAGGCTGCAACTCGATACGCACGGTACGGGCCGCGGGCCCCTCCCCGATCACCAGATCAAGCTCAAAATCCTCAAGCGCAGGATAAAGCACCTCTTCGACCACCGGGTTCAGCCGGTGGATTTCATCAATAAACAGAACATCGCGCGCTTCCAGATTGGTCAGGATCGCGGCCAGATCACCGGCACGCGCCAGCACCGGGCCCGACGTCATCCGAAAATTCACCCCCAACTCGCGCGCCATGATCTGCGCCAGCGTCGTTTTACCCAAACCGGGAGGGCCATGAAACAGCGTATGATCCATCGCCTCACCGCGTTGGCGCGCCGACTGAATGAAAACGCGCAAGTTCGCACGTGCCTCGGCCTGACCCACGAAATCATCCAACGTTTGCGGCCGCAAAGCGCGGTCATGATCTTCTGGCAAGGGTGCAGGGCGCAGGGTCGGATCAGGCTCGGACATGCATTACCCTTTCGGCGCCAACAATTTCAGCGCGGCCCGGATCAGTACCGGGGGGTCCGCATCCGGCGTCTCGCCCATGGCCTGCGCCACAGCGGCGGCCGCATCCGACGGGCCATAGCCCAGATTGCCCAGGGCCGACAAAGCATCCGCTTGCGCCGTTGAGGCGGGGGCCGGCCGAACAACAGCAGGCTCGATCACCTCTGGATCTGTATCCGCGGCGCCATCGCCAACGGCTGCAGCCGCGGTTCCCGCCATCGCCATAACAGAAGGTGCCTTGTCTTTCAGATCAAGCACGATGCGCTGCGCAATCTTGGGGCCAATCCCTTTGGCGGCCTTGACCGCGTTCCAATCCCCAAGCGCAATCGCGCGGCTCACACCATCCGGACCAAGCGTGCCCAGAATGGCCAGTGATGCCTTGGCGCCCACCCCCTGCACCGACATCAGCAACCGGTGCCATTCCTTTTCCGCCAAAGTGGGAAAGCCGAAGAGTTGCATCAGGTCCTCGCGCACAACGAGATCCGTGAACAAGGCGCAAACCTGCCCGACACCCGGCAAGCCCGCCAGCGTCCGGTCAGAGCAGTAGACAAGATAGCCCACCCCGCGCACATCGATCAGCACATGATCAAGCGCGCGATAGTCGATGCGGCCTGTCAGCTTGCCGATCATGCACGCACCCGCGCAACTGCCGCGGCCAGCGCGCCACCGGCTTGATGGGAATGACAAATGGCAATGGCCAGCGCATCAGCCGCGTCCGGCCCTTCAAGTCGCACACCGGGCAATTGAACGCGCACCATATGCGCCACTTGTCGCTTGTCCGCATGTCCGACACCGACAACCGTTTTCTTGACTGCGTTCGGCGCGTACTCACCAATGCTCAACCCCGCTCGCGCGAGCGCCAGCATGGCCACCCCCCGCGCCTGCCCCAATTTGAGCGTGCCAACCCCGTCCTTGTTGACAAAAGTCTGCTCAATCGCCGCAGTGTCCGGTGCGTGGGCAACCACAACAGAGGTGAGTTGATCAAACAGGCTGAGCAATCGGACAGACAATTCGTCGCCCACCGAATGGCAGACTCCATTGGCCACGTGGCGCAACCGGGGACCATCCGTATCGATAACGCCCCAGCCCATGTGCCGCAGACCCGGATCGATTCCCAAGATTCGCATTTCAGTGACCTGCCCTTTGCCCGTTTCAGCCTTTTCGTGGCTTTTTTAACGCAGTAGCACGAAAGGCGAACATCCGCCAAGCACTAACCGCACAGGCTTGTTTCCGACACTGCATTTCCAGAATGCGACGACCATACCCCGGCACTGATCAATTTCGTCATTCGGTGACCATAAAACGACAGACTCATTCGCCGAATTATGCTGACTTAACGGTAGGTTAATGCTGTTTTGCTGCTATGCAGAAATCGCATAGCACATATGACATTTCACCGCTTGTCCAGCTTTCGCTTGGTGCCTAAATGCCAGTCAACCCGCTGAATGGTTCAGCGGAAACATGTTACTTCAAGGAAAAATGCAATGGCTGCTTTTGACACCACACATTCCGCATACGGCGCTGCATCTGTTGCAGGCAAAATCTCTGGCTACTTCGCAACACTGATCGCTTCGATCGTGTCATGGAACGACGCCCGCGTGACCCGCAACGCTTTGTCCTCATTGAGCGATCGTGAGCTCGACGACATCGGCCTGTGCCGTGGCGACATCGAAAGTGTTGCGATCACCAAATGAGCGCACCCATCGTCCCAATAGGACTGGGGCCCTGCACGGGCAAAACCGCGACACCCTGAACAAGGTGTCGCGGTTTTTTTT
>CAYGQZ010000283.1:0-5258 GCA_964352055.1 uncultured Rhodobacterales bacterium
TCGACGCCTGCCACCCATCTGTTGGCCTCAAATCTGATGCGCTCACTCTCAGATGATATCGATTGATGATTGATCCGCATGAAGGCCGCCTGTGCGGCATTGTCGCGGACCTCCCGCACCCGTCGATTGAACAAGGCGAGGACGTGCGGTTTGCGCATGTTTCTGACCGCGGTGTCACGGGCGATGCCAGCGCGTTCTGCTGCGGTCGGGACTGGCAAGCCCTCCGTCGCCATGATCTCAATGCATTGGCGCATTTCATCGCTGATGCGGATACGTGTCCGCTTGTTTTGCGTTGGAGATTTACGGGGCATTGCAGGCGGGTGTTTCGTCAGGCTTTGAGTTCCCTGTGCGATCTTCGGACTCACGCAACAGGGCTTCGCGTCGCTTGACCGCAAGTGCTATCTGATCAGGGAACGGGGCGGGAAATAAGGCCAGGTCTGTTCCCAGAGTATTGGCCCAAGCGACCATTGTGGGGAATTGTCCGATCCTGGCGAAGCTTTCCAGCTTGCTCAGGTGACCATCAGCAAAGCCAGCGGCCCCGTTCACGTCCTCTTGTGATAGCCCAAGCCGCCTACGGCGCCTAATCAGCTCTATTACGAGGTTACGATAAAGATTGAAAACTGGCATACCGTATTGGCCGTGATGTTGAAGCGAGCACGGATCCGGCGTCGGGCCAAGGTTAGCCAATGGTAGCTCAAGTCTACCGGGGCAGCCTTGTCGCTTGCACGCCAAGGTCAGCACGCCGTTGCGTGAGGCGTCTAATCGCCAGCCGTTCATTTGCGCCGCTTTGATCCACTTCGAAGCTTTCATGGGTCAGTTGCGTATCAGAAAACGATATTCTGACAAGAGTTTGTCGTGTTCAGCGTCGTGTGCGCCTCAAACGCCGTGAATATGAAAGGCCCGGACCGGTGTGCTTGAAGCTGCAAAAAGGGGACTTGAGAATTTCTTCCGGAGCTGGGGGCGCACAGTCTGGCAATCCCGTCGTTCGCTGCAAGTGCAAATTCGAGCATCGCTCGAACTAACAGTGTGCGGGACTAACCTGCTGTTGGCCACACTACCGCGTCTGTGGGCTTTTTTGAATGACCGTTTTGGAGAATTATGCTGTATCGCCGCGTTTCGGCTTCGAGCCAAGGGATGTCGGCGACGCAACTTTGTCGAAAAAGAAAATCCGGCCGGAGAACTACGATCAGTTTACAATATTCTCCAGGCTCGCCGGTCTGGTAATTCGTGATGATGACAACACGGCTAGCGACCTGAGCGGTGCCCCCGCCCAAATGGATTGACATTGAGCAAGGGCACTGGTGTTTACTGCGTGGTCTCTATCACAAAGTAGCTGGATATAGCCGAGCGACCCAAGTTGGGATCGCGCGCTGGCAGGCCGCAAACCAGCGTATAACCCGAACCCGCGCGATTGCCGCTTTGGCGTTCGGAGGCCGGAGTGCTCAGTCCTCCGGCGCAAAATCCGCCCGGATTAGAGCCATTTAACAAGAGACTCGGATTGCACACAGGTGCTCCTGTCCCGGTGATCGAGGGCGTGCCCGTCACGGTAAAGCGGTCGCGGCGGATATCGGTATCGCCCATCACGGGCACTTCCCGCAATTCGCATGCCAATGGGTCGCCAGCGTTATTCGCGTGGTAGTAAACGGTGACCTTAAGCCCCCGGTTCGTGTTGATTTCGTCCCGCAGAATCGGGCAGACGACTCTCATCCGGTTGTTGTTGGAATTGTTGATGATCTTGCCGAAGCTGTCATAGCGCACAGCCCCGGTGCCGGCTTCTGAATGGTCGGCCACGCGGCAAAATGTGCCGGGGTAGTGCTTACCGTCTTCGGCAGCAAATGCGGTGCTAGAAAGGAACGCGGCCAAAGCCGCATGTGCAAAAAACTTACGCATGGTAAAACTCCAAATTTCTGTTTCAAATCAGTGCATCCAGATTAGATGGGAACACTAGGTAGTTGCTTCCTCCAAAGGTTAGAGCGCAGGTGTTGCAGCTGTTCCTGAAAGGTTCACTAAAGATAAGCCTTTCCAAAAAAATCCCTTCGAATTGAAACGAAAATGGCGTCCTGGTGCAGTCACCTTGACGAGTCTGGTGTTTTCGACACTTGATCCTGACATTGTTTTTCTCCAAAAAATTTTGATTAATTAAAACGTGTGCGTGTATGAACCGTCGGAAACCGATCTTGACAAGCACGAATTGAGGGTATCAGGCCCCGCTTGTGGGTGCACGTTGAGTTGTGTGGAGTTTTCGTGGAACGCGCCTGTGCGCACCGAAAAACCGGAGCGACGAAGAGATGGTCGAGCACGTTATTCGCCATTGCCTGGAGTAGATGTGATGACAGAATGGTACTTCTCGGAGGAAGATCGTCGTCTGGTGTCGCCTGAACGTGTTGTGCAAGTCACCGCGAAGGCAGCGTCGGTATTAGCATGTCTCGAACGGCACAGGGGTGAAGTCGTATCTGTTGAGACCGTACTTCAGGAAGTCTGGCCCGAGACCCATGTGACAACGGACCTCGTGAGGGAATACATCCATGATCTGCGTCTCGCCCTAGGCGACGATGCCAAGCGCCCACGCTATATCGAAACCATCCGAGGAAAGGGGTTCCGGCTGATTGGCGATATCGAACCTGTCTCTGCCGAGTTAAGTTCACCCCAAATGCTAGAAGCCGAATACAGGCCCACCGTTGCGGTGCTAAAGCCGACGCTTACCCAGGATCCCTTCTTAAATGACCTGGCAGATCAGGTTGCGTCCGAAGTCATCAACCATCTCGCGCGTTTCCACTATATCGGCGTCATTGCCCGCCAGAGTGCCTTCACATTGCAAGACATAAGCGACATCCACTCCTTTTCGCACGATGTGAAAGCAAACTACATTCTCGAATTCAATTACGCATGGCTGGGCAACATCCTTCGAGTCCGGCTTCAATTGGTGGATGCATCCAATAGCCAGAACCTCTGGGGGACCCGGTTGGACCTTAAAGAAGATGACTTGGGCAAGTTGGTTGATGAAATCTCAAGCACCATAGTCTTCGCGCTGACCGGGTGGCACGGCGAGCTTCACAGGGCAGAATACAAATCCGCGGCCCGCAAAACCTGCGGGGACCTAAACGCGTTCGATCATTTTATGCTGGGGTGCGATCTGGAAATGCAGCTGGACCAAGACAGTCTTCTGCGTTCCATGTCACACCTTGAACAATCGGTTAAGCTTGACCCAACATTTTCGCGGGCATGGTTGGTCTATGCGCTCGAACTGCGTTGGGCATATTCCGTTATTCCAGGACGCAAAAAAAGTTTTCTCAACAAGTCTGAAGAGGCTTTTAGAACAGCATTCAAACTTGCTCCAACTGACCCGGTCAACTTGGCTCTGATGGCAATGAACACGGCACGAATCGAGAATTTGGGAGGTGCGCTTGTAATGTTGGAAAGAGCGGAGGCAAGTATGCTCGGAGACTCAGATGCCATGATCTGCGTGGCGACCGCCAAGGCGGCTTTAACCGACGACGCAAAGGGCGCTATTGCGATTATTGACTGGGTGATGCGGCAAGGCAATACACCTCCAACCTGGGTACACTTTGCCGAAGCCGGAATCGCCTTCATGTCAGGTGACTACATGCGTTGTGTTTCCAGCTCGCGGTCAGGCCCTCGAGAGATTTCCGCATTAACATTTCGGTGTCTCGCGTTGGCTATGCTCGGTCGAAAACAAGAAGCAATGGATGGTGAAATCGAACTGAGATCCCTCTCTCCCAATTTCGATTTTTTGCGCTTCGCCGACAATTTTCCCGTGTTGTGTCCAGCTCGGAGGGAAGAGTACATAACGGCTGTAGAGCGGCTCAAGTCGTTCACCACGTCGTGAATTCGCTGCCAAGTCAGCTCGTCACAATTGTCGGCCGATGCTTTGTCGACATGCGCTTTTGCGAGCAAGACGATGCAATCTCGTGAACGGCTTGACCTTGGAGGGACCTCCTCCTTAGATAACAAGCGGTTCGCAATCTCCTGAATGTCAGGATCCCGAGCCTTGTGCTTTCAATAATGCTGCGCTGCGCACGGACGATCGCTTTGGAGAAGCCCAGCTGCGGCTTTGACGGCCCAAGCTAACGGAAGGTGTCAGTCGATTGCGTCAACGCAGCTCAATTACTTCTAAGTTAGCTCCGTCCGCTCCTCGTTCACCGGCGTATAAATCCTCGCTGCGCTTTGCATGAATGGCCGCTTTTCTTGCTGTATCGTGGCTGACCACACCAATCGATTTCGTTGCTGTTTCTGCGAGCAACAATGGCAAAGCGCTTCCGGTATGGGCTCACTGCTGCCACTCGAATAGTTAGAATTGAGCCCCCTGTGTGGCTGTCTGCAGCACATCTTTTAGCGCCACACACTTCCTGTTATTGACAGCCGCAGTGCAAGGGGTGCGGTAGTCTGAGCGCTTCGATATGCCCGCCCTTACTTTGATTTGTCATTCCAATCTACTAAGTCGAAGGCGGTTCCATCGACTGTGCGCCCCGGCTCAAGACCGTCGATAACCTCACCGGCAAGCTGAGACGCTATTTCAACACAGCCCGCCCACCGAGTTGCTCGAAGCTCCGCCCGGTCTCGGAAGGCTCCGACTACGTGGCCCATGCGGCGCAAATAAAGAATTTCTGCTCGCCGCAACCGCCCAGAATCTCAGGAAGTTAGCAAAGATCTTTCCTGCACCGCAGCAAAAGCGCAAAGCCTGATAGAAAAGGCGCTCGTGCTCTGATCAGAACCACACTTTCTGCGCCAGCAACACGTTGTTTTTCCACAGAATGGGCGGAGAGCCGCCATTCTCCGCGCCTGCGAACTGGTCAAGCCGTACTTAGAACAGCCGACATTCATACAACGGTTGAATCGGTGTTTATGCTGTACCACTGCGTGGCGGCTGTTGAGCCGATTTATAATGACAACCATGTGGGCGCAAATGTCCGCTTCGGCGCTTGACACAGGATTACCACCTTCCCGATAGTGCATAAGTGTTGACGATTGTCCGCAGTCCGTACGAAAG
The DNA here is from genome assembly GCA_964352055.1 of uncultured Rhodobacterales bacterium. GTDB lineage: Bacteria > Pseudomonadota > Alphaproteobacteria > Rhodobacterales > Rhodobacteraceae > Tateyamaria. The sequence continues at coordinate 5,009 of CAYGQZ010000283.1, forward strand.
CCCGATTTGGCGCACCTCATAAAGACAACGTTTTTGCGCAGACCACCATGCAGATAGGCCCTCCATCATGCTCCGTTTTCTCTCAGTTATAGTCAGCTTGCTATTGACCTGTCTTGCAAACATGGCGGCCGCGTCGCAACTCGCCAACCCTGCCGCTACCTTTTGTGTTGACCAAGGTGGCACGTATAGCATCGTGGATGAGGCCGATGGTCAGCGTGGCGTCTGCACCCTTGCGGACGGGAGCGAAGTC
>CAYGQZ010000284.1:0-5142 GCA_964352055.1 uncultured Rhodobacterales bacterium
CTTGGCCCTTTCGGACGCGATGACATAGTCACCGGATAGCACTATGGAGAACCCACCACCGCCTGCGGTTCCGTTCACAGCCATGATGACAGGTGCGTCGATCCGGGCGAGCCGGATCAACCCTGCATGCAGCACCGTTGCCATTCGGGTCAGATGCGCGTGTTTGTCGGGTGCGGCATCCATTTCAGCTAAATCACCGCCACCGCAAAACATCTTACCATTGGAGGTAACGATCACGGCGCGCACGTCGGGCGCACCGCAACGCACGCCAATGTCAAACAACTCTTCGGCCATGCGCGCGTTCAGTGCGTTGGCCGGGCTGTCTTCGCGGTCCAAGGTGATTGTCGCGATGCCGCCCGTGATCTCAAGACGTAATGTTTCATAGTCCATATGTTTGACCTTTGGCAGATTTCAGGGCGCACGCCTTTCGGCCTGTCGTTCCAATTCAAAAGTGTGCGAAAGCTGAGCTTCGGCGTCGTGGGCCTCTATGCGCTCGCCGCAATCTGGGCAGGTCATGTGGGGCCTGACAACCTTGCCGCAAGCCTTGTGCGTGATCTGCACAGGGGTGTCATCCGTGCCCAACCAGCGATCGCCCCATTGCTTTAACGCGATGATCACCGCCCACAGGTCGCGCCCCTTTTCCGTCAGGCGGTAATCGTGCCGTGGCGGGCGTTCTGAATATGGCGCGCGGCGGATCACCCCTTCCGCTTCCAGCTTCTTTAGACGTTGCGCCAAAAGGTGAGACGACATGCCTGTGAGGCGCAGGAAATCGTCAAAGCGTCGAGTCCCAAGGAACATTTCCCGCACAATCAGAAGCGTCCATTCATCGCCGACTTGCGCAACGGCGCGCGCGATGGTGCAGGTGTGCGACGGAAGGTCAGAGCGGCTCATCAATAGTCACTTCTTTTTTTAAATTGACTAACTTCTAAAGTTGAAGTCTCCTGCTTGTCAACAAATCCCGTCGCATATTCGAGAGGCCTCAAATGAAAGTCTACTTTGCCCCCCAGTCACGCGCCGTGCGCACGGTTTGGCTGCTCGAAGAAATGGGTCAGCCTTATGAGCTGGTGAAATTCACTTTGGGCCAGAAAGAAATGCGCGGCCCGGATTACACGGCGATTAACCCCAATGGCCGTGTCCCTACCCTGGTCGATGGGGATACTACGATCAGCGAAAGCACCGCGATTGCCCAGTATCTAGCGGCCAAATATGCACCCGCCTTGGCACCGGGCCCGGACGCCCAGAACTTTGCCGAATACCTGCAATGGCTGCACTATGCCGAGGGCATGATCATGCCACCGATCAACAACTATGTGGTCGAAACCATCCTTCTCCCCCCTGAACGGCGCAACGATGAGATCGCGATGCGCGCGCTCAAGCTTTTGAACCGCACGCTCGCGGCGGTCGAGCATCATATGGAAGGGCGTGACTTTCTCGCCGGGGATTTCACGATTGCGGATACCATCACCGGACACGCCGTCGTCATGTCGCGTCGCCTTGGTGCGGCGTTCGAAAACCTGCCGAACCTCTCAGCCTACGCGGATCGACTAGAGGCCCGCTCCGCCTTCCAGACGGCAGAAGCAGCATAGAGTAACGATATGACCGCAAAGCCCATCTGTCTGATCATCGGTGCCGGAGACTACATCGGTGCTGCCATTGCCAGGCGATTTGCCAAAGGTGGGTTTCATGTCGTGATGGGCCGCCGCCGAGGGGAAATGTTTGCCCCCCTGGTCGCCGAAATTGAGGCCGCGGGCGGCAGCGCCCAAGGGTTCACATGGGACGCCCGAAAGGAAGAGACCGCAACAGAGATGTTCGCCCATGTCGAGGCTGAGATTGGGCCAATCGACATCTGCATTTTCAATGTGGGCGGCAATGTTCGTTTTCCCATTCTGGACACAACCGAGCGGGTGTTTCGCAAGGTCTGGGAAATGTGCGCATACGCTGCGTTTCTTTCGGGGCGTGAAGTGGCGAAATATATGGTCGAGCGACAGAAGGGCTCGATCTTTTTCACCGGGGCAACGGCCTCCGTGCGCGGCAGTGCGGGATATGCCGCGTTCGCCTCAGGCAAATTCGCGCTGCGGGGACTTGCCCAATCCATGGCGCGCGAGTTGGGCCCCAAAAACATCCATGTCGCGCATCTTGTCATTGATGCTGGCGTCGACACGGAATTTGTCCGCGACCGGGTCCGGCAAGCGGGCAAAGATCCCGATACCCTGCCTCCGGACACGCTAATGAACCCAGACAGCATTGCCGAAGCCTATTGGACCCTGCACCACCAAACGCGCGACGGCTGGACCCACGAGCTGGATATCCGCCCCTTCGCCGAAACATGGTGACAGCCGACAGCCTGCACGGTTCCAGACATGCCGGTCCTCCACCAGACAAGCAGAAAGAGACGCCATGCTCGACCAATTGCTGAACGGCGTGCTGCCGGTGTTTGGGATTGGCGCGCTTGGCTACGTGTTTGGCCTGCGCCGCACTTTCGATTTCAACATGGCCATGGCGCTGAACAAATTTGTGATGTTTGTAGCGATGCCTGCATTGGGGTTTCAATTGCTGGCCAATGCCCCGCTGGCAGAGTTCAACTTTGCCATGCTGGGCGGGTATTTCGTCACCGAAGTGGTGATGTATGCGGTCGGGTTTCTGATCGCGCGGCGGGTCTTCAAGACCGACGTTATGGAGGCCGCGCTTCTGGGGTTGGCCATCGCCCTGACCAACCATATCCTCTTCGTTCTGCCGATTGCGGTCACCCTGTTTGGAGAGACCGCCGCGACGCCGATTGTCGCGATCATTTCAATGGACGGTATCCTGATTTTCAGCGGTTCTTTGATCCTGATGGACGTCCTGTCCACCAAAGGTACCTCTGTTGGGCACACGCTGGGAAAGATCGCACGAAATCCGCCGCTGGTTGCCATGGTGCTTGGCCTGGTGGTCGGACTGTTGGGCGTCTCGGTGCCCACAGGCTTTGATGTCTTCGCGGACTTCTTGGGCGCAACCGCCTCGCCTGTGTTGTTATTCGCGCTTGGCGTCATTCTGAGCCAAAAGGCCGGTGGTGCGCGTCCCATGCTGCCGGTGGCCATTACCGCTGTGAAGCTGGTGGTTCACCCGTTACTTGCTTGGGCTATCTTTTCCGGGGTGCTACAATTGACGCCCGAGGTGCGCAACCCCGCCATGATGGTGGCCGCCGCACCCTGCGGAGCAATGTGCTTCATGCTGGCGCTGAACTATGGCGTGCGGGTTGACGCCATCGCACGCGCCGTTCTCTATTCGTCGATAGGGTCGTTGGTCACAATCACAGTGTCCGCTTCGCTCTGATGCGACAAACAAATGATCCGTGCAGCAAGGAGGAATGATGACAGATAGTTTTTCAGGCGGCTGTGCCTGCGGTGCCATCCGCTACCGCTCAACAGGTCCTGCGCGATACATGGGCAACTGCCATTGCCGACATTGCCAGCAAGCAACCGGGGGCGCTTATTTCCCGGCGGTTCTGGTCAAACAATCCGACTTTACGATTGAAACGGGCGAGCCAAGCTGGTTCGACCGCCCCGCTGATCGCGGACATGCCATGCGCCGAGGGTTCTGTGCAACATGCGGCTCGCCCTTGTTTCTGATCAATGGCGCTGGCGAGGGTGCGATCGTGATCTATGCCGGCAGTCTGGACGATCCGAGTTGGTACACCCCAAGTCGCGACATCTTTGTCAAAAGTGCACAGCCTTGGGACGTTATGGATCCGGCCCTGCCTAAGTCCCAGGCGATGCCCGGATAGGAAGCTATGCCGCGAAGGCTTGCTGAAGCAGATAGCTCCGAACAAGCCCCGGGAGCATTCGGATTTCCTTGTTGCGGACCCGCGCCATTTGCGAATTACCCATTTGATATCATTGATATTGGGTCGCAGGTTGAGAGTAGACAACCGTTTCAGAGTCCCGAAGTTGGACTGACCCAAAGCATAAAGGCTGGACATGTCCGGAACGGGCTCTTTTGACACCTTCGCTGCGCAGATCGCCAACGGCTGGTTCAGGATGGACCGACCTTCGCTGCGCCGTGCATGAACTTACATAGTGCGGGGCGAAGTACCAATTCGCGGCGTTGGCAGAAGGTGCTGGTCCGAGGCCATTCCTTGGCGTCTATGTGCCACGAACAGTTTCGGTGTCGCAAACGGAAGGCTAATGCGACAGCCATACCGCTAGCAATGAGACAGAAATGTCTTTCGGAGACCAAATGACTGTCATGAGCCAACCGTCACACGGCACGGAAGGGCACCGGTTTGGTGTCCTGTTTGTTTTTGCCGCTGGCGTGCTTTGGTCGACCGTCGGACTTGGGATACGGCTGATTGAAGACGCGGTTGTGTGGCAGATATTGCTTTATCGTTCGGCCAGCTTGTCACTTCTGCTTTATGTGTTCATTCGCATGCGGTCTGGTGAAAGCCCCCTTGCCCAGATCCGCCGCACCGGTTTTCCAGCGGTGATCGCAGGGCTGTCGCTGGTGGCTGCCTATTCCGGCGGTATTTATGCGATTCAAGCGACATCCGTGGCAAATGCCATGCTGCTTTTTGCTACTGCGCCTTTTATGGCGGCAGTACTGGGATGGATTGTCTTGCGTGAGCGTGTACGCCCTGCCACATGGGTGGCCATAGCCGTTGCCATTGCCGGTATCGCGATCATGGTCGCAGATAAATCCGGAGGCGTTGCCCTGAGGGGTAGCCTTGCGGCGTTGGGGTCCGCCTTTGGATTTGCGGTCTTCACTGTGGCGCTGCGGTGGGGGAAATCGGGTGAAATGCTGCCGTCGGTGTTTCTGTCCGGATTGTTCGGCATCATCGTGACCTCCGGCATATGCCTGTTTTTGGATTTGTCCCTGGTGTTGTCGGTCCGGGATGGCGGCATTGCAATGGGCATGGGGGTGTTTCAGGTCGGCGCAGGGTTGATCCTGTATACACTGGGGTCTCGCAGCCTTCCTGCTGCGGAACTTGCGCTGTTGTCACTGGCCGAAGTGCTCCTTGGCCCGTTATGGGTCTGGTTGTTCATCGGTGAAACCGCCACGCTCAACACATTGACTGGCGGCGCGGTTTTGCTTGCGGCGATCGCTGGAAACGCTCTGTCAGGCAAGCGACGTAGGCCGCCGCCGATCACGTCACCTTAGGGGATTGGG
>CAYGQZ010000285.1:0-5130 GCA_964352055.1 uncultured Rhodobacterales bacterium
GCGGACAAAACCGACATTTGATTTTCCACCTTCGCTAGCGCAGCATAGCTATGCATGTGCGGCGAGCGACTCGCTGCGGCGCAGCCCGTATCACTGAAGCGATCATTGCCGAGTGGCTTTTGAGCCCCCCCTTTTGGAGTGGTCCGCCCCCATCAGAACGACGCCCCGGTGGCAGCGTCTTCACCAGCTTCCCGGAGATGAGTGCCATCGGAGTATACCTCTATTCGTACCACGCAATTTGCATATTTAGAGATGATTGAAGAAAAGCGACATGCAAGGCTTATGAGTGGGACAGCCACGTTTTATGGAGTTTAGCGCGTTGCACTACATCAGAGGAAATCAGGTGGGGTGGCGCAGGGGGTGGGTCTAAAAAACAACCTTTTTTACCCTATAATCTATTGATAAATAGTATTTATTTACACTCCGCTCTCAGCATATGACTTGTGCGCGACGTGGGCAATGTGATCTGCGCTGAGTACATCGTTTGCCTCCCCGGCGCGGATGCGGAGCCGACCCGCAAGAATGCGCGCCATTATTGGGTCAGAGTTATCCATCGCTGGCGAATTCAGACTAGAGGAAGCACCCATGAGAGAGCATCGAGGATCCGAAGATGATGTTGCGGCGCCAGTTGCCCAACTGCGCGCAACCACTCTCTGCGCGCGTGCGGCCTTCGACTGGCGCCCTACATTTTCAAAGTGTTCTTCTTTCGCAGAATAGTGTCTACTGATGCACATGGTCGATCACCGTTTCGCACAGTAACGCTGTCGAGCCGCTTGTCCCAAACGGATGCGAAGGATTCCCAACGATTGCGCTTGCTTCTGGTAGAAGACCACCATCGTTTGGCAGAGGCGCTGTCCGATGGACTGTCGCGCGGAGGGTTCAGCGTCGATGTCGCCGCCTCGATCGAAGAGGCGCGCGACACGGTCGGGCATTCCGTCTACGACCTCGCGCTACTCGACCTTGGACTGCCGGATGGCAGCGGGCTGACCCTGCTGCGAGAGTGGCGCGGGACAATCGACATGCCGGTGATCGTGCTGACGGCGCGTGGTGCCCTCGGAGACCGGATCGACGGGCTCGACAGCGGCGCCGACGATTATGTCGTCAAGCCTGTCGAAATCCCGGAACTGATTGCGCGCTGTCGCGCGGTATTGCGGCGACCCGGCAGCCGACTCAGCGTGACGCTCGAAGCAGGGGCACTGCGACTCGACACCGTTCATCGCGATGTCTCTGTGGAGGGGGCCAATCTGCCCCTTGGTCGTCGCGAGATCGACACGCTCGAAATCATGATGAGGCGCAAAAATCGTGTCGTTTCACGCAGGGCCATGGAGGAAGCACTCTATAGTCAGGATGCCGAAATCACGCCCAATGCAATCGACGCCGCCGTCTCCCGGCTGCGCCGGGCGCTCGAATCCGCCGAGACGGATGTCAGGATCCAGACTGTGCGCGGGATCGGTTGGCTCCTGCAGGACGAGACCGGCTCGTGAGCGCGGGAGTGTCGAGAACCAGCCTCGCCAGACGGCTGACGCGCCGAATGCTGTGGATCGCGGCCGCCGTGCTTTTGGCGAATATCGCGTTCGTTGCCTACTACGATGCCGCCGACAGAGAAGCGTTGCTTTCCGACGTCCTGACCCGCGAGATTGCAAACCTGGACCAGGCCGTGCGCGAGGCGCCGTCCGCGCCGCCCGTGATCCGCGACGCGGTGCGCCCTTTTTATGCGCAGCACCCAGAGGCGTATGGCTACGTCGTGGTCGACTCCTCGGGCGAAGTTGTCGATGCGCGAAACGGCGAGCTACTATCGCTGGGTCTGCTGCTGGGTCCGATCGCAGCCTCAGACTGGATCGCGCGACAACCTGATTCCGATCAGACCGAGGCCGTTGCCTCCCACCTCGTCCAGCGCGACGAGGGGGAATACCGCGTCTACTTCGTGATCGCCGACGACCCCGCCGATCTGATCGGATACGAGGTCTGGGACGAGTTTCTGGGCCATGTCTGGCTGCCTGTGGTGCCGACGCTCTTGCTGCTTATCCTGGGCTCGCTGTTCGTGATCCGGCGCGATCTGGCGCCGGTGGCGGAGGCCGCCGCATGGGCGCGCGGGCTGCGGCCCGGCATCTCCTCCGACCCATTCAACGATGCGCGCTCGCCGTCCGAGATTGCCGATCTGACGGATGCCGTGAACCGGGCCGTCGCGCGGCTGAATACTGAACTGGACCGCGAGAAGCAGCGCGCGGCGGAGGCGGCCCATGCATTGCGAACGCCCGTTGCCGTTCTGGTCGCGCAACTTGACGATTTGCCAAAAGGCCCGGCGTTCGACGGGCTACGCGAAGACATTTCGACGCTGTCGCGCACGGTTACCCAATTCCTGATCGCGGCAGGTGCGGACAGGCTGGAACTCGACAAATCCGCAACGGTGAATCTGAACCTTATCGCCGAGGACACTGTCGCGCGGCTAGCGCCCTATGCCATGCTTCGGAAATGCGAGATCGAATTTCGCGGGTCGGATGTGCCGATCCTCGTACGCGGCGCGGGAGACGCGATCGACTTGGCGCTGACAAATCTCATCGAGAATGCGGTGCACCACGGTCGCGGCGGGCCGGTCGAGGTTCAGGTGGGGCCCGGGCCGCAAATCATGGTCAGGGACCGGGGCCCCGGCCTGCCCGACGATCACAATGGGCGGCTGTTCGAGCCGTTTTGGCGATCTTCCGGTGCGGAAAAGGGCGGGGCTGGCCTTGGGCTGTCCATTGTCCAGAGGATCCAGCGGGCGCATGACGGCCGGGTTGATGCCGCGAACCGGTCCGATGGCGGTGCCGTTTTCACGCTGTCATACCCGAACATCACGCCGACCTAGCGGAATTTCGTCTCGTCAGAGACTCGTCAGGAAACCTCCGTAAGTGTGATTCTGCCAGGTGGTGCGTTGGGGATTTCCCGACGCTAAGCCAACGGAAAGGCAATAGCGCAATCGCACAAACAAGGAGAGTTTCCATGCGTGACCTGAATGAAAGCGAGATCGAGAATGTTTATGGCGCCGGCAAGAAGGGCCGCCGCCGCAAGAAGACAAAGCGCCGGGGCCGTGGCCGTGGCGCCAGCAGCGGCAAGAGCCGTTCAGTGAGCCGCGGCATCTCGCGCAGCGTCAGCCGCAGTTGAGCCGTCCGGGGGATCGCGCTGCGGGGCGTTCCCCCAAACTCATCCATCGTTGCACGCCAGAATGCCAAGTGGTCGGAAACCGGGTGCACCTATCCAGACGGAGATACCATTGATGACACTCCATGAGTCGCCCGACACCCTCGCTGCACAGTCCGTACCGCTGGACGATGCACGAATCCGCGAAGAGATCTGGCTTTTGGGGCAGCCGCCGCTGAACGACTATCTCGACCATGTGCGTCGCGCCGTCGACGGAGGCGAAGCCCTGTCCGGACGCGCCCTTGTCGATGCCTGGCGCGACGCGAACGATCATTACGGTGTGCTCGAAGACAGCGAGGCCGGCATCGCGGACGAAATCGACTGCAGCGACCTGCCCGCCGAAATGGAACCGGTGGCCGAAGAACTGTCGCGGACGGCCAGTTTCCGAAAGACCTTCGACCGGATGCCCACGACCTTCGGCATGGTCGAACTGGACAAGATCATCGTCTCCCAACGCCGCGTCACGCTACCGTTCGTCAACGCCCTGCAAGGCAGATTGGCTCCCTGGCCCGAGGGAGCGGACCTCTTCCGCTTCTGCCAGCCGCTGGAGCGGCGCGACCCGCCGGTCACAGTGCGCAAGTTGGGCAGCCACCGCTATCAGTTCGTATCAGAATCGAACGATCTGCGGTTTCTGGACACCGCGGCGCTGACGGCGGCGGACCTGCGCGATTATCACAGTTTTGGGCCGATCCACCGGGTACTTGGTCTGGTGGTCGGATATGGGTCGAACTTCCTGAGCGTAATCCGCTCGGACGACCGCATGGTGCTGCACAACGGCTATCACCGGGCCGTGGCGCTGCGCGCGGCGGGTTTCACCCATGCGCCCTGCGTCATCCAGACCGTCACCCGCCGCGACGAACTCGAAGTTTCCGCGGCCTCTGCGGTGGTGGACGACCCGGCCTTCTACTTCCGCGCCAAGCGGCCACCGATCCTGAAGGATTTCTTCGATCCTGCCATTCGCACAATTCTGCGGACACGTCGCATGGAACGGATTGTCGAGATCAACTTCGAGGTCAAGGATTACACGGTCTATCGGGAATGAACGCGCAGGAGACACCCAGTTTGCCGGCGGACCGGTCCCGGCAGCCGCTGTTCCGGCCTGAAGCCGTGGCCGAGCAACGGGACCGCTGGCTCGGCACCGTGCTCATCGTACCGAAGCTGCCTTATACGGTCTACACGGTGGTGGTTCTGGTGCTCGTGGCCGGCATCGTCTGGCTGCTTGTGTTCGGCCAGTACACGCGCAAGGCGCGTATCGACGGCTGGCTTGCGCCGCAAGCCGGCCTCATCGAGATCGTCGCCCCGACTGGCGGCGTGTTGACGTCGCTGCCGGTTAGTGAGGGAACAGAGGTCGTCGTTGGCGCGCCCCTTGCAATCCTTTCGGGCGAACGGCGCAGCGCCGCCCTTGGTGCAACCCAAGATGAAGTCGTCCGGGCTCTGCGCGCTCGGCGTGACAGTCTGGTGGCCGAGCTGGACGAGCACCTCGCCCTGTTCGACCAGCAGGCAGCGACGCAGCAAGCTCGCCTGGCCGCGCTGCGCGACGAATCGGCGGACCTAGACGCCGAATCCGCCTTGCAGCAATCACGCGTCTCACTGGCGGCGGCGGAGTTGGATCGCCAGCGGCAAATGCGCGACCGGGCCCTGACAACCGAGGCGACGCTTCATGAGGCAGAAAAGGCTCATCTGGAAGAGGCCCTAACGCTACAGCGACTGCAGCGCGAACGCAGCACCCTTGCCCGCACCCGTGGCGAGATCGAGGCGGCCCAGCGAGAGGCGCCCTTGCTGGCCCGTCTGAAGCAAGCCGAAATCGCCCGAGCCATCGCATCCCTTGATCAGGAGATCGCCGAAGCGGAGGCGCAGCGCGAGGTTGTGATCGTAGCCCCGCAGAATGCCACGGTTACCGCGCTGCGCACCGCGAGCGGCGGCAGCATCGCTTCGGGCGCGCCGCTGATGACG
>CAYGQZ010000286.1:0-5107 GCA_964352055.1 uncultured Rhodobacterales bacterium
GAGGACATGAAAGAGGTCGCCGTTTACCATGTCGCGGATGGCAAGATTGTGCGCGAAGAGTTCTTTTACGGCGCTTGAGCCCTGACCGTGGCCGCGCTGCGCCTGCCTTAGCGGGTCGAGGCGCGGCGCAGTATTTCCGCAGCATCGGGTCGGTCGAGCAGCGTTTCAGTGACATCGAGGCCCGAGAGCCCGACATCGGTGCCTTGGGTCATTTGCGCGCAGATGTCGTCGGGGAGTGCCGGTTTGCTAAGGGTGTCGATCAGCATGGATTCCGCAGCAATCCCTTCGGCATAGATGATCTGATGGGTGTCAAAGAGCAGCTCGAAATAGTCCACAAAGCCGCCGTCCTGAATGGTCACGCTGTCGCCGTTGACCAGATGGCGCGCCTTGACCATGAGTTCGGACCGGCCCGCTCCCAGTCGATCCTGCCGCTGGTAGACAAAGAGGCGATGTTCGGGTGAAACAATCAGATCATGGATGTTGTTGAGTGCACCGGCGCGGATGCAAATGGGCGCGAATTCGCCCACCGCCCGCACCGTCGACTGGCCGATCCAGCGGATTTCCTGTGGCCCGTCATTGCGCGTCAAGACGCGGTCGCCGACGGTGAGGTCTTCGATCGGTGTTTGCAGCCCCGATGACATGGTGATGCGGGTGCCCCGGGTGAACCGTGCGCAGGTGAGATGGGCGAACTTCGTCCGGACGTCGTCGCAATCGATACCCACAAGCGCGTAAGAGGTGCGTGGTAACAGCGCCGCCAGCGGCAAAAGATAGGTTTCGTCGATATCGCCTGCCGCGTCCACTTCGACCAGCACAAGCGCATCGGTGATCTGTCCGTCCGAACACATCAGCGTCAAGGCGCAATCGAGGTGTATCGCGGCACCTGGCCTGCCTACGACACTGTTGGGCGCCACGGTCAGGTGGGCCGCGTCACTGGCCAGCAGGGTCAGGCGTTCGGGGCGTGCATCGAGGTTGAGTTGGTAGACATCGTCCAGCATCAGGTCTGCGGCATCGCAGAGCGGATCGCCAAGGTTCGCGCCTTGCGTGACCACAAATTCACTCGCCCGGTATACTGGCAGGCTTTGGCCTGTGCTTGGGTGATTTGTGTCAGTCATGTTCCGCCACTGATGAAGCTTAAATGTAAGATAATGTAGAATTGTGGCGCGGGTGGGTCAACGCTTCGGTCTTTTGCTGGCGCATCGGGCGACGTGTGGTTACTTCTGGCACTTGAACGACTTTGGGAGAGATATGATGGATTTGGGAATCGCGGGCAAGCGGGCAGTTGTGTGTGCATCGTCCAAGGGTTTGGGATTGGGTTGTGCCGAAGCCTTGGCGGCCGCCGGATGCAATCTGGTGATGAATGCGCGTGGTGCAGAGGCGCTGGAGGCATCGGCGCAGGCCATTCGCGCGGCCCATGGCGTGGCGGTCGACACGGTTGCTGCGGATGTGTCCACGGCCGAGGGGCAGGCACAGCTTGTCGCGGCAGCGGGTGACGCGGATATTCTGGTCAACAATGCAGGTGGACCGCCCCCCGGCCTGTGGACGGACTGGGACCGCGAGGATTTCATCAAGGCGCTGGATGCCAATATGCTGGCTCCGATTGCGCTGATCAAGGCGCTGGTGCCGGGCATGATGGAGCGCGGCTGGGGCCGGGTGGTCAACATCACCTCGCAGTCCGTCAAGGCGCCGATCGCGGTGCTGGGTCTGTCCAATTCCGCGCGTACGGGCCTCACGGGATATGTGGCGGGCACGTCCCGTCAGGTGGCAGGGCGGGGCGTGACGATCAACAACCTGTTGCCCGGCATTCACGCGACGGATCGTGCGGCGGCGTTAGATGGCGGTGTCGTCAAGGCGCAGGGGATTACCCTAGAGGAAGCTCGTGCACGGCGCGAGGCCACCATTCCGGCAGGCCGTTATGGCACCCGGGAAGAGTTTGGCGCAGCTTGCGCGTTTTTGTGCTCGCAGCATGCGGGCTTTATCATAGGTCAGAACATACTGCTGGACGGTGGGGCCACGGTGGCCACGATCTGATGACGAAAGCGCCGCCGACATTTTCGCTGAAGGATCAGCTGTTCAATGCGGGTTCTTTGGGTGATCTGGCGGATGACTACGCAGCGACCCTGTCCGGTTTTGATCGGGACGGGTTCTTGAAGGCTGCTTTGGCCGGGATTCCGGAGCGGTCGTTGATGGAATGTCTGGACTGGTTCGCTGACTGCCTAGAGCCTTATTTGGCCTCTGATTTTCCAACCATGGCGGATCAGCTCGAGGCGGCAATGCCGCAGCCCCTTGATCCCAGTTTGCGTGACGATGACTTTGGCCGCTTCATCCATGCGGTGCCGGGGGTGCTGGCCGCGCGTCACGGTCTGGAAACCGACCCGGATCGGGCGCTCGACTTGCTGCATGCGGCGACGCAACGCTTTTCAATGGAGTTCTACATCCGCCCGTTCCTGACCCGCTGGCCGGAGATGACGCTGGCGCGGTTGGAGGTGTGGGCGGGTGACGAGAATTACCACGTGCGCCGTTTGGTGAGTGAAGGCACGCGGCCCAGGTTGCCCTGGGCGCGCAAGGTTGACCTGAAGCCGGAGCAGACCTTGCCCTTGCTTGACCGGTTGCATGGGGACGTGGCGCGGTTCGTGACGCGGTCGGTTGCCAATCACCTCAATGACATCGCCAAAACCGATCCTGATGCGGTGCTTGATCGGCTGCGGATCTGGGCCGCATCGGCTGCGCAAGATCCAAGGGAACACGACTGGATGCGCCGTCATGCCTTGCGCACGCTGATCAAGAGCGGTCACCCCGGGGCGATGGAGATGCTGGGCTTTGCGCAGGATGTGGGTGTCAATGTGCACGTGGATGTCGAAACGCCGAGTGTCGTCCGGGGCGATGCACTAGCGTTTGTGGTGACTTTGAAGAGTGATATGACCGCGCCTGTGTTGATCGACTACCGGATGCGCTTTGCCCGGCCCGGCGGCGCGTGTGCGGAAAAGGTGTTCAAGTTGAAGGTGGGGCATGTGACCGCGGGCCAGGCCTTGGTCATTCGAAAGGTGCATAAACTGAAAGCGAATGCGACGACCTTTGCCTTGTATACGGGCACGCATGGAATCGTGGTGCAGGTCAATGGCGTGGACCGGGCTGAGGCCGCGTTTGAAGTGGTTTGATCGGTGGGCGGGCGCCATCCATTTCGCCGCAACCATCTGTGCGCGGGAAAGATTTTTCGGACGAAAAATCTTGGTCGCTGTTTGTCTTGGCGTGGTGACTGAGACGCTGCGCTGCTTTGCAGGCTTACATTTCTTTGCTTTTCTCAGTTCCTGGCGGCGCGCCAATGCTTGCGGCTTGGCAACTGGCCTGCTACCTCCCGACTGTTTTAATCGGGAATGCCTCTGTGACAGCACCGCGGCTGGAAATTCGGAACCTCAGGCGCAGCTTTGGCGGGCGCCAGGTTGTTGATGATGTCAGCCTGAGCATTTTGCCGGGGCAGGTCACCTGTCTTTTGGGTCCTTCGGGATGCGGCAAATCCACGACACTGCGGATGATCGCGGGTGTCGAGATGCAGGATTCTGGCGAAATCTATGTGGATGGCAAACTGATCTGCGATACCGTGTTTCGCATTCCGCCGGAGCGCCGGGAGATTGGTCTGATGTTCCAGGACTTTGCCCTGTTTCCGCATCTGAGTGTGGCGGGTAACGTGGCCTATGGCCTGAAAGGTCCGAAAGATGCGCGCCGGGCCCGGGTTGAGGAGATGCTCGACCGGGTTCACATGCGCCGTTTCATCGACATGTTTCCGCATCAATTGTCAGGTGGGGAGCAGCAGCGCGTCGCCCTTGCGCGCGCCCTTTCGCCACGCCCGCGTATCATGCTGATGGATGAGCCGTTTTCCGGCCTCGACAACCGTTTGCGCGATGGCATCCGGGATGAGACCCTTGCGATTCTCAAGCAGGAAGACACCGGTGTTCTGCTGGTCACCCATGAGCCGGAAGAGGCAATGCGCATGGCCGACGAAATTGCCCTGATGCGGGACGGCAAGATCGTGCAGCGCGGTGCGCCCTACAACGTCTATACCCGGCCGGTCGATCGGGATTCGGTTGCTTTTTTCAGCGATGCCAACCGGCTGTCCGCAACGGTAGAGGGCGCTTTGGCGATGACACCCTTTGGCCGCTTTCTTGCGCCGGGTGTACCTGATGGCACAGCAGTCGATATCGTGTTTCGCCCGCAGCATGTGCGGATCGATTTCGATCGGGCCGGTGTCGGGCCGGGCCCGACCGCTGCCGAAGGGACGGCTGCCAAGGCCCATGTCATCCGTGCCCGTTTCATGGGCAATGAGAGCCTCGTGGAGTTCCGGCTGTGCCAGGACAGTTCCGTGATGCGGGTCACGGTACCTGGCGTGTTCCTGCCGCAGCCGGAGACGGCCATGTGGCTGCGCATCCGGCGCGACAAGTGTTTTGTATTTCCAGCGGAGGCGCAGAAATGAGCGGACCTATGATTGTGGAGTTCGGCATGGGCACGTCCCTGCGCCGGGGCGACTATACGGAGGCGGCGGCACGCGCAATCCGGGCGGCCTTGTGGCGCAACTCGATCAACCTCGCCGAGTATATGGGTGTGGGCAAGGCGGCGATGCGGATTGAGGTGCGCATTGGCTGCGCTCATCCCGAAGCGGTGGATGTGTCTGCGCTGGCAGAGGTGTTTCCCTACGGCGACACTAGTTTTGTGGTGGAGCATGGCGGTCTGGACGTGGCCCGCCCCGAAGGGGTCGGCAAGCCCACTGTGATGGCACAAGCCGCGCTGATCGTTTCGGTGGAGGTGCCGTCATGAGCGAACAACGTCTGATCATCGAGATGGCGCAGGGCGTGGATCTGCACGGCCGCGACGACACCAAGGCGGCGCGCCGCGCGGTCGAGCAGGCCTTGCAGGGTGTGTCGCTGCCGATTTTCGGAACGCTGGATCTGCCCCGCGACATCATGCGGGTTGTGGTCCATATCGGCGTGCCGCGACCGGAAGCCGTCGATGTGGCCGTGATTTCGGCGCTCTTGCCCTATGGCACGGTCGAGGTTGTGGTCGAAAAAGGCGGGCTGGATGTGCCCGTCGCGGGCGACGTTGCAACTGTCGCGGCAGC
>CAYGQZ010000287.1:0-1832 GCA_964352055.1 uncultured Rhodobacterales bacterium
TGGGTGAGCCATGGTGCGAAACCATGGGCCTGGCCGAGACGGGACAGTCGCGGGCCTCTTTGGTTGAAGTCTTTGAAGCGGATCTGAGCCAGTTCCTGGGTCGTGCGGATGCCAAGACCCTGAGCGATGACGGAGCCTTGGAAGAAGCGTTGCGCCGCATTGTGCGCAAGACCGGTCAGGATGAGATCGGCAAGAAACCGGAAGTCACGGTGGTCATCAGCCGGATGCACTGAACAAAAAAAGGCGGGCTTTTCAGCCCGCCTTTTTCGTTCTGCTGTCGCACGTTAGCTCGCGCGTCGTTCCTCAAAACTCAGACCGATAAAGCTCGGCGTGTGGTCACCCAGACCCACAACCGAATTGCCGCCGCGATCATCGCGGTTCGACGACGACCGGCTGCGGCTGGACGACGACGACCTGCTGCGGCTGGAGGAGGGTGCTTTCGCTTTTGTGAGCTCTGCTTCGGGTTCCGCCTCGCCGTAAGGCGAACCATTTGCAGCCACCATGTCTTCGGTGGCAGCCACTGCCTTCTCGGCCTTGGGCTTTCGCGGGGCACGTTTGGATTTCGGCTTTTCCTCGGTCTCGACTGTGTCGTCGACCGCAGAGGACGCGGTGGAGGCCAGAGGACTGTCGATCCGCGGGATCTCTTTCTGAAGCAGTTTTTCGATATCGCTCAGATTACGCTCGTCCCGGGGCACGCAAATCATGATCGCCTTGCCGTCGCGACCCGCACGGCCCGTCCGCCCGATGCGGTGCACATAGTCTTCGGCGTGACTGGGTACGTCGAAGTTGAACACGTGGCTGACCGATGGCACATCCAGCCCGCGAGCGGCCACGTCCGAGGCCACGAGAAAGCGCAGATCACCGTTTCGGAAACTATCAAGCGTCCGTGTCCGCTGGCTTTGGTCCAGATCGCCATGGATCGGGGCGGCATCGTAATTGTACTGTTTCAGTGACTTGGCGACGATATCCACATCTGTCTTGCGGTTGCAGAAGATGATCGCGTTGGTGCACTTTTCGCCTTCGGCGTCGATCAGCATGCGCAAGACCTTGCGCTTTTCCGACGTTTCACGGTCCTTGCGCGAACCTTTGAACATGACAACGCCTTGCTCGATGGTCTCGGAGGCTGTCGCCTGACGGGCAACTTCGATCCGCTCGGGGTTGCTCAGGAACGTGTTGGTGATCCGCTCGATCTCGGGGGCCATGGTGGCCGAAAAGAACAGCGTCTGGCGGGTAAAAGGCGTGAGGCCGAAAATGCGTTCGATATCAGGGATAAAGCCCATGTCGAGCATCCGGTCCGCTTCGTCCACAACCATGACTTTCACATCATTGAGGATCAGCTTGCCGCGTTCGAAATGATCCAGCAACCGCCCGGGCGTGGCAATCAGAACATCAACGCCCTTGTCGATCAGAGTATCCTGTTCCTTGAACGAGACACCGCCGATCAGCAAAGCTTTGCTCAGCTTGACGTGCTTGGCATAGGTGTCGAAGTTTTCGGCCACCTGTGCGGCCAGTTCGCGGGTCGGGCACAGCACGAGGCTGCGCGGCATCCGTGCACGGGCGCGGCCGCGGGCCAGCATCGTGATCAGGGGAAGGGTGAAGCTGGCGGTTTTGCCGGTGCCCGTCTGGGCGATGCCCAGAACATCCCGTCCTTCAAGGGCCGGAGGAATCGCACCCGCCTGAATCGGGGTCGGGGTTTCATACCCGGCCTCTTCAATAGCTTGCAGGACTTTGGGGTTCAGATTCAGATCAGAAAATTTTGTCATGTATGTCCGTTGGTTACGGACACTTACTGGGCCCGTTGCGTCTGAGCACGTGAGCCCGAATGGCCCAAA
>CAYGQZ010000287.1:1932-5098 GCA_964352055.1 uncultured Rhodobacterales bacterium
TACGGACACTTACTGGGCCCGTTGCGTCTGAGCACGTGAGCCCGAATGGCCCAAACGGGCGCATTGCGCCCCAACATGCTGCGCGTCCATAGCAAAGCCATTGCGCGGCGTCAAACGAAGCTGTCAGGGAAGTGCTTTTGTGCCGCTGCGTCAAGGTTCAGATCGATCAGGCGCAAGAGGCCCCTTGCGTTCAGCCGGGCCCGCATGTCCGGGCTGTCTCCGATGACTTCATCATAGAAATGCCGCAAGCCTGCCTCGCCCTGATCCGCCTCGATCTGCCGGAACAGATCGTGCAGCGACAGGCCGCCCTTGTCCGGCGCGGTGGCAGGCTTGAGCTCGGCCCGGTAGCTTCCCTGATGCAGGCGGTAATCATATGCGGCCCGCCAATCGTCCCAGGATTTGGCGTGACAATGGGCAAGCTCCAACTGGTGCAGCTCCAGCGCATGGGTAAGCATCTCGCCGTTCTGAAACGCGTTGTGAATCCGAACCTCGATATCGGGCAAGCCTGTGCGGACAAAGAGCTTTCCAGCAAGGTGGCTGAGAAAGCCGCCCCGGATATAGGGACCAAAATCGGAGTAGATAGCGTTGACCGAAGTCTTTCGGTCGGAGCCTGCCGGAACAAAGGCTTTGAAAGCATTTGTGCTGCCGCCAAGTAACTCCACAGGCCGCACCCGGGCCGCAAGATAGGCAGGGTCAACGGAGCTCAGGATATCCGGGATGGGGATCTGAGGGACGAGGAATTCATCGACATCCATATGGATCAGCCAATCCACTTCCACCCGCCGCTGATAGGCGTGGGTGGCGTTGAAGGTTTGACGTACCTGGTGGCGCACGGGCCGTTTGCCCATCAGCTTTGTCCAATGCGCCGCAGTGCAGGTCAGAATCCGGATCCTTGGGTGGGCCTTGAGCGGGGCGAAGGCCTCGGGATTGGGTTCGTCGAGATAGAGATAGAGCCGGTGCGCGCCTTGCTCCAGGTGGTAGGCCGCAAAGCGCAGGATGTCGGGTGCGGGGGCACGGATCGTGGCGCAGAGGCCCCATTTGGTCAACGCTCAGCCCTCCAGATTACCAAAGAAACGCGCCACCTTTGCATCCAGATCAAGGGTCCGCGTGACCAGCATGTCATGTGCCGAGAGCAGGTCAAGCCGTTCCGGTGTCGCCACGGAAAGTTCGGTGTGGAAGTGCCGCAATGCGGTTTCGCCGCCGTCTTCGAGCAGGGTTTTGATCAATCCGCCCAGAGGGCTAAAGCGCCCTTTCCGGTTGCGATAGCTGCCTTTTTCGAGCCGATAATTGACATGGTTGCGGAAGGTGTCCCAGTCGGGAGCGTGGGCGTGCCCGATCTCGAGCCCAGGAACTATGGCGGCGGGGCGCACGATCCTGCCATGGTGACGCAAGGCATGAATGCCCAGACGCACGCCGTCCAGCCCGGTGCGGGCAATGTTCTTGGGGCTTTGCGTACCGATGAACCCGCCCGACACATGATCGCCATAGGTGGGATAGATGCGACGCAGCGCGGCTTTGGGCCCCGTGCGTTTGAAGTGGTGCGGATCGCCGCCGCAACACAGCATTTCGACCGGGGTCATGGCGATATGTGTGGCGGTGGGTTCTGAGCCCGCCAGCAGTGTTGCCATCGGTTCAGGGGCCAGCATGAACTCGTCCACATCGATATGGGCAAGCCAGTCCAGCTGGCTGATCCGGTAGATGCGGCTTGCGTTGAAAGCTTGTCGTAACTGGTGGCTGTGGCGCAGTTTTTCCGGTTTTCCGGCCCAGTAGTCGTTGTCGCATTGGTAGAAGCGCACACGCGGGTGCGAAAGCCGTTCCGCAAGGGCCGGGTTGGGTTGATCCAGGTGAATGTGGACACGATGCGCGCCAAGATCGAGATGGAAGGCGATGAACCTTGCGACCTGCGAAAGCGGCGCCTTGACCGTCGATACGATGCCCCAGCGGAGCTTTTCAGGATCCGTCTGGACCGGTTGCGGCACGGTCAGAGGAGCGCCGCCCGTCAAGGTTTACACCATCATTTCCTTGGTCGCGGTCAACGTCACGTCGGGGTAGTCCCGGTCGATGCGGTCGATGTCCCATTGCAGACGTGTGAGATAAACGATGTCGCCATCATGGTCATGGGCGATGTGTTGTTTGTTTGCTTCTGTAAACTTTTCAACCGCTTGCTTGTTTCCATTCACCCAGCGGGCGGATGTGAACTGTGACGCCTCGAAACGAACGGGCAGCCCGTATTCCAGCTCGATCCGGCTGGCCAGCACCTCAAACTGCAGCGCGCCAACGACGCCCACGATAAAGCCCGAGCCGATGGAGGGTTTGAACACCTTTGCAGCACCTTCCTCGGCGAATTGCATGAGCGCCTTTTCAAGGTGCTTGGCCTTGAGCGGGTCGCCCGCGCGCACCCCTTGCAAGAGTTCCGGCGCAAAGGACGGAATACCCGTAACACGCAAAGCTTCGCCTTCGGTTAACGTGTCGCCGATGCGCAATTGTCCGTGGTTGGGGATGCCGATGATGTCGCCGGCCCAGGCCTCTTCTGCCAGTTCGCGGTCGGAGGCGAGGAACATCACAGGATTCGAAATTGCCATCGGTTTCTTGGACCGGACATGGGTCAGTTTCATGCCCCGTTTGAAGTGTCCCGACGCCATGCGGACAAAGGCCACACGGTCGCGGTGCTTGGGGTCCATATTGGCCTGCACTTTGAAGACAAAACCTGAAACCTTTGATTCCTCTGGCAGAATTTGACGCGGCTGAGCCTTTTGAACCTGCGGCTCGGGGCCGTAATTCGCGATGCCGTCCATCAATTCCTTGACGCCGAAGGAGTTGATTGCGGAGCCGAACCAGATCGGTGTGAGCGACCCTTCGAGCATGGCGGCGCGGTCCATAGGGGGCAGCAATTCGCGGGCCATTTCAAGCTCTTCCCGGAGTTTTTCCAATTGGGCGGCAGGCACATGTTCGGCCAGTTTCGGATCGTCCAGACCGTTGATTTCTATGGAATTCGCGACCTTGTTGCGGTCGGCCCGGTCCATCAACTCAAGCCGGTCGCGCAGGATGTCGTAACAGCCGATGAAATCGCGGCCAACGCCGATGGGCCAGCTTGCAGGTGTGACGTCGATTGCCAGATTTTCCTGAATTTCATCAATGATTTCAAAAACGTCACGGCTTTCCCGGT
>CAYGQZ010000288.1:0-5097 GCA_964352055.1 uncultured Rhodobacterales bacterium
GGAGATCTGGCGCCAACGCTGCTGGAACTGATGCAGTTGGAAAAGCCTCAGGAAATGACGGGGCAAAGCCTGCTGAGATGAAACGCGTTGCCGCTTTTTGTCTGACGATGCTTGCGACGCCTTTGAGCGCCCAGCAGGATGCAGGCGTTCTGGCCCGCGAAGCAGGTGCCGCCTTGAGCGCGGCCGCAGTTCAGTTGAGCGACGCAGACTCGGCGCGGGACAGGGTCAAGGCCCTCACCGAAACGGTCAAAGCCTACGAGGCAGGGCTTGCGGCGATGCGTCTGGGTGAACGGCGTGCTGCCATCCGCGAAGCACAGTTGCGGCGTCAGTTGCAGGCGCGCGACGCCGAAAACGCACAACTGCTTGCTGTGTTGCAGACCCTGACACCGGAACAGGGGCCCACCGTATTTCTGCATCCGGACGGCCCCAACGGAACCGCGCGTGCCGCCATGCTCCTGGCTGAGCTGATACCGGCACTGAACCAGAAGGTTGAAACGTTGCGGCAGGACCTTGTCGATGTCGAAACGCTGCATCTGCTGCAAGAGGAGGCGGCGGCCCAATTGCAAACCGGTCTGAACGAGGTGCAGCAAGCCCGCTTTGCCCTGAATGAGGCGATGGCAGAGCGGACGGACCTGCCCAAACGCTTTACGGCGGATCCGGTGCGCACCGCGATTCTGATTGCCTCAACCGAAACGATGGATGCATTTTCCAGCGGTTTGTCCGAGATCACTGAAAACGACACAAGCTGGGAGCCGCCCCACATCGAGGACCAGATCGGCACCTTGCCGATGCCCGTGCGCGGCGTTGTGTTGCGCCGCGCCAATGAACCGGATGCCGCCGGTATTGCCCGGCCGGGGATCGTGCTTGCCACGCGGACGGGCGCATTGGTGACCTCCCCGACGGCGGCAACCATCCGCTATGTGGGTCCTTTGCTGGACTTCGGGAACGTAACGATACTTGAACCGCGACCCGGAACATTGTTTGTCTTGGCGGGTCTCGGCGTTACCTATGGGGTTGCGGGCCAGATCATCGCTGCACAGACGCCTTTGGGCCTTATGGGGGCCTTGCTGACGCAAGGTCATTCGGATGGGCTTTCAACAGTCGGTGATGGGGCTGGCGCTGACCGCTCGGAAACGCTCTATATAGAGGTAAGACAGGATAACGTGCCTCAGGACCCCCTTGCGTGGTTCAGCACCGACAAGGATGGATAGATAGGAATGAAGAAATTCGTTATGGCCGCGCTGGGTGGCACTTTGGCGGGTGTCATTGCCACGACACAGATCGCCGGACCATTGCTGGCGCAGGAAAACGCGGAAAGTTCCAGCGTTTATGAACAATTGGACCTTTTCGGGGACATATTTGAGCGGATTCGCAGCCAGTATGTCGAAGATGTTGAGCCGAGCGAACTGATCGAGGCCGCGATTGACGGCATGCTGACCTCGCTTGATCCGCATTCGAGCTATCTGTCGCCGGACGATGCGGCGGCCATGGAGGTGCAAACGCGCGGTGAATTTGGCGGTCTCGGGATCGAGGTGACGCAGGAAGAAGGCTTTGTCAAAGTCGTGTCACCGATTGATGGCACCCCTGCGGCCGAAGCAGGCATCGAGGCGGGCGATTTCATCACACATGTGGATGGCGAATCCATGTTGGGCCTGACGCTGGACAAGGCCGTCGAGCGGATGCGGGGCAGCGTTGGTTCAGAGATCATCATTACCATCGTTCGCGAAGGCGAAACCGAGCCGTTTGACGTATCCATCATCCGCGACATCATCGAATTGCAGGCCGTGCGGGCACGCAGTCAGGGCAACACCGTTGTCCTGCGTGTCACGACCTTCAATGACAAGACCACGCCGAACCTGATCACCAAGATCGAGGAAGAAGTCGAAGCGCTGGGCGGGATCGACAATGTCGACGGCTTTGTCATCGACCTGCGCAATAATCCCGGCGGACTGCTGACCCAGGCCATTCGCGTTTCGGATGCTTTCCTGGACGAAGGTGAAATCGTATCGACACGGGGCCGCAATCCCGAAGACGGAGACCGGTTCAATGCCACGCCCGGTGATCTGGCGCAGGGCAAACCCATTGTCGTTCTGATCAATGGCGGCTCGGCCTCGGCGTCCGAAATCGTGGCGGGCGCGCTGCAAGACCATCGCCGCGCCATTGTCGTTGGCACCAAGAGCTTTGGCAAAGGGTCGGTTCAGACGGTCATGCCATTGCGCGGCAGCAGCGCGATGCGCCTGACCACGGCCCGGTATTATACGCCATCGGGTCGTTCGATCCAGGCGCTGGGCGTGAGCCCCGACATCGTCGTGGAACAGCCGCGCCGCGATCCCAATGCCGAGGACGAGGATGAGGCAGCAAGCGCAGTGCGCGAGCGGACAGAAGCCGGCTTGCGCGGGTCCTTGAACAACGACTCGCTGAGCGAAGATGAGATCCGCCAGATCGAAGAAGATCGCGCCAAGGCCGAAGCCGCCGCGGCGCTGCGCGAAGAGGATTACCAACTGGCCTATGCCATCGATATCCTCAAGGGCCTGAACGCCTTGGGTCCGCGCGACTGAGGTCAGCGATCACCAAAACAAGACCCGCGCTGCGAACCAGCGCGGGTTTTTTTGTTGGTTGGGGTCACGGATGCCCGGTGATGCAAAGCGCGAACGACGGGTCATAAACCCGCCATCCGCTCAATTTGCGTAACCGCGTTCAGCCCAAACGGATTTGCCTGTCTGGTCGGGCAAGGATCAGATCTTGTTCAGATAGCCCCATGACACGAAACCGATAAGCCTGCGGGCCTGTTTCAGCGAGGCTTTGCACCAGCGCGTGCTGCCGGTCTGATCGCAGTCATGAACGCGCAAAACAGTCCCGTTCGGCAACCCAAGAATGATCTTGTACCCTGTGCCCGGTCCTGCGCGCATTTTCAACATTTCGTCCTCTTCGACCCCCACAACCTCATAGAGGCCCGCAACCTTGTCCGCTGCGCTCACCATGGTTGTGCCGCAACCAAAAACAACGGCGGTCAGGACCGCAAAGATCGCTCTGCGCATCGGTTTCTCCTTTTTTTCTGCCTCATGCAGAGTGTAGTGCCGTCCCGACCGCCCAAGCAACATAATCCGCCTCAATGGGCAAGCGAGCGGCGCACCTGTCGCCGAAACACTTCAAAATTCGGTGGTCATTCGGGTTCTTGATCGCGCTCAATCGGGTTTGGACCTGTATATGTCCAGCGATAAGAAGGTGGGGTCGGCCCCTTGTTGCGTCCGCCTTGCTGCATCTGCTCCCATGCATGGGCGATGACCCCGACGGACCGCGACAGGCAAAAGAGCCCCCGCGCCAATGGGGCGGAGAAACCCAGTTCGGCATAGATCACAGCGGTTGCCCCATCGATGTTCATCGGGACGGGTTTGCCCTTGCGTGTGTTCAACACAGTTTGAACGGCCTGGCCGATCCGACCAAATTCGCCGCTGACTGTCCCTGCGGCTGCGGCTTGCGCCACCAGTCCCAAAAGGCGCGGCGCGCGCGGGTCTTCGGGTTTGTGAAACCGGTGGCCAAAGCCCGGCACGAATTTCGACCGTTCGGCCTGCCAGCGGTCGATCATGGCTGCCGCTGCCGCGTCGATGTCCAGACCATCCTGCACCGCGTCCTGTATCCAGGTATAAAGCTCGACCGCCTGTTCACCGGCGCCACCATGCACATCGTCCAGCATGTTGACGGCAGAGGCCAGTGCCCCGTTCAGGCCAAGTCCGCAGGTGACCGCCATTCGCGCGGCCGCGATGGAGGGGGCCTGCGGACCATGATCCACAGCAGCCACCAGCGCACATTCGAGCAGGCGGGCCTGCGCCTCGGTGGGCAGGTCACCACGGGTCATCAGCCAGATCATCTGGGGGAAGGTGATGTTGCCGATCAAATCCTCAATGGGGTTTCCCCGCAAACGGATCTGGCCGGGGGCCATGTCGATGATTTCGGTCTGCCACCAGTCAGAGACGTCATTGGGCTGATCCGTCATATCACGCCCTCCTTTCTGAACGCTTCGAGGTCAGCCGGACTGACACCCAGCGTGCCCCAGATCTCGGCGTTGTGTTCACCCAACCGGGGCGGCGGGTTTGCGACGGCGGGTGCAGCGCCATCGATCTTTACGCCTGTCGTTGCCACCTGAATGTTACGACCCACACCCGGCACGTCATCATATTGATGCAGGAACCCGCGATCCGCGACCTGCGGCATGTCGAGGATTTCGGGAACGGACAGCACGGCACCGGCAGGCACACCGATGCGGTTCAACTCCTTGGCCCAGTCCCGCGCGGGGCGTGTTTGCAGCACGGCTTCCAACTCTGCCTTCAAGGCCAGCCGGTTCTTTTTGCGGGCTTCGCGTGTCGCGTAGTCCGGTCTGTCGCACAGCGCCTCCAAACCCAGATGCCGGGCCAGAAGCGCCCATTGTTCATCCTTGTTGGCCGCGATGTTGATCAACCCCCCTTGGGCCCTGAACGCGCCGGACGGGGCCGACGTGACGTTTTCATTGCCGTTGGCCGCAGGCGCGACCCCCGCGATCAGGTAATTCGAGACCACCCAGCCCATCGTCGCCAGAACCGACTCCAACATCGACACGTCAATGAAACTGCCACGCGGGTTGGCATTCAGCGCCGCCGAAACGGCAAAGGCGGCAGTCATCCCGCCGACCGTATCGGCCACAGGATAGCCCACCCGCAAGGGCGCACTGTCGCTGTCGCCGGTGATGGACATGACGCCGGATGCGCCCTGGATGATCTGGTCATAGGCGGGGCGATGGACCCACGGGCCGTCCTGGCCGAAACCTGAAATCGCGCAATAGACCAGGCGCGGGTTTTGCCCTTTCAGGCTGTCGTAATCCAGACCCAACCGCTTCATCACGCCGGGCCGAAAGTTTTCGACCAGTACGTCAGCGGTTGCGACCAGCTTGAGAAACAAGGCTTTGCCGCGCGGATCCTTCAGGTTCACCGTGACCGACTTTTTGCCTGCATTCTGCGCAAGGAATGACACCCCCATATTGGCGTCGCTCAGCGCAGGATCCGCGCCCAATTGGCGGGCAAGGTCGCCGCGTCCAACCGCTTCGACCTTGATCACGTCGGCCCC
>CAYGQZ010000289.1:0-5075 GCA_964352055.1 uncultured Rhodobacterales bacterium
CGCGGGCAACACCTACATCTCGGTTGCGGTGGTCGACCCGAGCGGCGCGCTGGTCGGACATTACGACAAGCTTCACCTCTGCCAATACGGCGCATCCATGGAAAAGGAATACTTTTCAGCCGGTGACCACATCTTCACGTTCAAGATCAAAGAGTTCACCCTTGCACCAATCATCTGTTACGACATTCGAATCCCCGAACTGTCCCGGGTTCTGACGCTTGATCATGGCGTGGACGTGATCCTGCATTGCGGCGCCTATTACCGTGACGAATCCTTCATGACGTGGCACAATTTTGCCATCGCACGGGCGATGGAGAACCAGATCTTTCTGCTCTCGCTGAACCGTGCCGGCGCGACATGGGGCAATTCGGTCTTTTGCACACCATGGATGGATGAGACCACCCTGCCCGTTCGGTTTGCCCAGACTGCCGAAGACTTCCGCTATTTGACACTCACCAAAGCAGAACTGACGCGGGCGCGTTCGGAGTATACGTTCCTGAAGGATCGTCTGCCGGATTACCGGGTCCTTTGATCTCTGGCACCGTTTCGGACCGGCGGTTCTCCATCCTCAAGGTCAGCCCAGACCGCCTGCCTACGCGGCCGTACTGAAGGTCGCAGGACCGCGTTGCGCCACGATCCCCTGATCAAAAAGGCGCGCGATCTCCATGTCGTCCAGCCCGGTGACTTCGCTCAGGATTTCCTCGGTGTTACCGCCCAGAACCGGAGCCGCCCGAGGCGTTTCGCGGTCCAGCCTGGAAAAGTCAGCCACATGACCCGGGACAGGAAATCGGCCAAGCCCTTCTTGCATCAATTCAGTAAAGACGGGATTGTCAGCGCTCAGATCCGGGTCAGAGGCGACGGCCTCCTTGATGGTGCGGAACTCGGACCATGTCAGCTTGGCCGCATCAAACAGCGCAGCCACAACAGATGAAGGACGGGCGGCAAACCAGGGTTTCAGGATTTCCGTGATCTCTGCGCGCAGTTCCCAGCGCACGCCTTCATCCGTCAGGTCGCGACCGGTGCGCTGCGCAAGTTGTTTCATCTCAGGCGCGGTCTCGGTCACCTTGACCAAGCCGGACCACTGGCGCGCGGTCAGGCCAATGACCATGACCCGCCGTCTATCGGCGCAGAGGAAATCCTGACCATAGGCGCCATACAGCGCGTTGCCGGATTTGGTGCGGGGCGCGTCGTTCAGCACCGCATCACCGATCATGCCAAGATGGCCCAGCGTGGCCGCGGCCACATCCTTCAGGCTCAGGGTCACCTCCTGCCCGACGCCCTTGCGCAACCGGTGCCGTTCGGCCGCCAGCACCGAGGACACGCACATATGCCCGGCCATCAAATCCCAGGCGGGCAAGGCACTGGCGACGGGGCCATCGTGCCCTTCAGGCCCGGTGATGTCGGGGATACCCAGCGCCGGGTTCACAGTATAATCGACTTGCGGTTTGCCATGCCTGTCGCCTTGCAGGGTGACCATGATCAGGTCCTTGCGATGCTGGCTGAGGGTTTCGTAATCCGTCCAGCCCGGCACCCGCAGATTGGTCAGGAACACGCCTGCATCCTCACCCGGTGCGGTGATGGTCCGCGTGATCAGCTCACGGCCCTCGGGGCGGCTCATGTCGACAGCGATGGAACGTTTGCCCTTGTTCAAACCGGCCCAGAACAGGCTTTGACCCGAAGGCGCAAGGGGCCAGCGCCCGGCATCCAGCCCGCCTTCCAGCCGGTCAAAGCGGATCACATCCGCCCCCATTTGTGCAAGGGTCATGCCCGCCAGCGGAACCGCAACAAAGGCGGAGCTTTCAACGACCCGCAATCCGTTCAATACGCCTGTCATATCAATCCTCCCAATCCGCTTTCGCTTTCATTCCCACGTGCCCCGCATCCGCGACCGTGCACATGTCCAGCCCGCCATCTGCAGTCCGCGTGGCGCGCAAATCCATATCGCTGTCGTGGAACATCGGGTGCACACCCCGGAAGCTGAACCGATCCGGCCTGCGCCCCTTCCAGTGCGTCGCTTCGGCCATCAAGAGGTTGGCCTGAAGCGGGCCATGCACGACGAGGCCGGGGTAATGCTCGACCCGCCGGGCATATGGCAGGTCATAGTGAATGCGGTGCGCATTGAAGGTGATCGCCGAATACCGGAACAGCAGCGCCGTCGAGACGGGCTGATGCACATCAATCGCCAGATCGGCCGTTGGGCCCGGTTTTTTCTGTGGTGGCGTGAACGTGGGCGCGATGGGCAGATAGACAATGGTCTGCGTCTCGCGGATCGCCAGACCTGCGCCGCCGCGCAGTTCATGTTCAACCTCGACAAAGACCATGCCACCGGTCGCACCATGTTTTTCATCAACCGATGTGATCGTGGATGTCTTCTGAATGTCTTCACCAACGCGCAGGTCATTGAAAAACTGCAGACGCCCGCTGGCCCACATCCGCCTCTCATAGGGAACGGGCGGCAGGAAGCCACCCAGCTTGGGGTGCCCGTCCGGTGCCAGGTCGTCCATGCCGACCGCAGGCGGAAAGGCGTACCAGTGCCAAAGTGCGGGCAATGCCGCGCCGGGCTTGGGACAATCCACATGGGACCGCGCGAGCGTCGCGTGAATTGTGGCGGCGACGGTTGGTGGCACACATCCCGTCACGGTTTCTGTGCGGCCAACCCAATCGGTCAGCGGAGCATCAGGCGTTCGGGATGCCTCCAGGCCCGGTGTGTGTGATCCATCCATCGCCACTGTCACGCGGCATCACGTGTCGGGGACAGGATACGGGCCACGGTTGCGCCCATGGAGGACGGGTTCGGTGCAACTGTGATCCCACAGGAACTGAGCAAGGCCACCTTTTCCTGCGCGCTTTCGCCAAAGGCCGAAATGATCGCACCTGCATGCCCCATCTGGCGACCTTTTGGCGCGGCCAGTCCGGCGATATAGGCGGCAACCGGTTTCGTCATGTGATCGCGCACATATGCTGCGGCCTCGGCCTCTTGCGGCCCGCCAATCTCACCAATCATGATCACCGCATCCGTGTCCGGATCAGCCTCGAACAGCGCCAGAATATCGCGGAAGGACGAGCCGTTGACCGGGTCGCCACCAATGCCGATGGATGACGACACGCCGATCCCCAAGGCCTGCATCTGTGACGCCGCCTCATATCCCAGCGTGCCAGAGCGACCAACGATACCGACGCGGCCCGGCATGTAGATATGGGGCGGCATGATGCCCATGAAGCCTTTGCCCGGGCTGATGATGCCCGCGCAATTGGGGCCGATCAGACGCATCTTGCGGTCGCGGGGAAAGCGGCGAAGAAACCGTTTGACCCGCATCATGTCCTGCGCAGGGATGCCGTCGGTGACGCACACGGCGGTTCGGATGCCCGCATCGGCGGCCTCCATCATCGCGTCGGCGGCGGCGGCCGGGGGTACAAACAGCAGGCTGGCTTCGGCCCCGGTGGCCTCTACGGCCGCGCGCACTGTGTTGAAGATGGGGCGGTTCAGAACGGTTGTCCCGCCTTTTCCCGGGGTCACACCGGCGACCACCTTTGTGCCGTATTCAATCATCTCTTGCGTGTGGAATTGACCAATGCGGCCCGACAGGCCCTGCACAACGACGCGGGTGTTTTCATCGATAACGATTGCCATTGGAAGGTCCTCTATTCTGCTGCAAAGGCATGTGGACGGGCGGCGACGGCTGCGTCAGCGGCCTCGGCCAGAGTATCCGCGCTGATGATCGGCAGGCCGCTGTCCCGGATCAGGGCGCGCCCGGCTTCGACATTGGTGCCCGACAGGCGGACCACGACAGGGATTTCGATGCCCACGTCCTTGTAGGCCTGAATGACGCCCTTCGCGATCCAGTCGCAGCGGTTGATCCCCGCAAAGATGTTCACAAGGATCACCGAGACCTTTCGGTCAGACAGGACCGTCCGAAAGGCCTGACACACCCGCTCCGGGCTGGCCCCACCGCCGATGTCAAGAAAGTTCGCAGGCTCCCCCCCGGCAAGCTGGATCATGTCCATCGACGCCATGGCGAGCCCTGCCCCGTTGATGATGCACCCGATGTCGCCATCGAGGCCGACATAGGCCAGCCCGTGATCGGCGGCAAAGCTTTCGCGGGGGTCTTCCTGCCCCGGATCACGCAGGCCCGCCACCTGCGGACGACGAAACAACGCGTTGGTGTCAAATGACATTTTTGCGTCGAGCGCGACCAGTGACCCATCCTTGCGGACAACCAGCGGGTTGATTTCGACCATCATGGCATCCAGATCGCGATAGGCGCGATAACAGGCCTTCAGCACCGTCACCATTTCCATGATCTGTAGCCCTTCGAGCCCCAGCTTGAAGGCCAGTTCGCGTGCCTGATACGCGGCAAGACCCACCGCCGGGTCGATCACCATGCGGATCAGGCTCTCGGGGTCTTCCTCGGCGAGGTCCTCGATTTCCATGCCGCCATGGCCGGACGCGACAATCATGATGCGCTCGGATTTGCGGTCGAGGACAAAGCCCAGATAAAGCTCGCGGTCGATCTGTGACGCATCTTCGATCCAGAGGCGGTCAATGCGCTTGCCGTTGGCGTCGGTTTGCTTGGTCACCAGCGATGTCCCCAGCAAAGAGGCGGCGAACTCCCGAACCTCCGCTTCGGTCTCGCACAGCTTGACGCCACCCGCGGCACCACGCCCGCCGGAATGCACCTGGGCTTTGACCACGCATCTGCCGTTCAGTTCGCGAAACCGAAACGCGGCTTGCTCGGGGGTAAAGGCCAGACCGCCACGCGGCACCGGCACACCAAAATTGGCAAGGATTTCCTTTGCCTGGTATTCATGAATGTCCATGAGACGTCCTCCCTCTTGCGGTGTTACTGCGCAGCCACCGACTTGGCGGCGATGGCCTTGGCGGTATCGATCAGGTTGCGCGCCATCTTTTCGCTGGCCGCATCGATCATCTTGCCGTCAAGGCTGGCGGCCCCTTTGCCCGCAGCTTCTGCGGTGCGCAGTTCCTGGATGATCCGCTCGGCCTTTTCGATCTCGGGGGCGGGCGGGCTGAAGACCTCATTCGCCATCTCGATCTGGCTGGGGTGGATGGCCCATTT
>CAYGQZ010000290.1:0-5063 GCA_964352055.1 uncultured Rhodobacterales bacterium
TACAAACGCGACACGCATCCCAAGGTCGAGGCGCATCGCGCCGAAACGGGAAATCCGCTGATTGCCCCGAATGATCCGACTGTGCGCGCGGTGGCCAGCGATACGCCCCTTGCGCTTGACCGCCCGGTCTTTGATCTCAACGACACTGGCGCGATTGCCGATTTCATTCTGGCCGAGTTGGGCCTGTGACGGCAGGGTTCGACACGATCATCATTGTGGACTGGTCGGGTGGCAATCAGGGCTCTGCCATGCCGCAGGCCGATGCGATCTGGGCCTGTGTCGCGCGGGGTGAAAGCGTCGAGGATGCCGTGTATCTGCGCCATCGGGGTGCGGCAGAGGCGTGGCTGATCGAGACGCTTTTGGCTGAGCAGAGAGCGGGGCACCGTGCCTTTGTGGGTTTTGATTTTCCGTTTGGATATCCGAATGGTTTTGGCAAGGCCTTGGTCGGGTCCGATGATCCGTTTGAGGTGTGGGACTGGTTCGAAGCCCGGATCGAGGATGCGCCCACGTCCAACAACCGTTTTGATGTGGCGGGCCTCATCAACATGCAGTTCGGTGGCAAGGGCCCGTTTTGGGGCAATGCACTGAAACGCGATATCGCAGGGCTGCCCCGGACCAAATCCGATTATGACAATCCGTTTCCGGTGCGTCGTGCAGCGGAAGACCGGGCCAAGGGTGCCTTTACCTTGTGGCAAATGTCGGGCGTCGGTTCTGTGGGCGGGCAGGTGATGATGGGCCTGCCGGTGCTGAACCGGCTGCGCCGCCGCTTCGGCGCTGACCTTGCCGTTTGGCCCTTTGAGCGGCTGGACGCGCCGATTGCATTGGTTGAAGTGTGGCCATCGCTGACCGTGGATGCTGTGCCGGAGAATTGGATCAAGGATCAGTGGCAGGTGCACGCGGTGGCCCGAGACATTGCACGGCTCGCGCCTGACCGATTGAGTGCAATGCTGGATGTTCCGCCGAACCCGGAAGGGTGGATATTTGGCCTTGGGTTTGAAGATGAGGTTCGCGGCGCAAAACCGCCCTTGGGCAACGATTGCTTTGCGCTGCCGCCGGGGGTGCACTGGACGCCGGTTGATACGGCACTGGCGGACTTGCAGAAACGCTTGAGCCCTGTGGTAGCGGCGGAACAGGTCCCGCTGGACGCAGCATTGGGCCGGGTGCTGGCCGCAGATATCAAAGCGCCGCGCGCCAACCCACCTTTGCCCAACACGGCTGTTGACGGATATGGCTTTGCCGGTGGCCGGGGGGAGGGTGCGCACGCCTTGCCTCTTGTCGCGGCGCAGGCCGCTGCGGGGGCGCGGTTGACCGAGGCAGTGCCTGCTGGTGCAGCGGTACGGATCCTCACCGGGGCGGCCTTGCCCGATGGGGTCGATACGATTGTGCTGCAAGAAGACGTGGAAGTCGCGGATGGCACGGTGCGCTTTACCGGGCCGATCAAGGCGGGAGCCAACGCACGCGCCGCTGGAGAAGATGTCAGGGTCGGCGACGTTGTGGCGCGCAAGGGGCGTCGTTTGACGCCTGCTGATCTGGCGGTGATTTCGGCTGTTGGTGTGGGCGCAATTTCAGCCTTTGCGCGGTTGCGTGTCGGCGTCCTGTCGACGGGCGACGAACTGATCGGCGCCGGGCAGGATGCGGCCCCGGGGCAGATCTTTGACGCCAATCGCCCGATGCTGTTGGGATTGGTTGAACAACTTGGTCACGTACCCGTCGATCTGGGCCGGGTCGAGGACAACCGTGCCGCACTTCGCGCCCGCCTTGATCGGGCTGTCCAGAAAGTCGATGTCATCGTGACCAGCGGTGGCGCGTCTGCGGGTGATGAAGACCACGTGTCGGGCCTTTTGAATGAGGCCCATGCCATGGCGCTCTGGCGCATTGCGATCAAACCGGGCCGACCGCTTGCCCTTGGTGTCTGGCAGGGCAAGCCCGTGTTCGGGTTGCCCGGCAATCCTGTGGCGGCGATGGTGTGTACTTTGGTCTTTGCCGCACCGGCGTTCGCACAGATGGCCGGTACTGCGTGGACCGAACCGCAAGGGTTTCAACTGCCGGCAGCATTCGAAAAACGCAAGAAGGCTGGGCGGCGCGAGTATCTGCGCGCGCGGGTGCGCGACGGTCGTGTCGAGGTGTTCGCCTCGGAAGGATCGGGACGCATCAGCGGTCTGGCTTGGGCCGAGGGGTTGGTGGAATTGCCCGATGGTGCCTTGCAGGTGCAGCCCGGCGATCTTGTGCGCTACATCCCATGGTCGGGGTTTATGGCCTGAACGTCAATCGAACGTGCCCGCGACGCGACCCAGCAGCATGAACGCACGGGCCGTGCGCGTGTCGCTGAGAAATGTTATTTCTTCGTCCGTCGCAGTTTCTGCGAAAGCCGAGACGGCTTTGTCAAACCGGCGCAGAAAATGGTGCGCGGCGTCCCGGAATATGGGATCCTGCTTCATCCGCCCGGCCGTCAGCGCGAGCGAAGATGGGTCCCGCACTCCGCCCAGCTGCGCAACGGCGCGCCCGCGCGCGCCATTGGCAAACTCCCGCCATATCTCGGGCCGGGCGCGATCGGGGCGCAGGTCGTCCATGTATATCCCGTCCTGACTGAGCAGCGTCAGGATGTCCTGAGCGGCCTGGACCAGTTGTGAGGTTTCACGATGTTTCATCGCCTTGCGCAACGCGGCAAAGCCCTCTTGATCCTCGGCGGTTTCGGGGAAATTCAGCGCACGAATGAAATCGGATGTGGCCAAAGGCGGTGCGATGTCTTCTGCGGTTGTGCCCAGGGCGAGTTTGGGCTGGTCATCGACAGCGGGCCTTGCTTGTGGCAGGGCGTGTTGCTGGCGCTCGCTGTCACGGCGGGTCTGGATGGTCGCGAACGTGGTGTCCGTCTTGCGCATGGCTGCCGGGTTGTCATCCAGCTTGCGCGCCGTTGAGGGTTCAACGCTGGTATCACGCCCGTGTTGTTGCGCAATATAGGTCTGGCGAATGCCATCTATGGCCGCCTGCAAGCGCTGGCTTTCTTCGCGCATCACCCGGCTGGCGCGGGCGGCGATGGCCGCAACCCATATCATCGCCACGGGCATGAAGACCGCAAGCATCGTGACCAGAAACCGGGTGCCATCGACGCTGTCAGCGGGGGTGTCGCTGCCCATCAGGAAAAAAACGGCAGATCCGACCAACCATATGGCGGACAGGACAAGGGCGACCACTTCAATGCCGGTTACAGCCGTGACCTGCGGTTTGTCATAGATCCCGAGCGTTGTCGGGCGTGACTGCTGGTTTGACTTTTCCGCCATGGCCTCAGCTATAGCTGATTTTCAGGACTTCATAAGACTTGTCGCCACCGGGTGTGCGCACTTCGACGCTGTCACCCTCTTCCTTGCCGATGAGGGCCCGCGCGATCGGCGATTTTATGTTCAAAAGTCCCTTTTCGATGTTGGCTTCGTATTCTCCAACGATCTGATAGGTCTTTTCCGCATCGGTATCTTCGTCGACCAACGTGACGGTTGCGCCGAATTTGATGGATCCTGAGAGTTTTGCGGGATCAATCACCTCGGCCAGCGAAATCACGCCTTCCAGTTCCTTGATGCGTCCCTCGATGAAGGACTGTTTTTCCTTGGCGGAGTGATATTCCGCATTCTCGGAGAGATCTCCGTGCTCGCGTGCCTCTGCAATTGCCTTGATGATCGCAGGGCGTGCTTCGGTCTTGAGCTGCTTGAGCTCTTTTTCCAGGGCTTGTGCCCCGGCGCGGGTCATCGGAATCTTTTCCATTGGCGGCGTCCAGAATATGTGAGGGCGGCCCCTGTTGAGGGCCGCCTGTCAAAGTGCAGGTCTTTACCTGACCCAATGGTGCGGTGGAATGCAAGTCGATTTCCGAGGGGGCTCTGCCCCCGGCCTGCGGCCTCCCCCGGGATTTTCCGGAACAGAGAAGACCCAAGCCCGTCACCCGTATTGCACGACCTCGTATTCGATGTTGTCATGATCGTGGAAATAAAACCGCCGCCCGGGTTCGTAATCAGCATGGTTGACCGCAGTGAACCCTTGTTCCGTTACGGCTTGCTCCATTGCTTTTATGTCACCCACGACAACGGCCAGATGGTTGAGCCCGCCGACCGTCGTGTAAGTGTCATCGGTGGCCTTGCCCGGCGCGCCAGGGGAAAAGAGCGCGAGATAGTGGTTGTCGGTGCCCACATGGACCGTGCGCCCTGTCGACATGGCTGCCCCTGCCCATCTGACATGCCATCCAAAGAGGTCGCACATCCATTTGGCCGTCGCATCCGGGTCCTTCACTGTGAAGTTGGTGTGTTCAAGTTGCGCAATCATTGGCTTTCCTTTCATGGTGTCTGAAGGCACTGTCCCACCTCAAGTCAACTTGAGGTCAAGAGGTTTTTCGCATGGCGATTTCAGAAGGTCTGAGCATCGGCGACATTGCTGCACGCACCGGCCTCGCCGTTTCGGCGATCCGGTACTATGAGGCGCAGGGCCTGATTTCGCCCTGGCGCAATGACGCCGGGCGCCGCCGGTTTCAAAGGGCGGACATACGCCGTTTGAGTTTCGTGATCATCGCGCAGCAATTCGGGTTCACCTTGCCGCAGATCCGGGCTGAGCTTGACCGGTTGCCCAAGCATCGCGCGCCGACCAAGGCAGATTGGGTCCGGATCAGCGTCGCCTTCCGCTCTGGTCTGGACACCCGGATCGCGCAGCTGGAACGCCTGCGCGACACCCTTGACGGATGTATCGGCTGCGGCTGCCTGAGCCTGGAGGCCTGCGCGCTCTACAACCCGGCCGACCGTGCCGCACAGCGCGGCACAGGCCCGCGCTACCTGATGGGGGACAGGCCCGATCAGGCGTAGGTTTGGCCGATCAGCATCTGGGGTTTGACGTTGGTGAAGTTCGGAATGTCGGCCAGAACAGGCCCTGCGACTGCCATCGCCGCATCCATTGCGCCCTGATCGGCAAACACGATGGTCGCAATGGCATGAAAGCCGGGTGGCGTATCCGGACCGCCCGCGATTCCCTTGGTGACGACTGTACTGTCGATATGTGGTCCCATATGCTCGCCGACCAGCGCCATATGCGTG
>CAYGQZ010000291.1:0-2688 GCA_964352055.1 uncultured Rhodobacterales bacterium
TGATCGAAGCGGGTTATGTACGAACCATGGCCCGCTATAACGCCTGGCAGAACCGTCAGATCACGACGGTTCTCAAGGAGGTGCCAGATGATGTGTTGCGCAAGGATCGTGGTGCCTTCTTTGGATCGATCTTTGCGACGCTCAATCATCTGCTTTGGGCTGACACGATCTGGATGAGCAGGCTTGACGCGCGGTTTCCGGCGCCTTCCGTCGGTGCGGAAAAACACAAGGAATTCACTCCGACCTTCGGCGTCTGGAGCGCGGAACGCTTTCGCCTCGATGGCGCAATCCGCATGTGGGCCGATGCCTTGCGCACGCTCGACCTGCAAGGTGATTTGCTGTGGTATTCCGGGCTGTTGCAACGCGACGTTAAACAGGAACGTGCCGTGTGTGTCATGCATATGTTTAACCATCAGACCCATCATCGCGGCCAGGTGCATGCGATGATGACCGCCGCCGGACTGAACGCTCCGGTCAGTGATCTAGCCTTTATGCCAAAGGATGAATAATGGCTTTGATATCTCCTTCACGCCGCTTGCGGCGCACTCCTTTTTCCGACGGTGTCGAAGCGGCAGGTGTGAAAGCCTATACGGTGTACAACCGAATGCTTTTACCCACCATGTTCGAAAGCATCGTGGACGATTACCGCCATCTCAAGGAACATGTTCAGGTCTGGGACGTCGCCTGTGAACGACAGGTGGAGTTGCGCGGCCCTGATGCGGGGCGCCTCATGCAGATGCTGACCCCGCGCGATCTGCGGCGCATGCTGCCAGGGCAATGCTATTACGTGCCGATCGTTGATGAAACCGGTGGCATGCTGAATGACCCTGTTGCGGTCAAGCTGGCCGAGGATCGCTGGTGGATCTCCATCGCAGACAGTGACCTTTTGTTTTGGGTCAAGGGGATTGCCAGTGGCTACCGCCTGGATGTGCTGGTGGATGAGCCCGATATCAACCCGCTGGCGATCCAGGGCCCCAAGGCGGATGATCTGGTTGCCCGTGTCTTTGGCGACCGCGTGCGCGACATTCGTTTTTTCCGCTTTGACATGTTCCAGTTCGAGGGCCGTGATCTGGCCATCGCCCGATCGGGCTATTCCAAGCAGGGTGGTTTCGAGATCTATGTCGACGGCACGGAAATCGGCATGCCGTTGTGGAATGCTCTGTTTGAGGCAGGTGACGACCTGAACGTGCGCGCCGGTTGCCCGAACCTGATCGAGCGGATCGAAGCCGGGCTGTTGTCCTATGGCAATGACATGACCGACGACAACACGCCGCATGAATGTGGGTTGCAGAGGTTTTGCGATACCCAGACCGCGATTGGCTGTGTCGGGCGCGACGCGCTGTTGCGCGTGTCTAAGGAAGGGCCTGTGCAACAGATCCGTCCCATCTCCATTCATGGAGATGCCGTGCCGGGTTGTGACAGACCTTGGCCGGTTTTTGCAGATGGCAAGCGCGTGGGCCAGGTGACTTCGGCGGCCTGGTCGCCTGATTTCAAAACGAATGTGTCCATCGGCATGGTCCGGATGACCCATTGGGACGCAGGCACGCCCCT
This sequence comes from uncultured Rhodobacterales bacterium, assembly GCA_964352055.1. GTDB lineage: Bacteria > Pseudomonadota > Alphaproteobacteria > Rhodobacterales > Rhodobacteraceae > Tateyamaria. Next base: position 1,552 of record CAYGQZ010000291.1, read on the forward strand.
TGAGGTTGAAACCCCGGACGGAATGCGCAATGCCAATGTGCAAGACGCGTTCTGGCTGTGACGACCGGACCGGGGGCCAGCCCCCGGACCCCCGGAGTTTAGTTGGCAAGATGAAGCAGGGGATTTGGCCCCGGAATGGAGATGATGATGTTTGATGCACTGGTGGTGAACAAGGACGAAGAGAGCGGCAAGACCTCGGCTGCGGTAACGCAGCTGTCGCTGGATGATTTGCCATCGGGTGAGGTGACCGTCGCAGTTGAGTATTCGACTGTGAACTACAAGGACGGACTGTGCATCGGCCCCGGTGGAGGCCTTGTCCGCAAGTATCCGCATGTGCCTGGCATCGACTTTGCCGGGACCGTCGAAGCCTCTGACGATGACCGATATAAACCCGGCGACAAGGTTGTCCTGACGGGCTGGCGCGTTGGGGAGGCCCATTGGGGTGGGTATTCCCAAAAGGCGCGGGTCAAGGCCGACTGGCTGGTGCCGCTGCCAGCAGGTCTTGATACCCGTCAGGCGATGGCGGTCGGAACCGCCGGCTTTACCGCGATGCTGGCTGTGATGGCGCTGGAAGATCACGGCCTCAAGGCTGGTCCTGTCCTCGTCACCGGGGCTGCGGGCGGTGTGGGCTCTGTTGCAACAGCCATTCTGGCAAATCTCGGTCACAAGGTTGCCGGCGTGACCGGCCGTCCCGAGACGGCTGATTACCTGACATCTCTGGGCGCCACGCAGATCGTGGCGCGCGAAGAGATCAACGAGACGGTCAAACGCCCGTTGGAAGGGGAAACATGGGGCGGATGTGTCGACGCCGTGGGCGGTGCGATGCTGGCCCGTGTTCTGGGTCAGATGGAATATGGAGCAAGCGTGGCTGCCGTTGGTCTTGCCGGCGGCGCGGGCCTGCCTGCCACCGTCATCCCATTCCTTTTGCGCGGTGTGAACCTTTTGGGCATCGACAGCGTCATGCAACCCTATGACAACCGCGTCCGAGCCTGGGCCCGGATCGCCAAGGATCTGCCGATGGACAAGCTGGAAGCCATGGTGCACCCAGCCACCTTGGCGGATCTGCCGCAATTGGGCGCAGACATCCTGAAAGGCCAGGTCAAGGGCCGCGTCGTCGTGGACGTGAACGCCTGATCC
>CAYGQZ010000291.1:2788-5042 GCA_964352055.1 uncultured Rhodobacterales bacterium
CATCCTGAAAGGCCAGGTCAAGGGCCGCGTCGTCGTGGACGTGAACGCCTGATCCACTTATGCAGGGGCAAACCGGTTCGGAGAGTTACATGACGGCCTATGACGACCAGAATATCTTTGCCAAGATCCTGCGGGGCGAAATCCCGTCAATGCGCGTATATGAGGATGATGACACATTATGTTTCATGGATATCATGCCGCGCACGGACGGACACTGCCTTGTGATCCCCAAGACGCCCTGCCGCAATGTGCTGGATGCCAGCGACGAACAGCTGGCTGCCGTCATGGCCACGGTCAAAAAAGTGGCGAATGCGGCCAAAGCGGCCTTTGACGCAGACGGGATCACGTTGCAGCAGTTCAATGAGGCGGCAGGCGGGCAGGAGGTGTTTCACCTGCATTTCCACATTCACCCGCGTCATGAGGGAAAACCGATGCGTCCCGCGGGGCAGATGGGTGATATGGACGCTATCGCCAAACATGCCGAGGCGATCCGCAAAGCGCTTTGACATATCGCGATAAAACAAAAAGAGAGGGGCCCGTTCTGGCGCCCCTTTTGTCATCTTTTCTGGCGCAGACCTGGTCAGCGTGGTCGCGAAATCGATCTCTGTGTCCTGTTCAGCGCCGAACATGATCGTTTTCATGACCATAGTCGCCGGGTCCGCCAAGGTGGCGGGGAACGGTTTGATCAGAACCACGCACTTCACTGTGAAAGCTGACAGGAACGCTCAGCGGTTCGGCTTATGCGGGCCGACCTGGGCCTGAGGCTTGGGTACGCAGACGCAGATCGGTTGCCTTTGGCTGCGTCTTCTTTTTGCCTCGCAGGCCCGGGGGGCCATGGGTGCGGGGCATGTCGCAGTTCCGCGATACACAATATCCTAGTGGCGAATCATCATTTTTTGTGGCGAATCATCCGGAAATTCCGATCCGGCACTTTGGTTAAGAATCAATGCGCGCCCCTGAAGTTTCCGGGGTGAATTTCACAACAATGTTCGATCCAACATGAAATGCGCCATGTTTGACCAATAATGTGGCAATTACTATTTTGGTTCATCGGTAAACCGTGTTCTCCTGTTCGTCATAAAAATGAAACACAGGGAACGTTACATGGCTATCAAACCTCCACTGACGGAGCTTCCGATCAAGACTGCGGATACCGGTTTTTACCGGGGATTCAGCGTCGACGTGACTGTGGTGAGTAAAATCATCATTTCCATTCTTGTTGTCTGGTGCATTTTCTGGCCAACGCAATCGGGCCGGGTGCTGGGCGATCTGAACAGCATTATCCTTGCGAACTTTGCGGCCTGGTACATATGGGTTGTCGCATTCTTCATCATCGTGTGTCTTGGCTTGGCGATCTGGCCGACGGCCGGCAGACTGAACCTGGGACAGCCTGGCGAAAGGCCGGAATTCTCCAACTTTTCATGGTTCTCGATGATGTTCGGGGCCGGGATCGGTGTCGGAATGCTGACCTGGGCTGTGGCTGAACCGGTGGCACATTTCGGATCCAATCCGGAAACCATTCAAGGAATTACGACGGGCGGCGCTGCCGATAACGTGCGCATGGCGTATAAGTGGTCGTTCCTGCACTGGGGGCTTGGCGCATGGGCCTGCTATGCTGTTGCGGGCCTCAGCCTTGCATTCTTCAGCTACCGGCGCGGTTTGCCGCTGACGATCCGGTCAGCGTTGACGCCGCTTTTCGGCTCATCGCTGTCGGGCCGTCTGGGTCACATCGTCGATATCGTGGCGGTTGTGGCAACGATCCTTGGTGTCGCTCAGACGCTTGGCTTCGGTGTCGAGCAATTCGTTGCAGGCCTGACCCGGATCGGCATCGGAGGCCTGATGGACGCAGAGGGCGGTGCCACTTTCGTTGGCATCGTCGTGGCTCTGGTGGTCATCATGGGGGCGTCGACGCTGTCGGCGCTTTCGGGTGTGGGTAAAGGCATCAAATGGCTGTCGAACATCAACATGGTGCTGTCCATTATCCTTTTGAGCTTTTTCATCATCTTCGGAGCAACATGGTTTGGCGCGACTGCAATGTTCGTCGGGATCTGGGATTACCTCATCGCCCTTCCGGCCATGAGCTTCAACGTGTTCGCGTCTGACGGTGTGGAAGGCTCCGAAGCCTTCCTGCTGGCGCAGTGGCAGGGCTGGTGGCCGGTATTCTACTGGGCCTGGTGGATCGCCTTTGCCCCATTCGTGGGCCTGTTCCTTGCGCGCATTTCGCGGGGCCGGTCGATCCGTGAATTCGTGCTGG
>CAYGQZ010000292.1:0-5027 GCA_964352055.1 uncultured Rhodobacterales bacterium
GTCGGATCACTGCAGAACAGCGCGATCTTGTTGCCCTGAGGATCACGCAGGTAGCAGACGTAAAAATGCGGACCATAGGCTGCACGAAAACCGGGCGCGCCTTCGTCCGTGCCACCAGCCCCAAGGGCGGCGGCGTGCAGCGCACGGACCTGCGCCTGACTGCGGGCCTCGAATGCGACCATCGCCCCGTTCCCGGCCGAGGCGGGGCGTCCATCAAAAGTGGGCTTTACGTAAAAATCGGGCAGAACCGTTGACTGACCCGGCACCATGGGAAGGGCATAGCTCAGACCCTCGGGGCCTTCTTCCAGCCCGTATCCGAGCGCAGGGAGGAAGGCTTCGTAAAACTGTTTGGCTCGCGCGATGTCATCGGCACCGACGGTGACATAAGCAATCATGTGGTTGCTTGTTCTCGGTTCATTTGCACAGCGCTTCCAATTCGCACAGCGCACCCATCAGCGATCTCCGCGACATCACTCCGCCGCGTACATCCCGTCATAGATCGGGCTTAGCGTGTCCGCTTCGAATAAAGATGACACAGATGTGCCGTGCCAGATGTTCAGGATCGCCTGCGCAAAGATCGGAGCCGTGGGCACGATACGGATATTGTCGGCCTCTTTGACGGCATCCGTCGGCTGGATGCTGTCGGTGATCACCAGCGACTTCATCACCGATTTGGTCACACGCTCCACCGCGGGGCCGGACATCACGCCGTGCGAGATGTAGGAGTGGACCTCCTTGGCGCCGTTTTCCATCAGGATCTCCGCGGCCTTGCACAGGGTGCCTGCGGTGTCGACCATGTCGTCGATGATCAGGCAGGTCTTGTCGCTGACATCCCCGATGACGGTCATCCCACTGATTTCGCCAGCTTTTTCGCGACGTTTGTCGACGATGGCCAGAGGCGCATCCAACCGCTTGGCCAGTTCGCGGGCGCGCGCCACACCGCCCACATCGGGCGAGACGATCATCAATTCATCCATCCGGCCCGCAAACTGCGTCTTGATATCCAGCGCAAAGATCGGCGAGGCATAAAGGTTGTCCACCGGAATATCGAAAAAGCCCTGTATCTGTGCGGCATGCAGGTCCATCGTCAGAACCCGCTCGATGCCCGCACCGACCAGCATATTGGCCACCAGCTTGGACGAGATCGGCGTGCGCGCCTTGGTCCGTCGATCCTGACGCGCGTAGCCAAAATAGGGGATAACGGCAGTGATGCGCGCTGCGGACGAACGGCGCAGTGCGTCGCACATGATCAAGAGTTCCATCAGGTTGTCGTTCGCCGGGTTCGACGTGGGCTGGATGATGAACATGTCCTCGCCGCGTACGTTCTCGAACACCTCCACGAAAATCTCGCCGTCATTGAACCGTTCGACTCGGGCATCGACCAGACCCACATTGACGCCGCGATGCATGGTCATGCGACGCGCAATTGCTTTTGCCAACGGAAGGTTGGCATTGCCCGAGATCAGCTTGGGCTCTTGGCTATTTGGCATGGTGTTCCCCTACGCAGCACCAGAATGTGACAGATTCGTGATGTTGACACCGCTTAGCACGGGCGTACGGTCTCGCGAAACAGTTGACACCGTAACCGGAGATAGAAATGCCCCACATCGACTATTATTTCGCGACTTTGTCGCCCTACACCTATCTCGCGGGGCATCGGTTCGAGGACGTTGCGTCCAAACATGGCGCGACCGTGACCTACAAACCGCTCGACGTGATTGCGCTTTTTGGGCGCACGGGGGGCACACCGCCCAAAGACCGGCATATCAACCGGATCGAGTACCGCGCACAGGAACTGGTGCGGCAGGCCAAAAAGCACGACATGCCGTTCAATTTGAAACCGGCATTCTGGCCGACCAACGCGGCCCCGTCATCCTATGCAATCATTGCGGCGCAAAATGCCGGTGGCGGTGATCTGGGCATGTTGGTGCATGCAATCCTGCGTGCCGTCTGGGCCGAGGACAAGGACATTGCGCAGGACGATGTGATCAAGGCATGCCTCAGCGAGGCGGGCTTTGATCCTGCACTGGCCGACAGCGGTTTGCTGGCTGGGGCCGAAACCTATGCCGCCAATCTCGAAGAGGCCGTCGACAAGGGCGCCTTTGGCGCGCCGTTCTACATCGTGGACGGGGATCAGCGCTTCTGGGGGCAGGACAAGATTGACGATCTTGACGCGCATCTCTCCGGTAAACTCTGACACGTGACGGGCGGTGCTCAACCCGTCCGTAACCATCACGCGTCAAAGCAGCGCAAGAAACGCGTCGACCTCTTCGGCGGTCCGCGACCAGTCACAAACAAACCGGGCGGCCAGAGGCTCGTCCGGGTCTGACCCCTCCAATGTGCTGCCCCACAAGTAGTACTTGGCCCCCGCGTCATGCAGGTGCCTGTGCACGGAGCGGGGCAGTGCGGCAAAGATCATGTTGGCATGACGCTCATAAAGTAGCTCTGCACCTGCATCACGCAGCCCCTCTGCCAGCCGAGCGGCGGTGCCATTGGCCCGCTCCGCCAGATCCAGCCACAATCCGTTCTCCAGATACCCCGCCATCTGCGCACTCAGATAGCGATGCTTGGAAAACAGATGTGCTGCGCGCTTTCGGCGCAATTCAAATTCCCAGGCCTTGGCCGGATCAAAGAAAATGACCGTTTCGACGCTCATGCATCCGTTTTTGGTGCCGCCAAAGCTGAGAACGTCGATACCTGCTTTCCAGGTCATCTCTGCCGGGCTGCACCCCAAGGCGACCAATGCATTGGCAAAACGGGCCCCATCCATTTGGACGGGCAGGCCGAAGCTTTTGGCGACGTCCGTCAGGGCATGCAAGGTCTCGAGGGTGTAGACGCGGCCCAGTTCTGTCACTTGGGTCAGTGAAACGGGTCCACGCTGCGCCCCATGCACCCCGCGCGTTTCCTCAGCTTCGATCGCGGCACGCAGCGCCGCAGGGTCCATCAGATCGCTTCCCGGCACCAGTGTCAGCTTGGCCCCGCCATTGTAGAATTCCGGCGCGTTGCATTCATCCTCGCTGATATGGGCCATGGGCGTGCAAAACACCGTCTGCCACGGCTGGGTATAGCAGGCCAGCCCCAGCGCATTGGCCGCGGTGCCGGTGGCCACCAGGTACACGGCGGCCTCGGGCGCTTGAAAGATGTCCCGAACCGCGGCCCGGACCTCGTCCATGATCGGATCAGCCCCATAAGGCATTGCGGGGCCCTGATTGGCTGCCACCACCCGCTCCATGATCTGCGGATGGACGGGGCCCGCATTGTCCGAGGTGAAAAACATCAGGTCGGCTCCTCGATGATATAGTCTTCCCAGTCGTCATCCGCGACATCGAACTCACTGACGGTGATGCCCTGTACGGACACACCCGCCGCATGGACGCTATCGGGCGTGCCGGTGATCAACGGATGCCAGTCGGGCAGGGGTTCTCCGATATGCAGCAGGCGATAGGCGCAGGTCTTTGGCATCCAGTAGGCATGGCTGTCAATGTTCGACGGCTTCAGCACGATGCAGTCGGGCACGAACTGATGACGGGTCTCATAGTGCGCGCAGCGACAGGTGGCATCATCCAGCAGACGGCAGGCCACACGGGTCAGGGCGACCTCACCACTGTCCTCATCTTCCAGCTTGTTGAGGCAGCACTTGCCGCACCCATCGCAGAGCGCCTCCCATTCCGCCTTATTCATGGACTTGAGCGGCTTTCGCTCCCAGAATCGGTGCGCCAGACCATCGCGACGAATAGGATCGCTCATAGGGCGGCCAGAATGGCGCGCGACCGGGCGCTGTCCGCATCCATCTGCGCAATCAATGCGTCCAGCCCGTCGAATTTCTCTTCGCCCCGCAGATACTCGACCAGGGCGATGGACAAGGGCGTGCCATACAAGTCACCCGAGAAATCAAACAGGAAGGTCTCCAGATTGGGCCGGTTCTCGCCAAACATCGGGCGAACGCCCATCGAGGCAACCCCGTGATACTGCCCCTTGTGCGGGCCATCCAGAACGTCGGCCAACACAGCGTACACACCAAATGCTGGCGGGTGCAGCCCGTCAATCGACATGTTGGCGGTTGGATAGCCGAGGGTGCGGCCGCGCTGCTCTCCGCCAATCACAGGGCCTTCGATCCGGTGCCAATGGCCCAGCATGGCTGCCGCATCCCGAGGCCGCCCGTCACTCAGGGCCTGACGGATCGCAGTCGACGACACGGTGGCCTCTGTCTTTGCGAGCAAGGGGGCAACCGTCACGCCAAAGCCCATTTCGGCCCCGTACTTCACCAGATCCTCCGCTGTGCCTGCACGCTTGTTGCCAAAACAGAAATCCGCCCCAACGACGACATGGGCCAGGCCAAGACCCTCGCAGATCACGCGCTCTGCGAATGCGCGCGGGCTGAGGGCCGCCATGCCCGCGTTGAAAGGCAGCTCATACAGGCGCTCGACACCCAGCTTTTCCAACCGGCTGGTGCGCGCCGCCCGGCTCATCAGTCGAAAGGGGGGCGCTTCGGGGGCAAAGTAGACACGCGGATGCGGCTCAAAGGTCAGAATCCCCAAGGGTGCTGCAGGCATGGCACTGCGGGCCAGTTCAATGACCGACCGGTGGCCCAGATGCACCCCGTCGAAATTGCCGATGGCGGCGGTTGCCCCGCGATCTGCGGGCGTAACAAACTGGTAGTCGCGAATGATCCTCATGGGCCATGCCTAGCCGCGCATCGCGGCGAGGGCAAGAACACCCCATGTCTTCTTTCGGCCAAAAATATCCCGGGGGAGGCGCGTCAGCGCCGGGGCAGAGCCCCCACAAGCCCAAGGGTCAAAAGCTCAGTCGAATTTGCGCGATGGCGCCAGCACCATGGCCTCACCGACCAGAACTTTCTTGCCATCCACACTGCAATGACAATCCAGCTTTACCCGTCGTTTGGCAAAATCTATATCGGCGACCTTCACTTCGGCATAGACCATGTCGCCGGGCCGCACAGGGGCCAGGAATTTCAGCGACTGGCCCATGTAGACGGTGCCATGACCAGGCAGTTGCTCGCCGATCAC